>JAITNX010000103.1 GCA_031290235.1 Synergistaceae bacterium | reverse complement strand
TTCTCGGACAAATTTTTGGCGCTCTGCCAGGAATGCCGCAACTATGGCGCGAACTGGGCGTGCCCTCCGTTTGACTTCGATGTTTCGAAATTTTTACTGGGGTACGGACATGCCTGTCTTTTTGGGGTGAAAGTCACTCACTCGGCGAATGATCTATCGCCGCTCGATACAAATGAGAAAACTAAGGAATATGTGGGGAAAATATTTAAGGACGTAAACGCGGCCCTTTTGAAACTGCTTCACGAGGTCGAGAAACTCTTCCCCGAAGGGGTTGGAGTTTCCGCTGGAGGGTGCGGCGTTTGTCCGTCCTGCGCAAGGAAGGACAGCGCTCCATGCAGGATTCCCGGCACACCCAGGCACTCGCTGGAGTCGCTTGGATTTGACGTCGGACTGATCTCGGACGAGCTGCTTGGCATGAGACTGCTCTGGATGAAGGACTCCATTCCGGAGTATCATGTGCTGGTCAACGCGTTTTTCACGAAAGCGGATGACGCGGCAGTAGGGGTGGAGATTGAATCACGCCTGGGGAGGCTCATCGGATGTCCTTTATAGATACTCTTGCCGTTATACCGGCGCGGCTCAATAGCACCAGACTGCCGAAAAAACCGCTGCTGAAACTTGGCGGCAGGGAGTTGGTCCTGTGGGTGCTGGATGGGGTGAGACAGAGCAGGCTGGTTGACAGGGTTATAGTGGCGACGGACGACGAGAGTGTCGCTTCGGTTATCAGGTCCGCCGGAGGGGAGGCTATGATGACGCCGTCCGATCTTCCGACTGGAAGCGATCGGGTGGCTTATGTGGCCAATCTCATCCCTTCGCGGATTGTGCTGAATGTGCAGGGAGACGATCCGATGGTGAGCGCGGCGGTGATCGATCCTATGGTTGGGGCGCTCTCATCCGACCCGGAAGTTGAACTTGTCGTGCTGGCAAAGAAGATAGAGAACAGGGACGAGATAAAGCGCGACTCGATAGTGAAGATAGTGTTCGACATAAACCATAAGGCGCTTTACTTCAGCAGATCGCCGATACCTTACGAGCGCGCTCCGGGGACTGAATACTTCAAGCACATCGGCCCATACGCATGGAGGAGGGACGCCCTGTTCGAATTTGCCTCGTGGCCACAGGGGCCGCTTGAGAAGGCAGAAAGCCTGGAGATGCTGCGCATGTTGGAGCGCGGGCGAACGATCGAGTGCATAGAGACGGATGACGACAGCATAGAGATAGATACCCCGGACGACGTCCGGATGTTCGATGAAGCGATAAAAAAAAAGAAAATTCGTACATGGGAGGATGATTAAACGATGCCAGGCTGGGAGATGTTCGACGAGAGCGAGAAGCGCCAGATCGACGAGGTTATGGAGACGGGCGTGATAATGCGGTATGGGTTTGACGCGAATAGGAAGGGCAGATGGAAGGCGCGCGAGATGGAGGACGCCATTCGCGGGCTGACAGGCGCGAAACACGCCCTGCTGGTGGCGGATGGGACCGCCGCCTTGACGACGGCCCTGGCCGCGCTTGGGGTCGGCGCGGGGGACGAGGTAATAATGCCGCCCTTTACATTTGTGGCGAGTTTCGAGTCGATCATGATGGCGGGCGCCACGCCGGTACTCGCTGAGGTTGACGATACCCTCTGCCTCAGCCCCGAATCAGTGAGGGATGCCATTACTCCGGCGACCAAGGTCGTGATGCCTGTACACATGTGCGGGGCCGCCGCGAAAATAGACGAGCTCCAGGGAATTTGCAGGGAGAAGAACCTGCTGCTGCTGGAGGACGCCTGCCAGGCGTTTGGGGCGACGTACAAGGGGAAGGGGCTTGGAACGATCGGAGACGCTGGATGTTACTCGTTTGACTTTAACAAGATGGTCACGTGCGGCGAGGGCGGAGCGGTGGTCACAAACAGCCGGGAGGTTTACGACAAGGCCGAGAGGTATCACGATCACGGGCACGATCACAAAAACAGCGACAGGGGTCTGGAGGATCACCCGTTCCTTGGCTACAACTATAGGATAACAGAGCTTCACGCCGCTATAGGGGTGGCGCAGGCGGCCAAGGCCGAGAGATTCATAGCCATTCACAAGGAGAACAAGAAGATCTTCAAGGACGCGATAGGGACCATCCCCGAGGTTACTTTCAGGACCATACTGGACCATGATGGAGACTCGGCCACGTTCCTGACGTTCTTCCTGCCGACGGAGGAGCTGGCGCGGAGCGCGGCAAAGGCTATGAAGGAGGCGGGGACGGAGGGCGTATTTCATTGGTTCGACAACAACTGGCACTACGTCCGCAACTGGGACCACTTCAAGAACCGAAAGTTCATCAGCCCGGTCAGCAGCGATATATTGAAGGGCATGAAGGACTACTCGAAGGTGAAGTTCAAGTCGGACGAACTGCTCTCCAGATGCGTCTCCATCAGCATGAAGATGGGCTGGAAGGACGGCGGGGCGCAACGAGCCGCGCAAAATGCGGCTCGGGCTATAAAGTCCGTCCTGTAGCGCAATAAAGGAGGCCCCTCAAGATCGACGGGGCCTCCTACCGATTGCGCCTCATACCGACAGACTTATCTTGCTTCCAGCGGGTGTTTTCTTTATTCGCACCTGCTTGTCAATGCGCTCGCGAAGCTCGGCGACGTGAGAGATAATTCCTATGATGCGTCCGCCGCCCGTCATATCCAATAGCGTTCTGACCGCCAGCTCCAACACGTCCGGGTCGAGAGAACCAAACCCCTCGTCAATGAACATCGCGTCAAGGCGAACTCCCCCCGCGCTCTGCTGTACCACGTCGGACAATCCAAGCGCGAGCGAGAGAGATGCCATAAAAGATTCGCCGCCGGATAAGCTGTTCGCGGAACGGGCTTTTCCTGTGTATGCGTCCATAAC
>JAITNX010000045.1 GCA_031290235.1 Synergistaceae bacterium | reverse complement strand
ATTTTTCATTTTTAAACCTCCTCGTTTTATTTTAAAATCACGGTTCAACTCTTTCTGCCAGGGCAACTTCCATCAAACACCTCCCGGAGTGTAAATCGGGCATCGCCCGTCATAGTTGGTTTTTATAATTTCGACACTTCCAGCCGCCGCCGACAGAGTACAGGGAATCATAAACGACGAGCCGCATGTATATTTATATGCTCAAAAAGCGCGGTAGTCAAGCGCGAGTTTGGAGACGAAGGGCAAATGCGCGTCAAACTAATAGTGAGGCAGCGCATCGAGGGGGAACCAACCTCGGCGCGCTCCCGACAGAGTTTGCGCCTGCCCCTTTTGGTCAGTTCAGGCTGCCGACAATTTGCGCGAAGTCCTCGCTCTTCAGGCTGGCGCCGCCAATCAGGCCGCCGTCTATGTCGCTCGTGGAGAGCAGCTCCCTCGCGTTTCCCGCGTTCATGCTGCCTCCATACAGAATACGAACTTTTTGCGCGGCCTCTGGCGTGTACATCTCCGTTACGGCCCCCCGTATGCGGCGAATGGTGTCGTTCGCCTCGGAGCTGGTTGCCGTCATGCCGGTGCCTATCGCCCAGATCGGCTCGTAGGCTATGACGACGTCCTCCACGCTCCCAGCGCTGACACCGGATAGGGCAATGCGCGTCTGCATACGCACTACCTCCTCGGTGACTCCCTGCTGCTTCTGGGTCAGCGATTCCCCGACGCAGACGATCGGGATGAGCTTCTTTTCGATGGCCTTCAGAACTTTTTTGTTCACGGTCTCGTCCGTCTCGGCAAAGAACTGGCGGCGCTCTGAATGTCCCAGGATCACGTATTTTACGCCAAGCTCCAGCAGTGACTCATAGGAGACCTCGCCAGTAAAGGCCCCCTTCTCCTCGAAGAACATGTTCTGGGCGCCCAGGGAAATGTCATTTGAGCCCATCAGCGCCTCCCTTGCGGCAAACAGGCACGTCTGAGTCGGACAGACGACGACCTCGCATCTTGCGTTCTTGACGAGCGCTTTAATCTCCTCGACGAGCTTCACCGTCTGGGACGGCGTCTTATTCATCTTCCAGTTTCCCGCGATTATAGGTTTTCTCATGATAGATGTCCCCTTCCTGGCCGCCTCAGTAGACGCCATTGATTATCGCGGCCCTGCCGCTCGGGCAGACCGCCTTGCAGACACCGCAGTTCGCGCGTTTGCGCTACGCCCCGCCGTCACCGGACACGATCTTCGTGCCGGAGCTGGTCCCGAGCCTTGTGGCGCCTGCCTTCAGCATGTTGACAGCATCCTCGTAGCTCCGAACCCCGCCTGATGCTTTCAAGCCCATCTCAGGGCCTATGGCCTGGCGCATCAGGCGCACGTCCTCCACAGTGGCTCCGCCTGTCGAGAAACCGGTGGAAGTCTTTACAAAGTGAGCGCCGGCCAGTTTGCTTATGGCGCATGCCTTCACTTTTTCCTCATCCGTCAGGAGGCAGGTCTCGATAATGACCTTCACTATGGCCCTTCCGCGAGCGGCGGCCAGGACGCCCTCTATATCCTTGTGAACGAGTTTCCAGTCGCCCGATTTCACCGCGCCGATGTTTATCACCATGTCGACTTCCTTCGCGCCGTTATTGACCGCGCAGAGAACCTCGCCTGCCTTTGCCTCGGGGATCATGGCGCCTAGCGGAAAACCTGCCACGCAGCAGGGTGACACTCCGCTTCCCTCGAGTGAATCCGCAACGAACTTTATGTAGCTCGTGTTAACGCACACGCTGGCGAAGTTATGCTTCTTCGCCTCGTCGCAGATCTTGCGCACGTCGTCGAGGCTCGCCTCCGGCTTCAGCAAGGTGTGGTCGATGTATTTGGCAAGGGATGCCGGGCTGTACTCATCCGTCGGCGCAGGCTTCGCGGCAGTCTCATAGTTTGCGCAAATCTCCGCTGTTACCTGCCTGATTATCTCATTGATATCTATCGCGCTCATCGTCTTCCTCCAATAATTAGTATTAGAGTTTTCCCTCCGCCTCTTTCACTATCGCAATGGCCGCGGTAAGCCCTATGCGCTCCGCTCCGGCGGACAAAAGCGCCATGGCCTTCGCAAGCGTCTTGACCCCGCCGTCGATCTTGATCTTCACATTGCGCCCGAGAATATTTTTCACATACCTGACGTCGTCAACCTCGGCGTCCTTCCCGCTCAGCACGTTCTGTATCTTGACAAATTCAGCTCCGCAGCTCTTCGCGATCTCCAGAACGACCCTTTTTTCATCGTCCGAGTATACGCTGTGTTCGAACACGGCCTTTAGAGTCGTCTTCCCTCGGGTTATCGCGGCTATCTGCTCGAAGCCGTCCCTCGCGTCGGCGATTTTACCGGATTTCACAGCGAGGATATTGATGGCGACGTCGAGTTCGTCAGCGCCGTTTTTGACGCACTCCCTGGCCTCCGTCAGCTTCGATGCCTCCGACATACAGCCGTGCGGGAAGCCTATCGCGGCGCAGACCTTCACGCCGCTGCCGCGCAGGGCCTCGGACGCCGCGGAGACGTAGTAGGGCGCGACACATACAGCCGCTACGCAATACCTGCGGGCATTGGCGCACTCCTCGAGGATCTTGCCGAGGCTGACGTCTGGGTTCAGCAGGGAGTGCTCCAGTTTTGACGCAACCTCCCACGCCCGGATTGAATCCTGAGACGGTTTTTCGCCAACCGCCCATCCGGAGCGCACCTCCTTGAGTACCTCGCTCACGATCTTTTCAATGTCCATCTCGCCCTCCGCGTCAGGAGAATACACTGGTTTCTCCGTCATAGGTACAGCTGTCCAGCACGCCGCAAATCGTCAAATCCGCGATGATCTCCTTATCGAGCAGCATATTTGCGGCGCCGCCGTCCGCGCTCACAAGCACCACGTCGCCAATCCCGGCCTGTCCGCCGTCGAAGGCGATCTGGCGCGCTCCGGAGGGACGGCCGGACTCATCCCGATACTCGATAATCATCAATTTGTATCCGCAATACGTCTCGTCCTTTATCGTGGAGACGACGTTTCCGACGACTTTGGCGATTCTCACCGGCGTACCCTATTTTTTGCCGGGAAGGATACCCTCGACGTCGTTGTGCGGGCTTGGGATCACGTGTACGCCATACAGCTCGCCGACCCTCTTTGCCGCTGCCGCGCCGGCGTCGACAGCGGCCTTGACCGCGCCCACGTCGCCCCTGACCATGGCGGTCACGAGTCCGCTGCCGATCTGCTCTTTGCCTATAAGCGTGACGTTAGCGGCCTTGACCATAGCGTCCGCCGCCTCTATCGCGCCTATCAAACCTCTGGTCTCAACCATTCCAAGTGCCAATTTCTCCATTCTTCTCTTCCACCTTTCAGATATTCACTACTAAAGCTCTTCCCTGTATTCGTCAATGAAACCCACAATCGCCGCATCCGCCGGAGTCATATTCTTGCGGAACACTCGCGCCGCCTCCTTGGATCCTATCATATAAACATGATCCCCTCTGCCGGCCTGACGAGTGGAGTCGGCGGCCACGACAAAACCGGCGGGGCTGCCGTTCTCGATGATTCGCACCACCAAAAGCGGTATCCCCTCCAGATTCGGCTCCTTGACAGTCGCGACGACGCATCCGACGACCTCCCCAGCGTACACGGCCCCTTTATGCCCTCTGCTTTGCCGGCGCCTGCGGCGTCGGCAGTATGCCCTCCACGTCGCCATGCGGGCTGGGAATGACGTGTACGCCGTACAACTCGCCAACCCTCTTCGCCGCTGCCGCTCCCGCGTCTACGGCGGCCTTGACGGCGCCGACATCGCCCCGCACCATGACGGTCACGAGTCCGCTGCCAATCAACTGTTTCCCGATAAGCGCGACGTTGGCGGCCTTCACCATAGCGTCCGCCGCCTCGATCGCCCCTATCAATCCTCTTGTCTCAACCATTCCAAGCGCCTCTTTGGACATTGTTCGTCCTCCTCAGATTATAAAATTTCATTCAAATATTCAAAATATCGCCTTGACTATATCAGGATGCGGCGAGGGTATCACTACGCTCTCCGACATCAGCCCCTTCACTTCCTCGATCTCCGAGGCCGCTTTTATCGCCTCCCTCACCGCCGCAACGTCTCCGGTGAGGGTTATGAACGACTTGCCTCCAAGCCCTCTGCCCAGCCTGACCTCGATGAGGCGCACACTCGCGGCCTTCACTGCGGCATCGGCCGCTATGACCGCCGCGCATAGTGAGAATGTCTCTATCACGCCGAGAGTCTCTATTTTCCCAGGGTCGCTGCACATGTTCACCGCCAGCGGAACCTGTTCGTCCACATTCGGTATGACAATGCTGTCGATCAACTTAACCGGCGAAGTCTCCCTGCCGGCCTTGACGCTGGCCTCCACAGCGGCGGCCTCGCCTGAGACCACGACTATGTACTTGCCAGCGCAGGCCGCCTGAGCCGTCACCAGCTCGACTGACGCGGCTTTCAGCATGGCGTCGCCCGCCTCTATGCCGGCAGGAATACTTATGAGTTCCACCATTCCAAGCGCCTGTCTCATTCGCTACACCTTTATCTCCATGTACTCGTCAGTCACGTCGGTCACTGTTCCGCATATACTCGCGTGAACCCTTGCCCCCAACGCTCCCTTCGGTATATCCGCTATCAGCTCGCCCTTCCTCACCATCTGCCCAACCGACACGGTCGGTTTCGACGGAGCGCCTATGTGCATTTTAAGCGGTATCCTCACGGCGTCGGTCTCGACGAGACGCTCGTCAAATGGGGCGGGCACATCATACTCCCCGATGCCCAACCTGTGAATCAGCCGCGATGTTGGCAATTTTTTCGTATCGAATCCCCTGTCGGTCTCCGTGTAAACTTCCTTTTTCGGCTTTACCCCGGCCTTTTGAAGTCCAGCCTTCAGGCGTCCCATTACCTTCGATGGTTTCAGCCCGAAGTTACACGCGTAATACGTGCATATCCCGCAGTCGCAGCAGGAGAACACCCCGTTTATGCCGTTCAGCAGATCGACCCCCTGGGCAAGGCTTCGCATCGCCTTGTGGGGTTCGACGCGAAGGCCCAACGAATTTCGCGGGCACATCTGAGTACAGAGCGAACACTGGCAGCACACTGCCTTGATCAGCTGCATGTTTATCTGATCGCTTTTTTTATGAAGCAGCGGATGCCCCTCCGGTATCGCTATTAACCCGCCGGTGGTCTTGGTGACTGGGATATCCGCGTCAGAGACGACACTGCCCATGCAGGGGCCGCCTATTATGTACCGGCACTCCCCGGTCGTTCCTCCGGCGGCCTCGAGAAGCCTCTTCATGGAGATCCCGATTGGGGCTTTGACCGTCGCCGGATTTCGGACCGCGCCGCCAACCGTAACATATTTCTCGGTCACCGGCACGTGCCGGCTTCCCTCCGCCACGTTCATCAAGGTGCTGACGTTCGAGACCACTGCCCCGACATCGAGCGGAATCCCCCCTGTCGGCACGACCCGCCCAGAGACCTCGTACACTATCTGCTGTTCGTCGCCCGCCGGGTAGCAGCTTCTCATGACATGAAGCCCTATATCGCCGCTGCCGGAGAGTGATCGTTTCAACGCGGCAATCGCTCCCTCGTAGTGATCCTTCAGGGCGATCACGCCCAGTTTGGCCTTCGTGTGGCTCATGATGAGCCTCAGTCCTTCCACTACCTCGTCGGCGTGAAACTCCATGACCTGTTGATCCACGCGCAGCAATGGCTCGCACTCCGCTCCGTTCGCTATGACATACTCCGGGGCGGCGGCGTTTATCTTTGCGTGTGTCGGGAAACCGGCGCCTCCCGCGCCTACGACTCCGGCGTCACAAATCATCTCCGCTATGTTCATAATCGACTCAGACGATTCTGAAATCGCCCTTCAATACGCACCTCCTAGCGCGCGTAAAGGACCTGGCGCTGGTCAGGCCCTCGCCTGTCGGAGTGGCTATCGTAAGCGTCGCGTAACCCTCCCCTCCAAATCCCAGCCCGCTGTAGGAGGGCGCGTTCTTCACAAATATTGTAGTGTCGAGCGCCGCCGCGGCCGCGGACATATTCCGTATATTCGTCGAGTGGATCATGGCCGAGTGCTGATTCCCCTGCTCGGCCTTCAAAGCCTCCTCGATAGCCTCGTCTATGTTCTTTACCCTCACGATCGGAAGCACCGGCATCAACATCTCCGTCGTCACGAACGGATGGTTTTTGTCAACCTCGGCTATGACGAGCCGTGGGCTGCCGGTATATGAGACGCCGCTCCGCTGTAGGATATGGGTCGCGCCGCGGCCGACGAAGTCCCTGTTTACGACGTATTTTCCGTCTCTCTTCTCCAGCACCGTACTCACTATTTTATCGACGTCCGAGCCGGAGACCTTGTGGGCCCCGCAGTGAATCATCTGGCTGACCAGATCTCCCGCGATGTCCTCGAAGGCGAAGACCTCCTTCTCCGCAACGCAGAGTACATTATTGTCAAAGCTCGCCCCATCCACGATGTCCTTCGCCGCTTGCGATATTATGGCCGTGTTGTCCACAATGACCGGCGGATTGCCGGGACCCGCCGCGATCACCTTCTTGCCGGACTTCATGGCAACAGCGACGACCGCCTCGCCTCCGGTGATGGACAGCAGCTTTATATCACTGTGCCCCATTATGGCGGTCCCGCTTTGCGGCGTGGGAATCTTTACCGTGGTCATAAGGGCCGGCGGACCTCCCGCCGCTGTCACAGCCTCGTTCAGAATGCGCATGGTCTCGGTCGAGGCGCCCTTCGCCGCGGGGTGCGGGTTGAACACGACTGAATTACCCGCCGCTATCATGCTGATGGAGTTATTTATCACGGTCGAGGTGGGGTTGGTTGACGGGGTTATGGAGCCGATGACCCCGAACGGCGCTCCCTCCACTATTGTCAGCCCATTGTCGCCGCTGTACGCCGCCGTGTGGAGATCCTCGATACCCGGCGTCTTTGTCGCCGCCAAACGGTTCTTCAGCGTCTTGTGCTCAACACTGCCATATCCAGTCTCCTTGTGCGCGAGTTCGGCCAGCACGACGGCGTGTTTGACGGCGGCCTCTCGCATTGCCGCTATAAGCCTTCCCCTCTGCTCGAGGGACATCCTGGCGAGCTGCCTCTGTGACTGCTTCGCGTTTGCCACAGCCTCGTCGGCATCATCGCACAGCCACTGTCCCGAAGCTGCCGGCCGCGCTCCAAGCGAGGCCTCGTGAGAATCGCAGCCGCTAACTTCCCGAATGACGTCGTTTACAAGTTGTCTGATCTGTGCCTCGTTTAGCGCCATATCTTCAACCTCTTGTTCAATCAGTCTTTAAACTTCTCGAATATGCGTCTGCCGTTCATATCAACCGAGTCGATGATGGCTATGATGGACTGATCGACCGGCTTGCCGTCAGTGATGTTCGTCTGGCGGGACGAACTCCCCCCGACGCACATCACGACCTCGCCCTCTCCGGCGCCGACTGCGTCGATAGCCACGATAATGCCGCCCTTTTCCTCGAATGTCTCGATGTCTATGGGTTTTACGATCAGCAGCTTCAGACCGTTCAGCTTCTCGCTCTTGTTTGTGCTGACGACTGTGCCCTTTACTCTGCCTAATTGCATTAGCCTCTCCTGTCCGGCGTCCCGAGGTATAGACCGACGCTCAGTTGAGCCTTATTCCAAGCTCCTTAGACTTGTCCTTTGCGGCTGGGGTGACAATCGCGCCCAGCGCGCAGCTTATTTCGGTCTTATGATTCCTCCACGCCTCCGTCACGTCGGCCTCCGTCACGAGGGTCAGCCCCTCGCCGGCATATTGCGCGCAGCTGTAGGTCAATACCTTGACTCCCATGTCCTGAAGGGTCGTTATTATGTCGGCCAGCTTCTCGTAAAATGTGTTCCGCCTGAAGCGCGGCGGCTCGAAATCCAACAGGACGCTCACGCTTCTTCCCCATAGCAGGCTGCGTATAACGAGGTATGGGACTAAATCACGGTCGTCGCCCTTCGCTATGCTCTCCAGCAGCCCAATCCTCGGAGAAAGCAGCACCAGCTTTGCCGCTCCTGCCACCGTTTCCGTCACGAGGTCCTCCAACTCAGGACCCGCGTCAATGACATTCTGGAGCATAAAGGGGTTTTTCACGCCAAAATTGATGAAGGACAACCCCCCGTCGAAGTTCTGCCGCAGCTTTGCCAGCGCGCTCTCCGGCGACGGCGTCCGCGACGTCAAAAGCACCACAGTGCCCGCGACATCCTCATCCCTCGCCTCCAGTGCGCTTATGCGGCGCAACACCTCCTGTACGATTCTATCGATCAGCAGCCTCTGTTGTCCCTCGTCCAAAATGCCACCCCTATAACGGCCTCACACTACTTCGAGAATGTCCCCATCCTTCAGCATAGCCGCGTTTGCCTCGTCCGTATCGAGATGGACCTCCATGTCGAACTGGCCGCCGCTCCTGACGACCACGTTATCGAACACGATCCCGCGCCCCCCGTCGGACTTGAGCGAGATGACCTGTCCGTCCGTCAGTCCCAAGTACTTTGCCTGAGCCAATGACAAATGCAAATGCCTTGCGGCCACTATTACGCCCTCACGTAGATCCACAGCTCCGAAACTCGTCTCGATTCGCCCGCCAGGGCTGTTCGCCGTGTCCCCCGACATGCGCAGGATGGGTTTTATACCGAGCTTGAAGGAGTCCGTGATGGAGATCTCCACCTGCGAACTCTTTCTCTCCGGGCCGAGAACCCTGACGCCGTCTATCCTGCCCTTGGGCCCGACGAGCGAAACACTCTCTTTCGCGGCGAACTGCCTCGGCTGCGATAACGACCTGAGTGGGGTCAGTCGATATCCGGCCCCGAAAAGCGTCTCGATATCGAGACGCGAAAGATGAACGTGCCTGTTCGACACCGCGACAGGCACAAATCTCTTGCCGGTTTGTCTATATATCGCGCCGAGTGCCGCGTTCCTTATCCTCGCCGCAAGTCCAAAACGTTCTTCGCTCATTAATTCCCGCTCCGTCAGATAGTCGGTAATTCTCATACGGCCTTCATAATCCTTTTTTTCGCGATGACATCGAAGGGCTGCAAAATATCATTAACTTGAATACGATATCTCCTGGACGACTTAAAGTCAATCCCTCGGGAGATCTAAAAAAGCGCAACTTATTTCACCCCGGCCGACAATGCTTTTATTACGTTGGCATACTCCAATGACTGAGGGAGAACAGAGGCTTTCATTGGAGGAGGTCTCCAATCATGCGGAAGGAAAAAGCAGGGGCGTGAATTTTTACACCGTCATTTCGCCAGCGAGGCGCAGCACCTCTTTGCAAATATCGTCGGAAATATAGAACCCAAATTGAATCAAATCGTCTAAAACAGGCTTGATATCTATGATAATACCCTCCGCCTTTGCCCGAAGCAGGACGCCGATCGTACCGGTGACGTTCAGATTCAGGTATTTCGTGTGCTTCCTCGCTAAACTGTCATCCATAATGATGAGGTCGGCGATGGTTTCTTTCGCGAGCAGCATAGCCTCAACCTCTCCGTCGTGCAACGCGGCAGTAAACGCTTCCTTTGCCGTTATGTTGGCGATGGGCTTTACTTGAATCCAATTATAACCGTCAAGGGCGCGCGCGTCTTTGATGACAACTTCTTTGCGGACAGCTTCTGGAATAATTACCGTTTCATAAAGCTCTTTCAAAATATCCAAGCGCCCGATCCCGAGCAACGCAATAACCGGCGTGGAATCGCAGACAACTGTTCGGTTACGCATTGCGGAAATCTTCCGCGATCTCAGAGGCCGAACCGAATATCGAAACCTTATTTTGTCCTAAAACCTTGATGAAATCCGCCTCATTCATCCCGGCCAGCGCAGCCGCCTGACCAATGGAAAGTTTGTGGTTTTCGCACAGCTTCAGAGCGGTCAGCGTTTTCATCTGCGACGCAAACTCACTCGTTTCCACCCGCAGTGACAGGAGGATTTCTTCCGGAACAGGAACGCTTATGGTTACAGATTGTTTCATGAGTACAACCCCCCTTCCTATGCCTGCATTATACGTCAATCGCCAAAAGAATCACGATTACGTATGGAGAAACTCTTGCGAAGTACCAGAGCCGCGCCGGCGGCAAGGAGCGCGCCGAGGCCGAGACCCGCGTTACAGCCGCTGCCGTTGCCACTCCTGCCGGACAACGAATTTCCGCCGGGTTCGTAGCCGTCGCGCCATCTGTTGAACCAGATGGGGTCGGCTATGATCCCGTCGTTCGACCCATCAGGCACTATGAGATAACCGTCCCGCACGAACGCCTCCAGCGTCGAATCGTCCAGCACGTAATAGGACAGCGCCATCGTCAGGGATTCACCCCCTATGATATCGAGGATTCCCATTGACACCGCCTCCTCCGGCTTCAACACTCCGTCGACGAGACGGGTGAACCAGCCGGCCCGCGCGCCCTGTTGAATTTCCTTCTGAATGACAAGCTCTTCGAAAATTTCACTCAGATGGGCCATGGGCGCCGCGAGTATCGCGGACGTCATCTCCGCGCCGAAGATCGGCTCCAGCTCATTCCGCCTCGTCGTTACGATATACGTCATGGGGACGAGTCCCTTCGCGCCCTCAGTCGGAGGGCTTTCGAGACCGATAGTGATGCTGGCGGCATCCTTGCCGGTTGGCGCAAAGCAGTCCGGCAGATGGTCGCCTTCCGGAGCCATTATGACTATATCCGCGTTGTCCAGATCCCTCACCAGATACCAATCATCGCCCGCATCCATCGGTGGCTGCGTATTGCCCGGGAGGATGGTGACGTCGCTTGACGCCAGTTCCCCGTTCGCCCTCTCGAAAACGTCTATGACGTCATCCGAGAGTGCGATCTGAGTCATGAGCTCGTCGCCGACGATCAGGCTCTTCGTGATCTGGTTTCTCAGCGTCGAGCCGTCGGGCAGAGTCTGCGTCGCGGTGATCGTTATGACGGCCCTGCCGTATATGGCGCTGTTGGCGGCTCCGCGCCGATTTTCCTCCGGATCCCTCCTTGAAAGTGCCGTTATCACTACGAAATCTCGGGAGACGACATCCGCACTGACGAGCGACGCGCTCTCGCTGTCAAGCCCGGCGCTTATCGTCGGGGCCGGAAATGGAGAGGAGCCGTCCTCCGTCTCGAAGTTCACCTCGGTCTCAAAGCTCTGGCCGGGTGAAAGCGTCAGCGGGAATCTGCCGATCCCGACGGACCGAAGCGCGTTCACAGCACCCGTTCCAGCGGCGACGTTCACGGTGAACTCCGATGTCGTCCCATCGGCGGCGATGCACGTGAAGACGCGCGGACCGCCGGAGAAGTCGAGCGGCCCGGTGAGCGGCGGGGAGAGTGCCGCCCCGGTGGGAAGCGAAATGTCGAGCGAGACCGCCCTGTTGCTGACGCCCGCTGGAAGAGTGACCGACCACTCCGAACCGTCTGAGGAGGACGTCAAAATATATACCGTCCCGTTCACGGTCGCCTTTATCCCGATGGGGACGGCGAGCCAACCGGCGTACAGCGTCATATCGGCCGTAACGGGGTTCGTGGAAAAATTCCACCGCGTAGTGCGGGCCACGTCTGTGAACCAGCCGTCGAATATATACCCGGCTCTCGTAGGAGAAGCCGGCTCGGATATCGTAGAGCCGTTCATCACGACGAACGGATTCGGCGGCGTCCCGCCGATGTACCTCAGGTCGAAATGAACCTCCCGAAGGGCGAGAGTCCCTGTGAGCGCCAGGATGAAATTTTTCGACACGCCGCCGGCGCTCGCCGTGACTGTGACGCTTCCCGGCGAGGTCCAACCGGAATACAAATACTCGTCTCCGATGTCGTGCAAGTCGAGGACGAACGGCGAGGCCGACCAGGTTACAGGGGTCGATCCGACGGCCTTGGGAAACTTCAGCATAGACGTGACATAAGCCGACGTGTCCGTGTCGCTGCCAAAGAACACCGGCACACTGCCGAGGGCGGATATCGCGCGGACGAGCGCGTTGACGCTCGACGTCAGCGCCGGCACCTGCGGGTAGCAGCCCGCCGCGTATGCCCAGGACCCAGTGAGGCCGCTCGGGGCGGCGCCGCTCGTCAAGTCGGCGGTTGTGAGCGCCGCGGCTGTCTGCGTCCCGACGCCCACAGCCGAGTTCCGCGCCGTGCCCTGCG
>JAITNX010000034.1 GCA_031290235.1 Synergistaceae bacterium | reverse complement strand
CGCCGCCAAGCGTATTGACACCTGAGTAGATGGCTGGGTTGTCCGAACACGCCTTTTTCAGACCTTTGCCGGCAATCTGAAGACCGTAGGTTAGGGTCGCGTTTGTCAGGGCTATGGTGGATGTCCTGGGAACCGCGCCAGGCATGTTGCCCACGCAGTAATGCAGCACGCTGTCGACGACAAACGTCGGGTTGTCGTGGTATGTTACCTTCGTTGTTTCGCAGCAACCGCCCTGATCGACGGCCACGTCGACGATGACGCTGCTGGGGCGCATGTTTTTCAGGTACGAGCGCTTGAGCAATTTTGGCGCGGCCTTGCCTGGGATGAGCACGGCGCCGACCACGAGGTCCGCGTCCGCGACCGCCTCTTCTATCGAAATCGGAGTGCTGTGCAAGGTCTGAACTTCGTTTCCGTAGATATCATCCAGATGGGCCAGGCGCTCCAGGTTCAGATCCAATATGGAAACTCTCGCACCCATGCCTATGGCTATTTTCAGCGCGTTCGACCCTACCACCCCGGCGCCCAGGATCACAACATTTGCCTTTGGCGTTCCCGGCACTCCGGACAGAAGGACGCCGGAGCCGCCGAACGGTTTTTCAAGATATTTGGCGCCTTCCTGGATGCTGAGGCGCCCGGCGATCTGGCTCATGGGCGCGAGCAGAGGAAGCGAGCCGTTGCGCTCCTGGAGCGTCTCGTAAGCGACGCCGGTTATGCCGGATTCAAGCATGGCATCGGTGAGCGGCCGATCTGCCGCAAGATGGAGGTAGGTATATAAGATCAGATTCTCGCGAAAATATTTGTACTCCTCCGGCAGAGGTTCCTTGACCTTAATTATCATCTCGCTCTCGTTCCAGACCTTCTCCGCTGAATCCAGAACAGCCGCGCCGGCGTCCTGATACTCCTTCGTCGAAAACCCTGAACCGACTCCGGCGTCGCGCTCCACGAACACCTGATGCTTTTCTTGAACATAGGATTTCACGTTGCTTGGCGTCAGACCGACACGAAACTCGTTGTTCTTGATCTCCTTTACACACCCGACCTTCATAAGTAACTCCCCCCTATATAGCGTAACAAATAAGGATGATAATGTCCGGCTCAAAGACGACAGGAGCCGCGCCTGTCCCGAGAGTCATTATAAAGCGCAGGCAACGAGCGTGACATTGTGGTGCCGGGTCGCTGTCGTCCCGTCGTGACGCTGGACAGGGCTGAACTCCCCCGATGTGTAAGTGAATAAAAACGGCGTGCCGTCTTTTATTGTGGCGCGGACCAGATTGATCTCGTCCATATCGTCCAGTCCCAGTGCAAAATTTCTCGCCATGCACGAGATTATGAACAACAGGTCGCAGGGGTCGCGTCTTGCTTCTTTCATGACGTCCGACAGGGATTTTATGACGTCGTCGTAGTCCAGCGCGGCGACGGCAAGGGTCGAGTTGACTGGGACCAGCCCGCCCATTTTAAGATATCCCTCCGGTGTCAGCTCCTGTATCACGCGAATAACAGGAGGCGTTCCGTCAGGAAAATTCATCACGAGATGCACAAGCCCCATTGCTCCCGCTATGCTCCCGTCATTTAACAATAGACCGAGCGAATCTAGGAATTCGGCGGCGGGAGTCCCGTTGATCTCCTTGAGGATGTTGTCCTCCGACGCGGTAACGACCGCCTTGCGATTCGAGATTTTTTTTTCGGAGACACCCGACAGAAAGAACCTTGGGTTTAGATTGCCGGACATGAGAACGATGGCCATGGATCCCTGGTATGTCTCGCCGTTATATATCACTTGCGGGCTTCTGTGGCCGATGGTGAAATCGGACGGCGTGCAGCCGAATAGCGGAACTCCGCCAGAGAGCTCGTCGAGACGGCGCACGAAAATATCTCCGGCCGTCCCCAAAATAAAAGGAGCGAAGACGAGGCCGAAGTTCGGTTTGCCGCCCAGACCGGCGGACGTTTTTTCGTAAAGCTCGGATATAGCTTTTCCGCCCTCTGGCAGCACCGGCAAGGACACCCCAGCTGAGAACGAGACGTCGTCGCTCGTCAGGACGAACAGAGCGAGCGTTGTCCCTCCTCCCAAGGAGGCCGTGGCGCAGCCCAGGGTGTTTATCCCCACTACATCGAATGGCAGAAGGGCGCAGATGGCCTTGACCGTGCCATTATCGATAAAGTCCAGGTAGCATGTGATGATTCCTACGGAATTTTTTAGCAGATTTGGCTCCAGGTCAAGCTGTTCCATTATGTCCGCGACAGCTAGCTCGGCGTCGTCAATCTCAGATGTATGTGCGGCCAGCGCCTTTATCATCGGTCTCCTCCAGATATCAGAAGATCGAGAGCGACAGATCGTCAAGGACTGCCGAATCAGAACCCTCGTTGGCCAGCGCGAAGCGGACTGTCCTGCTGTACGCGAGGTTGAGGGGTCTTCTCCCATTCAGCTTGACGAGGTCGGACAACCTGACCGAGGCGGACGGGGAGGTTCCGCCGTCGACGTAAACGCGGATCACTAGGTTTTGCGAATTTTTAACGCCTGAAAGGGACTTGATAGAATCGCCGGACAGGATGATTCCTGAGATCCTGCCGGAACCAGCGATCTTTTTCAGCAAAACCTCGCCGCCGCCGGGGATCTCGGCGTTGGAGTCGTAAATCGCGGTCTCACTCGTCTTCTCCGGATTTCTCCCGCTCGACGACCTCAACGATTCAACTATCAGTCGCTGCGAGGCTTCCGATGTGCTAGATCTGGTCTCCGAAGCCTTTGGCCCCGCATAGCCCATCTCCAAACCCTTCGGCATCGCGGGGGCGAGCATAAATCGTCCGGAGACGAAATCTTCGCTCCAGCCCTGCGACAGGGCATTCGAGACCTGAACCGTGCCGGCTGCGGGGCGGCCCTTCTCCGTGCGCGACGCCACGAACGCCGTCATGCTCGACACAACTCCAAATTTTAAGGATTCGCCGACGATCAGACGGTCCAGAGCCTCGCCCGCCACGAATTTATTGTTCTCGTAGTAGACGGTCCCACCGGCTTTCTCCGTCTTGTATCCGAGTTCATCCAGGGCGCTGACTAGGTCGTCGCCAGATAAACCCGATCCCTTCACGAACTCGAGTTCCTGTATCTGGCGCGCGCCATAGATAGCCTTTATCGCGTCGCCCGAGCCTCCAGTGCTTCTTACGTCAAGACTGACGGCTTTACCGTCAAAGATTGTCTTAGCCTCGCCCCACGATTTCAGTCCGGAGGCTCGGCCAACGACCCACAGCGACGAACCTCCCATCAGGCTGCCCATGTCCGCGCGGGCGACGCCACTCGACGCGGCGGGCGTCCCAATCCCACCGGCTATTCGCAGGGAGTTTGCCTCGAGCTCCAGTGTCACGCTCTCGGTAACCGGCGCCGACCATCTTGAAAGGATGGAGTCGACCGCCGTAGTCACGTCCTCTGCGTTTGGGCTGCTTGTGAGGTATGAGACTGCTCCTCCTCCCCTCTCCGCGAGTCTGTTCGTGAGGGTCGAGTTCGGTGAGGCGTCGACGCACAATACGCTTATCCTTCGCCGGTCCGCGCTCCCGTACTCGCGCCTGGCGAGTTCGAGGATGCGCCCTGAGTCCGACACCTGCGCGTCAGTTATTATCAAAAGCTGGCGGGCAAGCCTTTCGTCCGGCGGAATTTTCGGGATCAAAAGCATTCGTTCCAGAGCTACTCCTAGTTCAGTCCCTCCAGACGATTTGTTGTCAGTGACGAATTTCACTGCCTCCTCGATATTTTTGGCGTTAGCGCCGAGCATCTCGTTTGAAAATAAAAATACGTCGTTATGAAAGAAAGCTATGTCAAAAAAGTCGCCGTCCCTCAGGTCCATCAAGAATTTTTGAGCCGCCCAATCCGCCGTCTCCCATTTGGGTCCGTTCATGGAGCCGGAGTGGTCTATAAGCAGCGACACCTCGCGACGCATCGGTTCGGCCAGTTTCGAAACGTCCTTCCCCTGTCCCGCCAGCAGCAGAAAGTAAGTCTCGTCGCCGTCCGTCTCCCAGTAGAGCGCGCCGCCTAGGACCTCGTTTCCGATCAGCGGCCTCCATAAAAGCCTCAGATCCCTGTCCGGCACGACGCTGCCGCCTTCCAGCTTCACCACATTAGAGCCGTCGTCTTCTGTCATTGATATCCCATGAGTCGGCGAGGTTATTCCCCAGGCGTCCCTAACCTCAATCTCCATATCGAACCTGTGTCCCGGATCAATCGAGACCGACAGGGGGTTCGACGCGGCCTGGGGCGAGCCGGCCTCGTCCTCCCTTATAAAGCGGGGCGGGACCGTCAGAGGAAACCGCAGCTCCCACCCTCCGACGTCAGTCGGCCTCATGACCGCGACAAAGTCCACATCTACCTCGACTGGCACATCGGGTTCTATCCCGGTTATCGCCATGGTGAAAGAGGCCTCGGCCTCGCGCGTCACGAGCGCGGCCTGACGCCCCTCCCTGCGGGCGGCGTCGTACTCCGC
>JAITNX010000027.1 GCA_031290235.1 Synergistaceae bacterium | reverse complement strand
TCTCCACAAGGGTCTCTCTATAGCGGACATTCTTGATCTCACCGTCGATGAGGCGGCTGAACATTTTAAGGATATCCCGAGAATATTCTCCAGGCTGGGTGTGATTCAAGAAGCGGGGCTGGGATATATAAAACTGGGACAGTCGGCCACTACCCTCTCCGGCGGAGAGGCCCAGAGAGTGAAGCTCGCCACAGAGCTCGGGAAGAGATTTCGCGGGAACGTCCTCTATCTTTTGGACGAACCCACAACGGGACTGCATTACACCGATGTGAAAAAACTCCTGATCCTCCTTCATAAACTGGTCGAACAGGGGAACTCGGTGTTGCTGATAGAGCACAACCTCGACGTCCTTGTGTCATCGGATTATCTGATAGACTTGGGACCGGAGGGCGGCATACGAGGGGGACGAGTTGTGGCGAAGGGGACACCTGAACAGGTCGCGATGTCGGAGACTGGTTATACGGGAGCGTATTTGCGGGAGTACTTTAAAGAACTCCTCGGATGACAATGAAGCCCGGCATGACTGACCTTTCCCAGCGGTCGCCAAGGGGCGGGCGCGAAAAACGACGAGAAGACCTTTGTTGGGGCCGCAATCCTGTGATATCATTATTAGAGGGAGACCCAACACGGTGCATGAAGGTCGTGGTGTCAAAGACCATGCAGCGGGGCGCTCTCTCGAAATTTACGGGCCTTTGCAAAGCGTCTGGGATTCCGCTTTCTATGGCGGAGCCGAAAGCGATAGAGGCGATGGCTGAAGGCGTTAATCACCAGGGGGTTGTAGCGGTTATCGCACCATCCACGCTGATCGACATAGGATCGGCGGTCGGCCTTTTACCGAAGCCTCCGCTGTCGGCTCTGGCGGTTTTGCTCGACCATGTGCAGGACCCGCACAATCTAGGGGCGATGATAAGATCCGCAGAAGCGGCTGCGGCGAGTTTCGTGGCTTTCCCACTGCGCAGGAGTTCACTGCCGACAGGGGTTGTCTCGAAAACAAGCGCTGGCGCTTCGCTTCGCCTTCCCCTCTCTTCGACCGGAAATGTGGCGGAAGCGGTGCGGGAGCTCAAGGAAAACGGGCTGTGGGCAGTCGGGCTTGACGCTGGGGCAAAAAAAAGCATATACGCCGATCCACTGCCGAAGCGAGTTCTGCTGGTTGTGGGCGGAGAGGGAAAAGGACTCGGCAGGACAACGGCCGGAGCCTGCGACGAAATACTCGGGATCCCGACACAGGGAGTCCTCGGGAGCCTGAACGCATCGGTAGCCTTAGCGCTGGCGATGTTTGAATGGGCTAGAATAAACAGGATGGATACGAATGAGAGCTAAAAAGAGGGTAGGTAAATGGACACAAACGCGAAAGTAGCGGATAGTAGAAGCTGCGTATTGGCTGTAGATGATACAGCGCTCAACATTGACATATTGGAGGCGGCGCTGAGCGACAGATACGACATTTACACGGCGATGGACGGAGAGTCCGCTCTTGCTATAGTGGAAAAAACCCCTCCTGATATAATCCTGCTCGACGTGGTGATGCCCGGGATGAGCGGCTATGACGTATGCATAAAGCTCAAAGAAAACCCAGCGACTGTCGATATCCCTGTGATATTCCTCACAGCAATGACGGACATACACGACAAGGCCCGAGGTTTTGAGCTGGGGGCCGTAGACTATATGGTAAAACCCTTCGCGATACTCGAGGTGCAGGCGAGGCTTGATGTGCATCTGTCCCTTTTGAACGCAAAAAAGGCGCTCAAGGAACAGAATGAGATGCTGGAGATAAAAGTCCGGGAGCGCACGCAAGAATTGGCCGTGACGCAGGGTGTGATAATAGAAGCAATGGCGAGCCTAGCTGAGACGCGGGACTCCGAGACCGCTGACCATGTTATGCGCACAAGATATTACGTAGAGGCCCTGTCAGTGAAGCTGAGAGAGCACCCGAAGTTCAAGGCTTTTCTGTCCTCCGTTCACTCCACCGACCTCGGCACAGCGGCGACCCTTCACGACATCGGCAAGGTTGGCGTTCCGGACCATATACTGCTGAAGCCTGGCAGATTGACCCCAGACGAATACGAGGAGATCAAAAAACACGCGACCTATGGACATGAGATACTAAGCAAGCTGGTATCACGCCTGCCAGGCAATCGATTTTTGAAGCTCGCCGATGAAATTTCCTGGACTCACCACGAGAAGTGGGACGGCAGTGGATACCCTAGGAAACTCAAGGGCGACGAGATCCCGATCCCCGGTCGTCTCATGGCTATTGCTGACGTCTATGACGCGATTGTGAGCCCGAGGGTGTACAAGCCTCCGATGCCCCACGACGAGGCCATAGAGTTTATAATGAGCGAAAGCGGACGACACTTCGACCCTGACGTCGCAGAGGCGTTCCGGGCGCTCGGGAACACATTTCAGTACATAGCACATGAGCTAACACCGGGGGCGATAACGGACGAGTTTATAACAGAGGACGCAATAGACCCTGAAGTACGGGCAAACGTCGTGATAGGGAGCGCGCCCTCCAGATAATGCCAATTTGAAATCAAAAAAACAAAGGGTGAATCGTAAAAAGCAGACTATACTTTAAAGCGTCAATTCGATATACCTGTCGTCCCTCGTCAGAAGGATGACTTCGTCAGGATGGCATCGGAATCCGAAAACGTCAGTCAGCGTCAGCCAGATCATCCCAGACGGCTGCCAGATATTATGGATAAGTTCTTATTCGTCACACAGTCATCAGCGTTGATGACTGTAGGGCTATTACCAAGTCAAAAAGAGCATGACTTTG
>JAITNX010000189.1 GCA_031290235.1 Synergistaceae bacterium | reverse complement strand
TTTTCCGACATAATAATCACACCTCGCTGGTGAAGCTTTTGTTCTTGGTAAACATAGCTTAACACCTGTTCTCGCAACAGGCCAGCGAGGTTTGTTATTTTCTTGCCTGGGGTTTGGAGCCTGCCCTGAGTTGTTTGAACCTTATTTTGTTATTTTATTTCTGAGGCGCCTGGTCCTCCGGTTGGCCCTATTCTTTCCGGCTCCCGGGCTTCACGATCGGACGGTTTTTGCGGCAGAGCGGGCACTCCGCTTCCTCCCACGTCTGGGCTTCCATTCTCATCAATGAGAAGAACGGGACGCCGAAGCTGACGTTCCCTCCCGATCTGTCCACGATCGAACCAACTCCCACGATCTCCGCGCCCTTCGCTTTCAGCAGTTCGATCACCTCTTTGACGGAGCCACCAGTGGTGACGACGTCCTCGACGATGAGTGCCCGCTCGCCCGGCGACACGCCAAAACCCCTGCGGAACGTCATGGCACCGTTTTCGCGCTCCGCGAATATATTCCTCACGCCCAGGGCGCGTGCCACCTCGTAGGCCATGATTATGCCTCCTATGGCAGGCCCTGCGACGAGGTCCACGTCGCAGAACCGCTCCGACAGGTCGGAGCAGAGTTCGGCGCTCTCCGCCGGGTGTTCGAACAACTTTGCGCACTGCATGTATTTGTCGCTGTGACGCCCAGATGTCAGACGGAAGTGCCCAGTGTGCAGCACACCCAGTTCATCGAGTATCCGCGCCGTCTTATCATGTGTCGGTGGTATTTGTTCCATGTCCTTCCAATCGCCTCCCACAAATCCGGTGGATGAAAGTATATCACAATTCCTTTCTTATGCAGATGTCTCGTCAGTCACCAGCGAACCCACTAGTTCGCGGACGTCGGTTATGCCCTCTGATTCGAGATATACCCTGAACTCCTCCAGTATTCTCGGCCCTGCCATCGGGTCCATTATATTGGCCGTTCCTATCATGACGGCGCAAGCCCCCGCCATTATGAACTGCGCGACATCGTCGCCGGATTCTATGCCCCCCATGCCGACGACCGGGACGCCAACAGCGCGAGCCGCCTGCCAGACCATGCGGAGAGCCACAGGCTTTATTGCCGGCCCTGAGAGTCCGCCTGTTATGTTGGCAAGCACCGGCCTGCGCGTCCTCGTGTCTATAGCCATGCCTGTGATAGTGTTTATGAGGCTCAGGACGTCCGCTCCAGCTTCCACTACGGCCTTCGATATCTCGGCGATGTCCGCGACGTTGGGCGACAGCTTGACCATTAGTGGCTGTCGGCAGCAGCTCCTGACCATTTTGGTCACTTCATGAGCTCTCGCCGCCGACGTCCCGAACTGGGCGCCTCCCTGTTTGACGTTGGGGCAGGAGATGTTCAGCTCCACTATGGCTACGGGAGAGTCAGATAAGCGTCTTGTCGCTTCGCAGTACTCCTCCTCGGTCGACCCGGACACGTTCGCGATGACGATTATTCCACGCTCCACGAGTCGGGGCAGCTCGTCCCTTATGAAAGCGTCCACGCCGGGGTTCTGGAGTCCTACGCTGTTCAGCATTCCCGACGCCGTCTCCGCAATGCGGGGCGGAGGATTCCCGGTCCTTGGGTTCAACGTGATTCCCTTCACCGATATCGCGCCCCAGCAGGATATGTCGTAAAGCTCGTCGTACTCGCGCCCAAAACCGAACGTGCCGGAAGCCGCTATCAGAGGGTTTTTCAACCCCACTCCGCAAAGTTCGATCTTCATATTATCGCCTCCGCCATGTCGAACACGGGACCGTCCCGGCACACCCTCCTGTAATCGCGTCCTCCATCGGTCCAAACGCCGCAGCTGCAGACGAGGCAGGCGCCAATTCCGCACCCCATGCGCTCCTCCAGCGAGACCTTGCCCGGTATGCCCCTCTCGGCGCATATCGCCTGAAGCGCTCTCAACATCGGCCTCGGCCCGCAGGCCATCACAGAATCCGGGAGCGCGGTCTCCATGGCCCTGTCCAGTGAATCCGTGACGAAGCCGCCAATCGACGCCGTGACATTTCCGCACTTCTCCAGCTCGCGCAAACCCCATACGCTCTCCTCGTCCCTGAACCCGGCGAAGCTGTCGATAACGAGTCCTTTGCTCCTTACGCTATCAGCTATGAAGATCAGGGGAGCGATTCCTATTCCACCCCCGACGAGCCATATCCTCCTGCCATCCCTCAGGCCGTCTGTTATCTCGTCCATCGGGAATGGGTTGCCGAGAGGACCCATGGCTTTTATCCCGTCGCCTGGGGCGAGCCTCGATATCGCATGGCTTCCCCTTCCCGCGTCCTGCACAATTATCCGCACTGTACACGTCCCCTCGTCGAAGCCGGCGACGCTTATCGGCCTTCGGAGGAACGTTACGCCGGTCTCGATCTGGAGGAACTGGCCAGGACTCATGATGACGCCTGGCGGAAACTTCAGCGACAGCTCCGTCACTCTTGGGGCAATTCGTGTGACGGATAGCACTCTGACGAGAGAGTCCCTGACGCGGCTAGGCATTGCCGAGCGCGGAGGACAGCTCCGACCTCATTCGCGCTGCCTCTGACCTCGCGGCCCCAACAAAGTCGCCGGTTCCAGCTTTTTGATGGGCGCATATTATGCTCCTGGAAGCGGCGACAATGGCACCGCCCCCGGACTCGTCGAAGCAGCCGGCCAGGTCCGCCGCTGCCGCCCCCTGCGCCCCGTATCCGGGCAGCAGGAAGAACGTGTGCGGCATGAGCTTCCTAAGCCTGGCGCCCTGCACCGGGTACGTCGCTCCGACTACGGCCCCGACGGAGCTGTAGCCCTCGACGGAGACCGAAGCGGCCCCCCACGACGACACCCTTTCGGCGACATGTTCGTAAAGCGGGCGTCCGTCCTCGACGATCAAGTCCTGAAACTCTCGTCCAGACGGGTTCGATGTCTTGACGAGGGCAAAGATGCCGCGCCCCGTCCTCTCGCAGTCCTCTATGAAGGGCTGAACGCCGTCCTGCCCGAAGTACGGGTTTACTGTGAGGAAATCGGCCTCGTAAGGCGCGCCTGGCCCGAGATATGCCGCGGAGTAGGCGGCGGCGGTGGCGCCGATGTCGCCCCGCTTGGCGTCAACTATAACGACGAAGTCCAGCCGTCTTGCCTCCGCTATGCTCCTCTCCATGCAGTCCATGCCGTCAGCTCCAAGCATCTCATAGCAGGCGGCCTGTATCTTGACACAGGGGATTATGTCCCTCAGGCCGCGCAGCAGCTCGGCGTTGAAGGCGTATATCGCTTCCGCCCTATCATGCTCTCCGCCATGCTTCCCGGCGAATAAAGCCGGGATATACTCGAACCTCGTGTCCAGCCCCAGGGCGCTCGGGTTCCCTGTATCCCTTACAGCCCTGGCAAGCCTGTCTATCTGCATGGCGTCAACCCCCGTATACAATTTTTCCCCCGCATATCGTGCATCTCACGAGTCCGGTAAGAGCGTGGCCCGCAAAGGGGGTGTTTTTTCCTCGGCTCGCGAACTTCGAAGGATCGACCGTCCACTCGGCATTGGGGTCTATTATCGCGATGTCGGCGGCACGCCCTGTCTCCAGCCTTCCCGCGTCCAGCCCCAGCACCTCCGATGGGGACGAGGTCATCTTCCTGAACAGATCCTCCGGCGTGAGGTGTCCCGGCTTGACAAGCGCCGTCCAGCACATGGCGAACGCTGTGTCGAAGCCGGATATGCCGCTCGCCGCAATGGAATACTCCACATTCTTGTCGTCGATGTGGTGAGGCGCGTGGTCGGTGGCGATGCAGTCTATCGTTCCGTCGCGAAGGGCTTCTATCAGCGCGGCCCTGTCGGCTTCGGCGCGCAGCGGCGGGTTTACCCTGGTGTTGCTGTCGTACTCCTTCACGAGTTCGTCAGTGGCGTAAATGTAGTGAGGGGCGGTCTCGCATGTCACCTTGACGCCGCGCTTCTTTGCCTCCCTTATTATGTCGGCCCCGCCAGCTGTCGATACGTGGGCAATGTGTATCGTCGTGTTTTCGGTCGCGGCCAGCATACAGTCGCGGGCTATTATAGTCTCCTCTGCCGCCCTGGTGGTCCCAGGCAGGCCCAACGCCGTTGACCAGTAACCCTCGTTCATAACCCCGCCGTTCACGAGGTCGAGGTCTTCGGGGTGGGAGATGACTTTCAGGCCAAATCTCTTCGCGTAACTCAGCGCAAGGCGCATCCTCTGGGCGCTTTTCACTGATTTGCCGTCGTCCGAAAGCGCAACCGCGCCGGCCTCGGCAAGATTCCCCACCTCAGTCAGCTCCTCCCCGGCCAGTCCCTTTGTGAGGGCCGCTATAGGGAGTACGTGAGCGAATCCGGCAGAGATTCCCTTTCTCTTGATAAATTCAGTGACCACAGCGTTGTCGTTTACCGGGTCGGTGTTCGCCATGCAGCAAATTGTCGTAAATCCTCCCTTTGCCGCGGCCGCGGACCCGCTCGCTATGTCTTCCTTGTACTCGAAACCTGGTTCGCGCAGGTGGCAGTGGATGTCGACCAGTCCTGGGATCACCCACAGCCCCGAGGCGTCGATTATCTCCGCGCCCCCCGTGTTCAGGTTCTCTCCAATGGCCTCTATCGTTCCGCCATTTGTCAGCACGTCGCACGACCTGGTCCCGTCGGGCGCCAGCACTTTACCTCCCTTGATGAGATAATTTACGTTCGCGCTCATATACGGACGCCTCCAGTCTCGGGCTTCTGCCTCGTCAACAGGAACAGCAGGGCCATGCGCACCGCGACCCCGTTCGTCACCTGTTCGTCTATAACGGATTCCGGCGAGTCCGCCGCCTCGCTCGAGATCTCGACGCCCCTATTCACCGGCCCCGGGTGCATTACGAGCGCTCCCTTGCGCGCCAGGGCTATCCTCTCCTCCGTGAGGCCGAAGTACTTGTGGTACTCCCTGACGGACGGGAAGAGTCCCTTCTTCTGGCGTTCCAGCTGAATGCGGAGGCCCATTACGACGTCGGCCCCACGGACCGCGTCGTCCACTCTGTCGGTCACCTCGGCGCCCAGGGCGTCAAGCTCTGGTACGAGCAGAGTCGGCGGCCCGGCGACGACGACGCTCGCCCCCATCTTCGTCAGCCCGTATATATTGGAACGGGCGACCCTGCTGTGCCTGACGTCGCCCACTATGGCGACTCTGAGGCCCTTTACGCCGCCAAGTTTCTCGCGCATCGTGTACATGTCGAGAAGCGCCTGGGTCGGATGTTCGTTGATCCCGTCGCCTGCGTTGATGACCGACGCCTTGACGTTCTTTGCCATGAGGTGCGGGGCCCCGCTCATCGGGTGCCGCAGTATCATTACGTCCGTGCCCATCACGTCCAGCGTGCGCGCCGTGTCGATCAGCGTCTCGCCCTTTGCCACGCTCGACGCCGACGCCGATATGTTGGACGCCGTGCCTGACATGTACTTGCAGGCCAGCTCGAACGACATCCTTGTTCTCGTGCTGTTTTCGTAAAACACTGTCATTATGGACCGGCCCTGAAGGTGGGGCGTCTTCTTGTTGTTCGACGAGATGACTACCTTCATAAGCTCGGCGGTGTTCAAGATCTCGTGAATCTCCTCCGCGCTCGTCTCCCTGAGTCCGAGCATGTCCTTTGAGCTTAACATGAGACTATTCCCCCTCGCTGATGTCCAGGACGACCACGTTGTTCTCGGACTCGAACGGCGCTATCCGCACCGAAATCAGTTCGCTCTTGGACGTTGGCACGTTCTTGCCGACGAAGTCCGCCCGTATCGGCAGTTCCCTGTGTCCCCTGTCTATCAGCACTGCCAGCTGAATCGTCCGCGCGCGCCCGACCTCCATAATGGCGTCCATGGCGGCCCTCGTCGTGCGTCCGGTGAAGAGCACGTCGTCAACCAGGACGACGTCCCTATCCGTTATGTTAAAGGGTATGTCCGTGCCGTTCAGCACCGGGTGTTCGGAGAGCAGGGAGAGGTCGTCGCGGTAGAACGTGATGTCGAGGGTTCCGACCGGTATTGTAGTCTGCTCCACCTGTCCTGTGTGCTCCGCGAGTAATTTGGCGAGGGGCACTCCCCTCCTCTGGATTCCTATAAGTACCACGTTCTCGGTCCCCTTGTTCCTCTCGATGATCTCGTGGGAGATGCGGTGGATGGCTCGGGTCATCGCCGTGTCGTCCATGATGCGGGCTTTTTCCTTCACATGAATCCCTCCTCGATAATTTGGAGTTTTGATACCGCTTGAAAGCGCATTACTATAAGTTGGCGTCAGGCGGAACTGTCAAGACAAAAAAAAGCCCCGCCGTCCACGACGACAGGGCATAATATCCCAACAAAACAGCGGATAAATCCGCCATTGCCGCCTTCCCAGCCTCACTGGACCAGATTAAAGGACATATCTTCACACCGGGGAAATTTTATCATGCATATCCTGGTTTGTCCATATCGGTCCGTTGTCGTATTTGGGGTATAATCCATTGGAGTGATAGGCGCGCCTAGTAGATAAACGCTATTTATCGTCGACAGGGCTATATTCTTAAAAATTCAAGGAGGTTCGCCGGATTGAAGGTAAAATTGGTACAGCACTCGGAGCTGAGCCACGCCGTTCGGGCGATAAGGACCTGCACTGGGAATCGGGACAGGGAGACGACGCCGGAGAGCGACGCGAGGCTGATAGAGCAGTGCCTGATAAACGGGCATCATTCGGTTTTTGAACACGTCAACTATACGTTCGAGATAACCGGCGTCAGCCGCGCGCTCCTTCAGGAGCTGGCGAGGCATAGGCATTGCAGCCTCTCCGTGAAGAGCACGAGGTTCGCGCTTGGGAAGATGAGTGACGACGACATCGGGTATATAGAAAATTTCCTGAACGAACAGGCGCTCAGAACGGCGGGGGATGGGAGAGGGGAAAAATATCAGGCACTGAATGAGCTCAACGGCATGGTGGTATCTCTCTTTCGGAAAATACAGAGCGTCAAGCGGGAGTATCCGGACGTGCCCAACGATATTTTGAAGTACGCCCTGCCGGAGTGCATGCCTACGGAACTTACCCTGTCGGCCAACGCGCGCCAGATGGCCCTTATATTCTCCCTGCGTGCGGCAAAGAGGGCGCTCATGGAATTTAGGAGGCTGGTGTCCATGATGCACGACGAGATTCACGCCGCTACGAACGGGGTTCACGATCTGCTCTTTGACCACTGCGGCGTAGACTGGGCCGCGCTGCGCGAGGAATTGAATTTGACTGTTTTAACTATGAAGAGAGACGGAGGTTTTGATGGATAATGGGCAACAGTTTTATCGAGGGAGTGACAAAGTTTCACGAGACCTATGGCGCGGCAATCGGCCTCAAGCTGGAGAAGGGCAAAGAGGAAGAATTCCTCAATTGCCTGAAACTCCGTATCAGCCTCATTCAGGAGGAGACGGACGAGTTCGGTCGGGCCGGCGACGCCTTCATCGAGGCCCACAAGCGAGGGGACGCCGAGACTCAGAAAAAACAGGCCATGGGCATGATCGACGGCATCACCGATTTACTGTACGTCGTGGTCGGAGCGGCAGTGGCCTTTGGCATAGACCTGGAGACCGCGTTCGAGAGGGTGCAGGAGAGCAACATGTCGAAGCTCGGCGCCGACGGCCGCCCCATCTACAGGGAGGACGGAAAAGTGCTGAAGGGGCCCGGCTTTCACGAACCCAAACTGTCAGACCTTGTCCGCGAGGAGAACGGGGAGGTCTGCTTCACAGGCTGCCACGCATCATAAAAAATAAGGCATAAAGGACAGCGGGGGAACTCGCTGTCCTTGTTTTTATACAGTCCCCCTTCACTGAGCCGCGGTCCCCAGATCTATTTTAAATAAAACCTTAAACAACCCGCCAATGTTCCATCTCAAATGGCCCAAAAAGTGAATTGGCTGGTCTAGCCATTTCGGAAAAGATGCGCGCTCAAATTTATGGTCTCGACAGGGCTACGGCTAACGCGCAGGATGGCATCTCCATGATCCAGACGGCGGA
>JAITNX010000183.1 GCA_031290235.1 Synergistaceae bacterium | reverse complement strand
ATCTCGTCCGGCTGAGTCTCCTGAATGATGCGAATCAAGTTGCTGCTGTCCGTGAGGTCTCCGTAGTGCAGAAAAAAACGAGGGTCCTCGCTGTGAAGATCCGCGTAGAGATGGTCGATTCTGGCCGTGTTGAAGAGCGAGCTGCGGCGCTTAACGCCGTGAACCGTGTAGCCCTTCTCGAGGAGCAGAGAGGAGAGGTATGCTCCGTCCTGTCCTGTAATGCCAGTTATGAGGGCAATTTTTCCCATATCACCGTTTCCCCCGAACGTTAGTAGATTTGCGATACTCGGCTATCAGGGATTCCACGCCTTTTTCGAGACCGATTTCAGGGACAAAGCCAATTTGCCTCGCGCGAGTTGCGTCCATCAATTTTCTCTCCATCCCATCGGGCTTCGTGGCGTCCCAGACGATTTCGCCGGCAAAACCGCTCTTCTTCGCTATTATATACGCAAGTTCTTTTATCGTAACATCGTCTCCATAACCTATATTGACCGGCTCGCTGCCAAATGGATTTTCACTGAGCAGCATAAAAATCCCCCTCGCCAGGTCATTCACGTGCAGAAATTCGCGCCGAGGGGCACCGGTGCCCCAGCATGTGACGCTGTGCGCCCCAGAATCGACGGCGTCCGCAAATCTCCTGACAAGGGCGGCCATGACATGAGAGTTCTCCAGGTCGAAATTATCCCCTGGCCCGTAGAGATTGCATGGTATGACCGTAACCCCGTCCCACACCCCGTCGCTCGCCAGGTAGCCGCACAGCTTCATCCCAGCGATCTTCGCAATAGCGTATCCCTCGTTAGTAGGCTCGAAGGGAGCGGTCAGGAAATATTCCTCCTTTATGGGCTGGGGACAGTCGCGGGGATATATGCACGAGCTGCCGAGAAAGATAAATTTTTTCGTCCCATTCTTAGCCGCCGCCCACATGACGTTGTTCTGTATCTGAAGGTTCTCGTAGAGAAACGCGGCCTGGTTCGTCATATTGGCCATGATGCCGCCGACGCGGGCGGCGGCGAGAAATACGACGTCGGGGCGTTCCCGCTCAAAGAACGCGTTTACAAAGGGTTGATTCAGCAGATCGAGCTCGCCGTGGCTCCTCGTAATGATGTTTTCATAGCCTCCGGCGGCCAGATGCCGCAGTATGGCGGAACCGACCATACCCCTGTGACCCGCGACGTAGATCCTGGAATTTTTGTTCATATCCTTAAAACACCTCCCTCGTCTAAGGTCAGTCCTTTTTTTAAATTATACAATTAGAAACACCTACTGTTGAAGCTGTTCCAGACGTCTCAGATATAGCCCTTCTTTATCAGGCCATTCCCGCACTTCGACCCACTCCCCCGCGGCCATGCCAGAGGCGGCATCCCAGTACGCGTAAGACGTGACCTTTTCCCTTGGAAGATATACCATGCCTAGAGCGACATCCCCAGATATAGTGCCGTATTCTCTCAGTTGATCGTTTTTCAGCGCATCTGCTATCAAGTCGATACTCGATGTAAAATTCTCCAAAATACCCCAGTCTTTACGCGTTACAACCGTACCTGGAATTATTTTAGCTATTTCCGCGCCGTATTCGGCTTTCGGGATACGCGCCAGAATGCGGCCCTGGTTAAGTTGCAGAACAAGGGGAAAGACCATAACTACCGCGCACAACAACAAAACGCACGCCTCCAGCCATAGACCGCGGTCATGCCTCTCAATCCTTTCATCCAAGGCGTTCATGCCGCTCAAAGCTATACACGGCAAAATGATAAAAAACGGCATTGTAGTGATATAGACGCGCATCAAGGGAACATCCCACGGCGGCAAAAAGGGGACTGACAGCAGTATTCCTATTCCGGCTGAAATTACGAGTCCTCGGTAGCGTGATTTTGTCATGATCAACCGGATCAGGCCAGCGAAAGCGAGAAGCGATGACAATAAAAACCATAAAAACGCAGTCGCGGCGTAATATTTTTGCTCCATGCCCGAGGCTAAAAATGCCATCATTACCTCTTTGCTGCCATTTTTCTGCGCGACCGCAAAGTCGTGAAAATCAAGGGAGAGAGCCAGCGGCGACACCACAAAGCTGTACGCTCCAAGAGGCGAGATAAAAAACGACCTGTACGCCCTCAATGCGCCCTTTAGCAAAGAAACGGGCTGTTCTCTCAATCTCGCAATGGAAAGGGCGTATATCCGCTGATTGCTTTCGATATCCGGAAGGGACTCAAGTTCCGGGTAATCGGAGTATACCTGCGTCCATGTTCCCCCATGAAGCAAACCGTACAAAGCAGGCGCGAAGTTGCCAAACGCGGCCTCGGGGTACCCCGCGACCCTGAGCAGAATCCCGTTATACCCAAAAACCAGCGCAATTACGCAACACGACGTTAAAAAAACTTTCAGGAACATTTTCTTCCCATGACCAATCCTTAGCGAATGCCACAACACAAACGCTGGAAGCGCAAAAAATGTTCCCGCCCGCGCCACAAGTCCTATTGTAAGCACAAATAACCCTGTCAAAAAGCGGACTTGTGATTCCTTAGGATCACTGAAAGCGGTTTTCCAAAGCATCGAAAAAGCCATACAGCCGAAGAAAAAACCGCACTGCTCAGACAGAGTAGAACCTAGAAACGTACGATAGCAAAAGAAAAGCAGCACGTGAGCCAGCCAGCCAGACAAAAAACCTAAATGCCTACGAACCTCGCATACCGCACAAGTAAGGGCGAAAGAGTTCAACACCGTTATCAGCGCAAGAGCGTATTTTAAATTTTCTCCTGTCACAAAAAAGCTCAAGGAGAGCCAGGCAGTCGCTAGCGGACGCCGTGAAGTCCATATTGACAACCCTTCGCCATTCAAAAAACGCAGCGTTCCATCGAGATACGCGTATGAATCCGAATACGGCATGCAACCTGCGAGCATGCCCCCTGAGGAGACTCCAAGTTTCCATAACTCCGATAAAATAACCCCGGATAGCACCAGTGTAACAGAAAACCCCAGCGAGTTTTGAATGGAGTCAGGGCGGTTTTTGGCAAGAACACAAAATATCGCCATGACCATCGGAATGACAACATAATCATATTGCCAGCGGAAACCCAAAAACAAGGGTTCAAAATATGTCAGTACAATTATATAAAGCAAAATTGCACTGACACAAATAATAACGGACGATACCTTGCTTGACTTTTTTAAATAGAGATCCACTTGCCGGTAACTCCTTCCGAATTTAATCCGTCATTATATGCAAATATGCTCTCGCTAATCTCTTGAGCAATTTTCAATCCACCGCCAACCACACATATCGCTCATTTTTTCGCGACGATCCAAAGGGAACCGAAAAATTCACGGATTCCTGGAAATCGCTCCAAGGCATATTCCAACGCCTTAACCATGGGAATCAATGTTTTAGGCACCGCCGGATGAAGCCAGTCAAACGGCTTGATTTTGACATCCGAAAAACCGGCTATTTTGAGCTGTTTGGATAATTTCCACCTTACAAAAGCGGTTTCATCCGGAGAGTATTCCGGAAAATATTTCCTGAATTTCAAACAGAACCCCACTTGCGGATTGAGTATGTTGGGTTCGCAAAAGCTCATCACGCCGCCTGGCTTGAGCAAATCATATATTTTCTTGAAAGCAATGTCGCAAACCAAATGATGGAGCACAGACGAGCCTATTATTGCGTCAAACGGCCCTTTTTCATCGCATCTTTCGAAGGGGATTTCCAAAAATTCAACCCTGTCCTTTGGCAGATTGCGTTTCCTCGCGGCTTCCAGCAGATCTGGAGAAAGATCGACGGCGAGTATATGCGCCCCGTAAGATGAAAACATTTCCGTGAACATGCCGGTGCCGCATCCGATCTCCAGTGCCGTCATGTTATCTTTTAGGCCTGCCCCGACCGCTATAAGCGCCCCCCTTCTCGACGCGCGTCTTTGCCCGGCCGGAGTGCCCCATCCCCACTGGTAAATAGGGTCATTTTCCGTAAGCCATTTGCCGTGCAAAACCTCTTGTTCTTCTTTTTTTGTTCTGCTCTGTTCCATATTAACCACAACCTCAGCAATCGACATCGGGAAGATGATGAATTTGTATCATTCGGCGTTCAACTTTTTTGCGTATTACACAAATTTTATTTTAAACGCGGCGCACGCCACCATCTTCAGCAGCATCCAACCGTGCCGCCAGCGCTGTATGTTGGTTTCGCCGTATACTCTGTCCCGATACCGGACCGGCATGTCCACTATCCTAAGGTTCAACTTCGCGGCGCCAAACAAGAGGTCGAAGTCTCCGAACGGGTCAAAATCTCCAAAATATGACCTGTTTTGCACTATCCGTTCATAGTTTAGCCTGGTCAATACCTTGGTCCCGCACAAAGAGTCCCTCAGTGTCTGGCCCAGCAGCCAGGAGAAAGCGCCGCTGAAAAATTTGTTGCCAAGAAGGTTAAAGAATCGCATCGCGCGTTTTTCCATGGGATAGACCAGCCTTACACCGTTCACAAACTCGGCCTGTCCGGAGTAAATTACGTCGTAGAACTTAGGCAAATCCTCCGGCGGCACAGTAATATCGGCGTCCAGGATCATCAGGATATCCCCTTTGGCCTTTGCAAACCCAGTCCGCACCGCATCCCCCTTCCCCTTTCCGGCTTGTTTGTACAGGACGCAATTTCGGCTCGTATGTTTGATGGCATTTTCTATGACGTCATAAGTGTTGTCGGTCGAGTTGCCCTCGACAAAAATGATCTCCGTGCCGCCTCCCATCTCCGGTACCCTGTCCAGTATAGCCCCGATATTTCCCGCCTCGTTGCGGGCCGCGACGAGGACGCTGACAGTCGGAGAGGAGTCCTTCCATTTTTGGCGCACGGACTGCAGCGGACGCGCTATCATGAAATTTGCGAGATCGAATGATTTAAAGGGCCATATTTTAGCGAGGCATTTATTCGAAAAACCGGACAACAGCGGAATATTGAATGGCGTCAAAAACTCGGGCCACGAACGAAAAACCTCGTAACCTGACAGATATAGCAGATTCGTCATGTCCTCTCTGGTAAGCCAGTTTTGCTGGAGAGTGGGATTTGCAAGACCTAGCCTGCGCACAAAGTTCAGCGGCCCCCTCCAGAGATGGCTGAAAAAATTGAAGATGAGCCTGGTCTCATTGTGGCAAAGCGGGCGGATCGCCGTCAAGACCTGCTGAACATCCCATGCGTCGTTCAGCAAATCGGACATAATTATAAAATCAAACTTGCCTTCAATATCAATGGAGTGGGCGTCGCAGCATATAAACTTCAGGTTTGGATGGCGCTTCCTGGCTTCTTTTATCATCTCGGGCGAGAAATCAACGCCGACACCCGCCGACGGTTTGAGCGAAGCAATGAGGTCGCCCCTGCCGCAACCGAGTTCGAGAACGCTCGCGCCTTCCGGTATACAGAAGCGGTATGTCCTGGCAAGCTGATTCCTGTAGTACCGCGGCCAACGTTTTTCACGCCCCGCCGAAGCCGCCTTATCCCAGTTGAGCACGCGCTCCGCTGTATATTTTTTGAATGCCTCGTCCTCTGTCCACATACGAATAACACCGCCCTCAGAAATGGGTGTCTCTTTTCTTGAAAATGCTAAATCCAGGCGTCTTAAAAAAAATAAAAATAGCTGCCAGGGTCGGCAGAAATTGTATCACACGAAGGAGAAATGCGACACCAAGCGCCGCCTCCCGCTCCACTCCAAATAAAGACATGCCCCATACCACCGAGGCCTCGAAGACCCCCAGAGAACCAGGCGAAGACGGCAGGAGCTGGCCCGCCGCGGAGATTAAAAATACGGTTATCGCGCTGAAAAAGTTCAGGCGCAAGTTGCCCAAAATCAAGAAGACATATAAAGAATAAAACCCATACGACAGCCATACGACCAGGCTCATTATCGCCGCGACAAAAAGTTTGCGCGCCGTAAGCTCATATAAAAAACTTTTTTTTAGGCCATTTAAGAACTCTGAGCCATGGATTTTGGGGATTTTCGCCCATATACGCTCAAAAACATGCGGGAAAAATCGAAAATACACGAATGCCCCCCAGCACGCCACAAAAAAAACGCCTATTTTGCTGATCGCAGACGGGGGCAGCCATTCGCGGAGCATGAGCGCGGAGAAAATATACAAAAAATTCGCATCAAAAAATCTTTCGCAAGCAACGCAAGCAAATGATTCAGAAGCGGATTTCCCGCACGACTTGTTAATATACATTATCTTGGCTATTTCTCCCCCCTTTGCCGGAAGTATATTATTGAGTCCCAGGCCTATGATTACCGATTTGAGCGAACCCCAGAACGGCAACCTCCGCTCGAAGAGCAAAGACAGGCGGAGTGCCTGTAAAATTACATTCACGAAGAAGATAATGGCGGTTACCGGAACGGCATAAATTGGATACGAGGACAAGCTCTTGAAAAGAAGACCTAGGTCTATCCCCCATAATACGTAAGCAAGGCAGGCGACAGAAATAAATATTCTCAGCAACAACATCAACTTACGCTTGTGTTTTTTCATTCCTTTGGATTCTTTTAATACCTCCTTTGTTGCACTCTGCTTTTGGGGTCGATATTCATTTTATCGGTACGCGGCGCTCTCCCTCCAAACTCTCATCACCCCTGCATTCCCACTATCTCCCTGTACGTCCTCAGCAGCAGATCCCTGAACTCCTTCCATCTCCCGGAGTCCACGGTTTCGTTCCAGAAGTTAAGCGCCCTTTCGTACTGTTCCTCCCTGAACCGGAGCCTGTCACGGGCTATGGCATCATAGCCGGGGGAGAGGCGGCTGAAGTTCGTGGGGGCGCCGAAGTATTTTTTTGTTCGCTCCAGTTCGGCGGCGGACATCTCCGGGATGCGGCCTATCCAGACGTCGGCGTCGTGAAGCACGCCCAGCATGGCCTGCAATTTCTTCACAACGGCCATATAGCCGTCCAACTCCTTCTCGACCACCCCATATACACCCATGGAGATCTCCATGGCGTAGCGCAGGCGCTTCACCTCTATGCGCATTCTGTGGTGGCCCTCGTGAGCTTCAGGCGTCATCAACGACATGGAGTGCTGAATGACGGAGTCGAGCTGCAGGTTGATAGCCCTTGTCGCGTGCTCCACGTCGCTGTTTGCCGTGGTTATGCCGCTCATCTCAGCGTCGAGGCGGGCCAGGCGAAGCGCTTCCGTGGTCTTTTTAAACACGGGGTCGTCCGTGATGTCCGAAATGGTCAGCGCTATGCGCGGCTGAATGCTCTCCCGCTCCTGGGACAGGCGGAGTATCAGGCGGCTCACCCCGGCCTTTTCGTTGGTCGTGCAGGAGTTAAGAAATTCCTTCAGCCACATTATCTGAACGTCCAGATCCCTGGCCTCGCCCAGAGTGCGCGTCACGAGGCGAATCAGCCTTGAGAACGCTGGCGAGTCTGGCAGACCGGCGTATTCCGCCTGCAGGCGAAGCGCCATTCTCAGACGGCGGGAGCCCACGCGCATCCTGTGCAGGCACTCAGGATCGACTCCCGCTAGTACGCCAGATATCTCGCGGATCAGCGGGTCTATTCGATCGAGTATCGAATTTACAGCGTATGCTGAGATTTTAAATCCGTCATTCATCCGCGAAGACCATCCTCGGATTGTCCACCATCCACTGCTGCGAGTCCACGCGAACGCCGTCTTCCGGCTGGTTCAGCCTCTCGTACTCGCCCCAGGGGTTCAAAACGCTGCACTGGACATTATCCCTGAGGTGAACGGGAAGTATCACGTTAAGTATCCTCTGGCGGATGGCGGCGTCCTCCACCGGAAACAGAGTCTCGACCCTGCGGTCGAGATTGCGCGGCATCAGATCGGCGCTGCCAAGGTACAGCTCGTCCTGTCCGTTGTTGTGGAAGTAAAATGCCCTCGTGTGCTCCAAAAACCGCCCAACTATGCTGGTGACGGTAATATTCTCGGACAGCCCATTTACGCCGGGCCTGAGACAGCATATACCCCGCACCTGGAGACCGACGCTCACCCCAGCCTGTGAAGCCCTGTAGAGCGCGTCTATGCTCTCCTTGTCCGATATGGAGTTGAGCTTGAACATGATGCGGCCATTGCCATTCTGCGCGTGGGACTCTATCTCCCTTTCGATTCGGGCAATTATCTCGCGCCGCAGAGTATGAGGGGCCACCAGAAGTTTTTTGTATTCCTTCTGCTTCGAGTATCCTGTCAGGACGTTGAATAGGTCGGAGACGTCAGCGCCAATGTCCTGGCTGGCGGTGAAGAGACCGAAATCGGAGTAAATCCCGGCAGTGATCGAGTTATAGTTGCCGGTTCCCATGTGAACGTAGCGCTTTATGCCGCTTTTCTCGCGACGCACAACCAGGCAGAGCTTCGCGTGAGTCTTGAGGCCGACGAAACCATATACAACGTGCACTCCGGCGCTCTCCAGCGACTTGGCCCAGCCTATATTGTTCTCCTCGTCGAAACGGGCCTTGAGCTCCACCAGCGCCGCTACCTGCTTTCCCCTCTGACATGCCTCCTTGAGAGCCGCCACTATCGGCGAGTTCGCCCCAGCGCGGTAAAGTGTCTGCTTGATCGCCAGCACATCCGGATCCTTCGACGCCTCTCTTATAAAATCTATCACTGGTATGAAGCTGTCGTATGGGTGATAGAGGAATATATCCTGAGTCGCTATAGCGTGGAACATGCCTCTGGTGTCCTTGAACTCGAGGGGGTTGACGGGAGAGAACGGAGGATCCTTGAGGTCCGGCCGGTCAAGCTTGCATAGCTGCATTAGCGACGACATTCCGGTTGGATCCTTCAGAGAGTAAACCTGAAAGAGATCGAGTTCGAGGTTGCGGACCAAGATCTCCCTTATCCGCTTTGGCGAATCCTTCTCTATCTGCAGCCTCACGACGCTGCCAAAACGCCTTCTGTCGACTATCTCGCTAATGGAGTGGAGCAGATCCTCCGCCTCGTCCAGCTCTATTTCGTAGTCCGCGTCCCGGGTTACGCGAAAGAGGACCGCGTCGATTATCTTCATCCCGGAGAAAAGCATGCTCAGATTCGACTCTATGACGTCCTCGAGCCATACAAACCTATCGACCCTCGGGACGTGCCTCAAGCCCATCTTTTCCATCTTGTCCTCCGTCTCTGGCGGGAGGTGAATAAGCCTCGGGAATGACTCCGGTATCTTCAGCCTGGCGAAGAACTCCCGCTTACCTTCGTCCCTCAGGGCCAGCGCAAAATTCAGGCTTAGGTTCGAGATGTGCGGGAAGGGGTGCCCAGGGTCGAACGCCAAAGGCGTCAAGGTGGGGAACACGTCGTTCTTGAAATAATTGTCCAGATATTTTTTTTGTTTGTCCTTCAATTCCTTGTAGTCGAGTACCTCTATGCCATTTTTCATCAGCTCCGGCAGCACGTCGTTGTGCCAGCAGTCGAGCTGTCTCTTGAGATCCGGCATCAATCCGCGCCTTATGGCGGCAAGCTGCATAGCCGGGGTCAGCCCATCCGGGGGAAGATCTACGACGCCGCTGCGGAGCTGTTTGGCCAATCCGGAGACGCGAATCATAAAGAACTCGTCCAGGTTGTTCGAAAAAATCGCCAGAAATTTGACACGCTCAAGCAGGGGCTTCGTCCTGTCCGTGGCCTCATCGAGTACGCGGCTGTTAAAACGAATCCAGCTCAGCTCCCTGTTTATATATGGACTTAACTCCTCTGGCGTCTCGGCCTTTTCCTTCTCAGTCTTTTCGGTTTTTTTTGCCAGTTCGGCAGTCTCCACCGGCCTCAGCCTCCCCGATCCATTCCGCTCAATGCCAAGCTGCGATCAAATGGCAAACCTGGTCAACAGATCATCCACAGACATTCCAGTACGGATCCCAAATCGCGTCAGGGCAAAGTCATACCGCACCGGGTCATCCGGGCGCAACCTTCGAAATGCATCCGTCGCCTCCTGAGCCGCCCTGCCGTCGGCTGATGATCTGGACGTGAAACCCAGGCCCGACGCAATGTGGAACATGTGAGTGTCGAGCGGGACTATTATATCGCAGGGGGGAACTTTGCTCCACCCTCCGGGGTCGACGTCGTCACTCCGAGCCATCCACCTGACGTAGAGGGCGAGGCGCTTGCACGCGCTTCCCTTTGAGGCGCGCGGCAGCAAATGGGAGGATTCAAGCCCGGCATAGCCTAAAATGGATGATGCGAAATTGTCCATTGCGCTCAGTACGTCCGCTCTCCCATCGTTCCCATCGCCGCCGCGCCGAGGTCCTCTATCCGCGTCGCGCATTCCCGAACAAAACAGTCTCTCCAGGCTGCCATGTTCAGCAATCGCCCGCCCTATTCCACATAGAAAACGGGCCACCTCTAAACCGTCATTGAACCTATGCTTGAAATCATGGAGACGTTCCGTCAGTTTGTCACTGTCGGCGTTTGCAAGGGTATCAGCCGGATTTTCGCCTATGACTGTCAGCACCCGCCTCACGCTCGCCAGTATGGACGCGACACGGCCATAAGCCAATGAAGACGCTATCAGCCCAACGACTTCCCTGTCTGCCGGGGAGTCGTATAGATACAAGAACTCCAAAGGATCGGGGGAGACGTATTCGCGTCTGTTGTAGTCGGAATACAGTTCCTCCAACAGTCCATATACCATTCCACTGTACGGTTTTTCGGCGTCTATATCAGTTTACCTCTCAGACTCGCAAGCGGCCAGCTCAAAATCAATGCCGACGTTTGCTTGTGATATTAATTGACACTGTGCCGCTGAGCAATTATCGCAAAATCTTCTCGGTATCAGCCGGTATCAAGAGACAAACCCGGCTGTCACCTCCTCTTGAGGGTATAGGCTTCGGCCTTTATCTCCTCTATTAGCGCATCCGTATTATTCGTCCGGGAAAGCTCCCTGTCCGGCAGGGAGAAAGTCTGACATGCGCACTCCACAATGCCGGTCGCGGCCGAAAGCGCGGTCCTGACTACTCGCCTCACAAGCTCGCTCAGCGCCTCAGCGCCCCACTCCGTCCTGGCTATCCTGGACGCGACCTCGTCCGCCATCGTGCTGTTCAATATCTCCCCTATCATCTCACGGTTCGCTCCATACAGCGCGGCATAAGCGGCGAGGGCCTCAAGGCGGCCATCGCTCTTGGAGCTGTGGGTATCGAGCGAGCCAGCCGCAATTTTTGACAGTTTTCCAATCTGCCCTATCATTACAAGTTTCTCGAAGCCAAGGTTGCCGGCCATCGATAAAGCGTCACCCACCAAGTTGTTGATGTTCACTATCATAACTTCCGGCACTCCCAGGATGATGGCCATCCTCCTGCCATAGTTGCCGGGGACCAGGCAGACGGCAGAGGCGCCGGACTCGGAGAGGTTCTGCAGATCTGATTTCATGGCGCCCCCAGCATCATCCAAGGCCGAGTGATGCGCGGCGCCCGCGGCTCCAACTATTGGGAGACCCCCAACTATGCCGAGCCTCGGGTTGTACGTGCGCTTCGCCAGCTCCTCTCCGTCGGGGATTGATATCGATACGCTGGCGCCCTTTCCGCTGGGAAACTCAGTTTCGAGCGATTTGCGTATAAGGGCCATCGGTCCCGCATTTATCGCGGCTCTTCCAGGCGGCACGGGAAGTCCTGGCCTCGTGACCACTCCGACGCCAGGGCCGCCAAGAACAGTTATACCGCCCTCGTCCCTTACCTCGACGCTCGACACTATGACCGCCCCATTAGTGACGTCCGTATCGTCGCCGCCATCCTTCGTGACCCAGGCCTCTGCTCCTTTTTCGGTCAATCGGCAGCCGGTTATTGGAATAATGATATCGGCGCTGCCCGGCAGCTTCAGGTTTACGCAGCTGCAGTTTTTATCCTGCATGAAGCGCACAGCGGCTACGGCAGCCGCGGCCGCGGCCGTGCCGGTTGTAAAACCCTTTGTTGTGGAAACGCCATTCAAAGGAACCGTCTGGTCCGCCTGGCTCAATAAAATCCCTCCAAACAGCTGAAAATTAAGGGGAGCGCTCTTAAATTATTTATTTTCCCAGCCTACTCACAGGACGATACACCGGCGTCAACGTTATCGCGTACAAGTATAACCCGGAATAGTTTTTAACGCCAGTCCATTGTGATTTCATCTATAAAAAACAGAAATCGCTCTCTTCAGGAGCTGTAAGTGTCCCAAATTCACAAAGTTATGCCCATTCAGTGCATAACTTTGTGGAAAAACTATCTGCTATGGTGGAAATTCAACATGGAGGGGGTGTTGATAACTTTTGATATGTAATATAATTCACTATGGATCGACAATCTGCCTGAGAGGAAGCCCCGGCCATGTTATTCGACGAGAAAAAAAGACAGGAACTCATGAACCTTTACAGCGCTCTGCCGTCCCACGAGCGAAGGGCTTATAGGCTGTTGTCAGTCATATATGTCCCCATGAGCATTGGGAAAATAACGACTGCCTGCATGGCTGTCGTGGAGGGGTTGAAGGGTTCGACGAAGCGGCGATTCGCCGAGAATACCGCGTCGATGATAGAGAGATGGGAAACGGCCGGACTCGTTGAGAGCGTCATTATCTCTGGTCATAAATACTGGTTTTGCGGCAGGCTGACGCGCGAACCAGCTACCAGAGAGGCGATCGCGAACGGCGAGTTCGGTTATTTTGACGACGCCGTCCGCAAACTGCCGGAGATGGCACCCAAACGCTCGATGTTCGAGAAAAAGGATTCATGCGTCCGCGCCGCGGCCTTCTACAGGGAGGCCAGGCGCGCATATTACTCAGGCGACTCGGAGCTTCACTCGAAACTTTTCGGCGATTCGGCCAACGCAAGGCCGGAGGAGACGACGAGGGCAATGTTTGGACCTCAGCATCTTCACCCAGTCGTGGAGATCCTATGCAACCCCATTGACGATGGAGTGCTCTCCGGACTGCCGGAGGAGATTGGCGCGCCCTCCCTGGATATAGCGATGTCGTTTTTTTCAAGCTCGACAGAGGAAGCGCCGATTCTTCGCGGGATCCTGAAAAAGTATTGGGAGTCGTACTATGACTCCTCGAGCCTCGCTATGACTATCTGCCTGGACGAACTCCTCCTGGGGCGCTTGGACGAGGCTGAAAGTCTCCTTGAATCTCTGGAGGCGAGAGGCAGGAACTCCGGCACGGAGTGCGTGAGGGGCGGATTGTGTACAATGCGCGGGAACGCTGACGAAGCTTTGCTCCACTACGACGAGGGCATGAAAATGCTAAGGAGCGAAACTAAAAAACGCAAGGTCTCGTTTCCCCTGTGGTGCGGAGTCTTCTACCCAATATTGACGGCGCGCGGCGAGCTGACTCAGGGGCTTCCTCTCTCCGCAAAAACACGAAAGAACCTAGACTCGTATATCGAATCGGCCACTGTCCCTGGCGCCTGCCTGAGGGATTCCCACAAGATGATAAAATTTATCTTTGCGGAGGGCTCGGGCAGGAGCGGGATCTTCGCCCATGAGATAATCGACAGTCTGCTCGTGCCAAAGCACGTATTGGACCCCTTCTTTTTTATGCTTTGCGCCTCCTGGATAGACGCAAAAAGCGCCGGCGAACACTTCGACGCGGCGCTAGATTCGTACAAACGGATGGAGACTCTCGGCATGGACTACTTCGCGCGTCAAATGGCGTCCATTATCAAGGATCTTCTCCCGGAGAGCGCGGAGAAATTCGATTCATCCCCAGCCCCGCCATACTCCTTGAAAAACCTTCTTGAACTCGAGGCGGACTGGAGGCGCTCGCTATCCCTCCTTGCCGAAACCGGAGAAATTCAGAAGAATACATCCGGGGCAAGGCTTGTTTGGGAAATATCATGGAGACCAAGCGAGAACGGCGTCCCCAGCGCGACCAGGATCAGGCCGCTTGAGCGGACAATCTCCGACAAGGGAAAATGGAGCAAGGGAAAGCCTGTCGCGCTAAAACGGCTGATAGAAAACCCGGAGACGGTGGGCGGCTTCACTGATAGGGACAGGACCGCGCTTCAGGCCATAAAGAAAAACCACAACCACTGGGGCGGCGAGTTCTACATAGACGTGTCCAACATACTGCGGCTGCTAGCGGGACACCCATACCTCGAGCGGGCGGAGGACGGAGGCGTCGTAGAGATAACGGCGGAGACGCCAAGGATCCTGGCGCGATCCCTGGGTAAATCTGGAGCCGGATATCTGCTCTCTATGACTCCATACCCAAACGTGTTTGATCGCAATAGCGGCATGATCCTCACAGAGGAAGGACATAACCGCCTCAAGATAACCCTCTTGGACGAACGCCACTTCAAGATGGCCAGAATACTGGGCCCCAAGGGACTTTCAGTGCCTGAATCCGCGAGAGACGCGATATTGGGGACGCTGAACAGCGTCTCCTCCATTGTCACTGTACACTCCGACATAGAAGGGATCACAGGTGGTCCTGAGTTCGTGCCCCCGGACTCCGGACTCTGTGTTCAGCTTCAGCCTCGCGGAGTTGGGCTGGACGTCGAGGCCCTTACGCGTCCCCTTGGACGGGATGGACCGTCGTGCAGCCCTGGCGTAGGGGGAACGAACATGTTCGGCCTGTCGGGAGGACGCCGTGTACAAACCAGGCGAGACCTCACTGCCGAGACCGGAGCTCTCTTTTTTCTCGTCAGTTCATGCTGGGCACTCTCCAAGGCGGACCAGATATCGGAGAACCGATGGCAGATTCTGGACGTCGAGACGTCTCTGGAGTTTCTGCTTCAGTTGGGGCCGATCTCCAGGTCGGTCACGATAGAGTGGCCCAAGGGCGGAGCTATGTCTGTCACAAGCCTCAATCCATCCTCTATGAGCATCTCCATGCACAACTCGCGGGAGTGGCTCGCGGCGAGCGGACATGTTAAAGTGGAAGATGGACTTGTGCTTGGTTTCGGCGAGTTGTTGAAGCTCATTCGCGCATCGTCCGGCCGGTTCATCACCATTGGCGAAGGGAAGTTCGCGGCCCTCGCCGAAGAATTCCGCCGGCGGCTGGATGACCTGTCGTCGGTGGGCGAGGCCCATGGAGACATAATGAGATTTCCACTGACCGCCGCGCCATTCATCTCTCCATTGGCGGAAATCGCCGGATCGTTCGACGGGAGCGAGGAGTGGAAGAAGATCGCAGCTCTGGTGGACGAGGCGTCACTCATGTCGCCCGATCCGCCAGCGACCTTCAAGGGCGAACTCAGGGGATACCAAACCGAGGGATATAGATGGCTGATGCGCCTCGCGCACTGGGGCGCCGGCGCGTGCCTCGCGGACGACATGGGCCTGGGCAAGACCATTCAGGCCCTTGCCGTACTGCTCTCCCGGGCCCCCGACGGCCCCGCGCTCGTCGCCGCGCCAACGTCGGTATGCGCCAACTGGCTCGAAGAGTCGGCCCGATTTACACCGACCCTGAACATGATCGACTTCAGGAACGAGGACAGGGAGCGCTCAATGGAAAACATTGGCGCGATGGACGTCCTGGTGGTGTCATATGGCCTGTTGCTGAACGAGGGCACGAGGCTGTCGATGATCGAGTGGAACACAATTGTGCTGGACGAGGCACAGGCGATAAAAAATGCGGCCACGAAGAGAAGCGCCGCCATAATGAAACTGCGCGGTAATTTTCGGATAGCGACCACAGGCACGCCGATAGAGAACAACCTGTTCGAGCTGTGGAACATCTTCCGCTTCATCAACCCAGCGGTGCTTGGCGCCGCCGAGTCATTTTCGGCGCGCTTCGCGATACCGATAGAGAGGGATGGAAGCAAGAGCGCGAGCAGCAGGCTGAAGCGAATCATATCCCCGTTCGTCCTGAGAAGAACAAAAGGAGCGGTATTGACGGAGCTGCCACCCAAGACCGAGGTGACCATGCGAGTTGATATGAAGCCGGACGAGCGGGCGCTGTATGAGGCTATACGGCTGAACGCTATAGAGGAGCTGGCGTCGTACCAGGGCCTTGACGCGCGCTTCCTCATATTCGCGCAACTGACGCGCCTCAGAAGGGCCTGCTGCAACGCATCCCTGGTGATGCCCCATGGAAGCGCGCCGTATCCCTCCGCAAAGCTCGACGCCTTCTCTGAGATAATGGAAGACCTGCGGGCGGGCGGGCACAGAGCCCTCGTCTTCAGCCAGTTCGTCTCCCACCTCTCCATACTCCGCGGCAACCTGGATCAAAACGGCGTGCCCTACCAGTACCTCGACGGATCTACGCCGGTTTCAGAGAGAGCGCGAAGGGTCAAGGCATTTCAGGCTGGCGAGGGGGACGTATTCCTCATCAGCCTCAGGGCCGGAGGGACAGGGCTGAACCTGACCGCCGCCGACTACGTCATTCACATGGATCCGTGGTGGAACCCAGCGGTAGAGGAACAGGCCTCTGATCGCACCCACAGGATAGGACAGACGAGGCCTGTCACTGTTTACAGAATCGTCGCCAAAAATACGATAGAGGAAAAAATTGTCGATCTCCACTCATGGAAGCGAGACCTTGCCGAGAGCCTCCTGGACGAGGCCGAGATTCCCCTGAAACTTTCGTCGGACGAGATTATCGAGCTGATACGCGGATAGGGGGGCAGCCCTATCGCGTCTCTCTTAAATACCAGGCCGCGGCCCTCCTCAGCCCCTCCCTTATATCGACCTCAGGCGCCCAGCCGAGGATTTTTTTTGCCCTTTCAGCGGACGCCAGAGAGTGGCGCACGTCCCCGAGCCTGAAGTCCTCGTAAATAGGAGTAAGATCCGGCGAGGCCCCGGCAGTGTCTCGGATGACCGAGAACAGCTCGTTCAGAGTCGTTCGCTCTCCGCAGGCTATGTTGAAGGACTCGCCAAAGGCCAACTCTTCGGTTGAAACAGCGGCCCTTATATTGGCATCTACGACGTTGTCGATGTAGCAGAAATCGCGGGACGTCTCGCCGTCTCCATAAATGACAGGGCGCTCGCCCCTGGTCAGGGCGTCAAACCAGCGCGGGATGACTGCCGCGTAAGCTCCCATGGGATCCTGCCTCGGGCCGAATACATTGAAGTAGCGAAGCCCCACGCACTCCATTCCGAAGAGCCTAACGTACAACCCGGCTATCTCCTCGTCCATCCACTTTGTGAGAGCGTATGGGGAGAGCGGCAGCCCAATATCGCTCTCAATCTTGGGCAGGCTGGGCGAGTCGCCGTAAACAGCGCTCGACGACGCGTAGACGACGCGCCTGACCCCGCTCATCCTCGCCGCCTCCAGCACTGAGACGAAGCCCTGCACATTGACGCGAAACGACTCAGCCGGGTTCTCAATAGAGCCAGGAACGGAGGCGAGGGCCGCCAGATGAAACACGGCCGCGGCTCCGGCGCAGGCTCGCTCACATAAGGCGCGATCCGTTACGTCTCCCTCTATCATCTCAAAATTTTCAGATGCGCCCGGAAATTTTTTCTCCGCGGACGCAAGCGCGTCCGCAACGTTCTCCCTGTGTCCCATGCTGTAGTTATCGAGTCCTCTGACCAGATACCCCATCCCCAACATGCGCTCCGCCAGATGAGAACCGATGAATCCTGCCGCGCCAGTAACGAGCCATCTTGCTTTCGTCATGCGATCAACCCGCCCCTCAGTTTTGGTCCCTCGTCCAAGTCGCTGTGACGCCGCCCTCAAAGGTCTCTGGATAGCCTGTCATCAGGGCCATGTCGCCATCCATCGTGACGGTCTTGAAGACGACCTTGAACGGTATGCCGTCCCACTTGATCAATGGGTTTACCCTCGACAACACCTGCTTCGTCAGAACCTCTGGCTGTCTCATGTTCTCAACGAATATCTCTACGCCGTCGAGGTAAACTCCGTCAGAGCCGAGCGCCAGCACCCCAGTTGCCGTGAGCCTTATCCTGATGGTGAAGATAAAAGCGGCCGAGAAGATACCGTCGGCTCGGAAGCCATCCGGCTTGAAGTCGAACGTCAGGTTGGAGAAACCCCTCGTGTCGTTGTTGTCGAAGTAAGCGTTCACATCACGCTCCAGCAGCACAATCTCTCCCTTCGAGTAGCCGATGAGGGAGGCAAGCGACTTCACGTCGTCCGAAACAGCGGCTTCGTTCCGCGTTATCAGAGCGTCGAGTCTCATTGTGTCGATTCGTATCCTGCTCAAAACCGCTCCATGCATCTCCGCGTAGGCGCGGCTGTCCCTTACAGTCACTGAGACGGACTCGGGGGAAAATTTTTCCCCAAGCAGATCCGCGATATGGTTGGCCATCTCCGCGTCACTTGGAAAGGCCAAGGATTGGCCAGGCGAAAATGATACCGCACAAAGGGCTACGAACAGGGCAAATACAGTCTTAATTTTCTTATATCCCGCCAACAAACGCTCGCACCTCCAGTCAATGATATCATTACATGATTATATGCTTATTATCACGCTTGCGACCCGCGTCATCCCGCAATTTTGACAAATTGGACTTATTTGTATAGATTAATGGGCGAGTACATGATCTGAAATGAGGGTTGCCGTTATGAACGATTCAGGAATTAAATGGATTAAAAAAGCTGGCGGTGCATCCACGGCAGCTTCGCAGGACGTCCGGAACACAGTGGCCTGCATAATAGACAATGTCCGCGGCATGGGGATGGAAGCTGTAACCAGGCTCTCCCAAAAGTTCGACGGATTCGGCGGACCGTTCAGGACGCCGCGGGAAGAGGCCGCCCGAGCTCTCGGCGCAATCTCCCCTGAGGTCCGCGGCGCGCTGGAGACGGCCATTCGCAACGTTACGATGTTCCATGAACTTCAGAGGGGGACTTTGATCGACCGGGAGTGGGAGATATCGCCAGGCGTCCGCGCAGGATACCGATACATGCCGGTAGAAAGCGCGGCCGTCTACATTCCAGGCGGAAGGTATCCGCTGCCCAGTTCGGCCATAATGTCCGTCGTACCTGCTAAAGCGGCAGGAGTGAGGCGCATCGCGGCGTTCTCCCCGCCTGGAAAGAACGGACGCGTTCACGAGTCGGTGCTGGCCGTGCTGTCGCTCCTTGGCGTAGATGAGATATGGGCGATAGGCGGCGCTCACGCTATCGCGGCGATGGCCCTTGGCGCCGGCGAAATAGCCAGAGTCGATTTCGTGGCTGGTCCTGGCAACGCATACGTAGCCGAGGCGAAGCGCGCGCTTTACGGAACTATAGGTATAGACGGCGTGGCCGGCCCGAGCGAGGTCCTCATAATAGCGGACGGCGGCGCAGACTTTCGCCTAACGGCCAAGGATCTGCTGGCTCAGAGCGAGCACGACCCCATGGCGAGCGGGGTGCTGGTCACGACCAGCGAGGAGCTGGCTCAAAATGTGCGGGACGAGATCGAAAACCTGCTGCCCGGCCTGCCGACCAGGGACGTGGCCTCCATCTCGTGGAATGAGAACGGCGCGATTGGACTCGCGGACTCGCTGGACTCAGCGATCGAGTACGCTAACGCAATGGCCCCCGAACATCTCCAACTGGCAGTCTCGGACCCGAGGGAAACGCTGGCGAAGTGCCGCGCGTACGGCGCGGCGTTCCTGGGCTACAGCAGCTGCGAGGTCTTCGGAGACTACATAGCCGGCACAAACCACACCCTGCCGACAGATGGCAGGGCACGTTTCTCCAGCGGCCTCTGGACTGGCTCGTTTATGAGAACCCTGACGCACCTTGACATGACCCCTGAGAGTGCTGCCGCGCTATCTCTGCCCGGTACAGTCATAGCCAGGACGGAAGGGCTGGAGGCCCACGCCAGGTCCCTGTTGGCGCGGGGCGATATAAAAGATTGAACTTCGAAAAACGGCGACGCTACGGCCTCCCGCTCTGACATGGGACTGCCACTTGGCATTTGCCGCAACCGTAGCGAGGGGCGTATTTTTTCTTGGTAGCGTCGACATACTCACCGCATATCGGGTGTTTCTTGCCCCCCTCGATCGTAATGGCGCCAACTGGACATTGCCTGGCGCATTCGCCGCACATTATGCAATACTCGTACACTTCCGTGTAATCTCGAGGGGTGGGAGGCAGCAAAAGAGTCGTCACTACGCTTCCGAATCTGCCCGCAATGCCATTTTTTGTTATCAGGCCCTTCGACAGCCCAAATGTCCCCAGCCCGCAGGCGTAGGCCGCATGTCTCTCGGACCAGACGCTGGTGAAGGACATCCCTGGCCGACTGGCCTCGTCCGGACGCCCAACGGCGTAGAAGCGGGGATCTGACGACGGAATTACCGCCCTGTGCCCACAGCGCTCCAACTCATCCTTCAGGGCAGTCATCGCCCAGGAAATGAACTTCTGCCCCTCTATTCGGGCGTGGAGCCACTCGCCGGAAGGTTCCCGGCGATCCGCCGCGTTGCTGCTCAAGACCCTCGGGGTGAACCCGAAAAATATGGATATAACGCTCCTCGCATCCGGCAGCCACTCCGATGGAAGCATGTAATGAGGCCCGACGACCCCAGGTTCCTTGCATTTAGTGAAATACCGGTCGTCGTGCGCGGCCACTCCTGCATTCGGACGCTCGAACAGCTTCAGCGAGACGAGATCGGGCAAAATGGCGGCGTCCTCCGCGACGTAGTTACCTCCAGGCTCGTCGATCAAACGCGTCATAAAAGCCTCTATTTGATTTCTATCCATGTTTTCCCCTCCAATAAGATCTTCCGATTATCAGCGTCAGCTCAAACAGCAGATAGAGCGCTGCCCCGAGCATTATCTGACTCGTCACGTCCGGGGGGGTAAGGATCCCGGCCAACAGGAATATCAGAAACACTATATAGGGACGGAGGGAGGCGATTTTTTGGGGCGTCGTCACGCCCAGAGCGAAAAGCGCCAGCAAAAGCAGCGGCATCTGCAGCAACAGGCCAGTCGCCAGCATCATGCCGGCCAGGAGAGACAAGTACTGGCCAAGGCCCCACATGGCCTCCACTCCGTCGCCTGCCCCAAACGAGAGGAAGAAACCAAGCACGACCGGCGCAAAAAAGCTGTATGCCGCCGCAGCCCCAACAAGAAACAGGAACGGCACGGCCAGAAGCGAAAATACCACGTACCTTCTTTCGCCCGCAAGCAGCGCGGGCCATATAAAAACTCCGGCCTGAAGGATGAAAAACGGCGCGGACAAGACGACGCCGGTCATTACAGCGATGTTAAGATGGGCCATGAACTTCTCAGTCGGAGCGAACGTATACAGCTTCACTCCAAAATGCGCTACCGGCGTCGTCAAAAACGACGCGATACGTTCGGAGAGAGCCAGCGAGGCGAGAGTTGCGGCCATGAAGACGGCCAGGACATAAATTACTCGGCGCCTCAGTTCCCCGACGTGCTCCTCCCACTCCCCGGAGGACTTTGCCTCCCCTCTCTCACTCCGTGGAGCTGGTTTCAGTTTTTTCAGTCTCCTTTTTTGAATCAGGCGTCCCGCTCATTGCCGATTTAAACTCTCTTATGGCGTCGCCGGCGGCCCTTCCGACGTCAGGCAGCCGCTTCGGACCGAAGACGACGAGAGCCAGAATGATGAGAAGCGCAATTTCGCCCATGCCGAGATTCATAAATAACACCCCCAATTATTTTTCAATTATCTTCCTGCCTATTTGCGTTCTATTAAATAATATATTGGTCTCAAAATGGGAAATCGTCCGTATCCGGCAAGGCTGGAAGCCCTTCGTCCTCCTCCAGCGTCGGACGCATTCCAGGAGTCAGAGTCTGAGCCGCCGCGCCCTCTATGGTGAAGGCCTTAGGCTGAGCCGGGCATGCGTAAAGGCACGCGCCGCAGCCTATGCAATATTCCTCTTCGAAGACAGGAATAGTCAGGCCCGGTCTTCCCCCGTAGGGCTCCATCCTAAGAGCCCTTGTTGGACAGACTTCCGCGCAAGCGCCGCAGGCCTGAGATTTCGTGACGACGACACACTTCGAAAGGTCAAGGCGCGAGAGGGCAACTCTGGTCATCCTCTTCTCGGCCACCGACAGATGTCTTATAGCTCCTGACGGACAGACCTTTCCGCACTCGACGCAACTGTACTGGCAGTAACCGTCGGCGTAGCTGAGTTCCGGTTTTGCGGAAGCAATCGCCTTTATGACCTTCACGGGACACGCCGCGACACAAGCCTGACACCCTACGCAGTGCGAAGAATAGTTGACGACGTCGCCAGCACCCGGTGGCATTATAGCACCTTCAATCCCCTCGCTCCTCTCCATGGCCCGGCTGAAATCAGATGGATCGGCCGATAAATTTCTCAAATTCCTGCCCAACAGATAAGCGAGGCCCATTACATACGGAACCGCGCCCTTCAAGAAACCCCTGCGCCCAGCCCTCGCGAGGCTGCCGGCAGCGTCAGCCGCTCCGCAGCTTATGAAAGAACCCGGACAAGACGAGGCGCAGGCAACGCATAAGACGCAGCGATCCCGCTCAAGTTTCCTGGCTCCCGCATCGATGCAGTTCATTGGGCACGCTCCCTCGCATATCCCGCACGAGACGCACCCTTCTCCAATTTTCATCCCCAGCGGCGCCAAGCGGGACGCCAGCCCAAGAACCGTGCCGACAGGACACCAGTCACAGAACCTTCTTCCCCTCGCCGCGGATAATACAAGAATTGCCGCGAACATCACGAGGAAACCTATCGTAATGCCCCTGACATCCCCTCTCCAGATGGACAGCAAGGAAGTTATCCCCCTCCCAAAGTTTGATATCGGGTCGAGAATTATAACTAGAAGGGGATCGACAAGAACAAATCCGGCCGACGCGAGCAGGGGAACGAGATAGCGAATCTTCCAGGGGCGAACGTATCTCCTCTTTTTGTTTTTTCTCCCCCAAACGCGTCCGATACTGCCTGATATCCTCCAGACGATCTCCTGAAGCGTACCCATAGGACAGAGGACCGAGCAATATATTCTGCCGAACATCAGAGCCGAGGCTACCACGCCGATAAACAGCGCGCTTATGACGCCGCCGCGCGAAATTCCGCCCGAGAATTGCGTCCATAGAAGGCGGCTCGTTATATCATTGCGACTGGAACTCGCGTAGACAAACAGAAACGCCGCCAGAAATAACACGGCGACCGAACATCGGAGGACAAACGCGAATTTGTAGTATCTCCTGCTGGACAAAGAATCCGATTTTTTATCCATTTGATGGCGCTATTCGCCCTGTCACACAGTTATTCTCTCGATCTTTATTTTCGAGAGGTCCATCTCGCCGAAACCAGCCTCGGCAGCCAGCCTTATGTGCTCAATCTCGCCTTGTTTGCGGCCGAGCATCATGGCGCCGGCGGTATCGGCGGCGACGATATCGGTCGATATCAATAGAGATTTCATGTCAACGATGTCATTTGGCGAACCGCCGCGCGGACCATGCCTCGTTATGACCTTGTTCGCGTCTATGATATTCAGGTCCGGTTTTTTGGCGTGCATAAAATCGGCTATGCAGTTCTGCAATCCCATCGAGTGATAATCCCTTCTATCCCAGATGCAGCCCATGAGACCCTTTGCCGATATACTCACTCCCGCCCCTCCGTGGTGCTTCAGGACTGGAGCGCTAATGAGCACGTCACACTCCAGGAGTGCTTCGTGAATCATCGTCTCGCGCAGTGTTTTACCGTCCAGTGATACTTTCTGATAGTATCCATCCTTCTCGGATGGCGCATAGATGGCCCCCACACTTTTTATCGCGTCGTCAATGCCGGAGACTTTTCTGCTGTTATCCCAATACTCTATCGAGTGATCCATGACCACGACACTGGAAGCTCCTGCAGCCTGGCAGTGCTTAACTATCGCGGCAACTAGCTCTGGCGACGTGTTAGCGGCTCCGTCCGGCGCTACATCCCATGACATGTTCGGTTTAATGAGTACCTTCTGTCCCTTGCTCACAAATCTTCCCATGCCGCCGATTTCCTTCATGCCGCGATCGAGCATCGCCTCGAGCCCTCCGCCCTTCAGGGCCACCAGGTCCGGATAACTCTCGGCTGACTCCGCCGGCGAAGCGATTATTTTGAGACCCTTTGGCAAAAACAACACCCCCGCGCCTATTCCTATCATAGCGGATTTTTTCAAAAACTCACGCCTGTTCATCCCAAACCCTCCTTTTAGGACAAATATTTTATAATATGCAATAAATTATCTTCCTAATACTCATATTACACAAGTGTATATATATACACCCAAATTCAATATTAACCAAAAGTTACCCACCAAAGATATCCACACATGTGTATATCTTTGGCGTATTTTCCACTTCGCCTGAGACCAGTTTTTTATACAACGATGTTTTTTTCGGATAAACTTATACCCATCATGATAGTTATATCAACCTTTCATGATATCCACAAACCTCATGCCGAAAATTGTGTATATGTGGATAAATCTGGTGGATAATATTGGGCAAATAGATCACATCAGTCGATCAATCATGCTAGAATATAACACGATCTTCAGTCGCGCTGAGCGCAGCCGAAAAAATAGACGGGGTGTTGACTTGGAAAAAAACTTGGACGCGATATGGAACGATGTTACACAGTCCGCTAAAGATTTTCTGCCGCAAGGCGCTGACGTATGGCTGTACTCCTGCCTTCCGATATCGATAGACGGTGGGGTGCTGACAATCAACGTGGCAAATCCCTTCGCCAAGGCAAGTATAGAGAACAAAATACTGATACCTATGGAGGAATTTTTGCGCTCGCGTGGACACGCGGAGCATGTGGCGATAACTCTAAACGACACTCCTCAGGAGCAGGAAAGGGCCAAAGCGGTTGTGCAGACTCAGGCCACTAATTCAAACAGGAACGGACTAAATCCAAACTACGTATTTGACGCGTTCGTTGTAGGCAAATCCAACAGGCTTGCGCACGCGGCCAGCCTTGCTGTCAGCGAATCGCCTGGCGTCGCCTACAACCCTCTTTTTATATGGGGCGGTGTCGGACTGGGCAAGACACATCTCATGCACGCAATAGCCCACCACGTGGAACAAAACCTTCAGGGCGCCCGTACCCTATACGTGAGTTCCGAACAGTTCACCAACGACCTTATAACGTCCATAAGACAGAACACAACTTACGAATTTAGGGCACAGTACAGAAACCTGGACGTCCTGCTCGTGGATGACATACAATTCATAGAGGAAAAAGAAAGCACCCAGGAGGAATTTTTCAACACCTTCAACAGCCTGCACGGGGCGAGCAAGCAGATCGTCATCAGCTCAGACCGTCCGCCCAGAGATATAAAAGGGGTAGAGGAGAGGCTGGTATCTCGTTTCGAGTGGGGACTTGTGACCGACATACAACAGCCCGACCTCGAGACGAGGGTGGCCATTCTGCAGAAAAAAGCGGAACAAAAAAAGGATGAGATGAAGGGCTACAAGATACCAGAGGAAGTGATACTCTTCCTGGCTCAGAACATATCCAGCAATATCAGAGAACTGGAGGGCGCTTTAAACCGCATAATACACTACTCGAACACAAACGCGGAACCAATAAGCCCCGAAAACATGGGTATCTGGTTCAACGACGTACTTCGCAACACAACAAAGGGCAAGATCAGCATTGATTACATACAGCAGCTTACAGCGGAGAGCTATAATATCTCGGTCGAAGATCTCATATCTCCAAAGAGGACGGCCGAATTGGCCGAAGCTCGTCAGATAGCCATGTACCTCTGCCGAAAACTTCTTAGCGACTACAGCCTCCAGCATATAGGGCGTACGTTCAACAAGAAAGATCACACGACAGTTCTTCATGCCTATAATAAGATAGGCGAGTTATTGAAAACCAATAATCTCAAAATCAAATCGGTAGTGGATAACATCATGAATAAGTTGGGAAATTAGCGGTAAAAAGTGGTCTTTTTTTGTGAATATTTGGGGTTATTTCATCCTCAGTCCGATGTTTCCACAATTTTTTTGTGGAAAATGTGTATAACATCAAGACATTTCATATGAGGATGTCCACAGTGTATATCTGCTGATTTAGCCGGCTCAGATATATTTTCCACTAATCCACAGCCCCTACTACTTCGACTGCTATTTTTATATATTATAGAGATAATAGAACTAGTATGAATAAGATTTTGCGCACGTCGCGGAAGGAGTTGGACGAATGAGGGTAAACGTCGACAAGGTAAATTTTTTAAAAAGTTGGGGGCTGGCCGAGAGAAGCGCCGGATCGTCCGGAGCCATGAACATATTCTCCAGCGTGCGGATGAAGGCTGATATCAATGGAGTAGAGCTTCAGGCAACTGATATAAAGACCTCCATAATCTGCAAGGCACAGGGCGTTACTGTGATAGAGCCAGGGGAAGCAGTGATCCCGCTCAAGGGAGTTACAGAGCTGTTCAGGAAGGCCGGATCGTCTGATTTTATGCTTCAGGTAGACGATGAGGGTCACGCGGTCATGAATTCAGGAAAGAGCAGATATCGCTTTTCTACGTATCCAGTTGGCGACTTTCCAAAACTTCCATCCTCGGATGGAGGGGAGCTGCTCTGTTCGATAGAGGCTTCAAAACTCCAGCTTGCCCTCGATAGGGGGACACTCTGCGCCTCCACTGGCGACGAATATCCTCAATATCTCTCGTCGGCTTATTTTGAAACGATGGATGGCCTGATTAACATAGTGTCCACCGATAAGAGAAGGCTCGCCATCTGTCGCAGCGAGATAACAGATGGCGGCGATTCGAAATCCATACTGTTGCCTATGAAGGGTTTGAAGGAGCTTCAGAGGGTATTGGGACTGCTGGAACCGAGTCTGATGATTAAAATAATTTTTGATGACTCACAGGCCTACTTCGTTGCCGAGAACGTGGAGTTCGCGGTCCGCAGGGTTGAGTCCAAATTTCCGGCCTACGATAAAATATTGCCGACGTCTTTCAGCACGACAGCCGCGATTGACAGGCTGGAACTGATTGCCGCCATAGAGCGCGTCGACGTGGTAGTTCGCGATTACAATAGAATATTGATAATAAATATGGAACCTGATGCTGGTTGTGTGCTCTCTGGCAGGGCTCCTGAGTTTGGGGAGGCTGTGGAGAACATACAGTGCGAAGTCGGAGGAAACCAGGTAGCGATAGGTGTAAATTCAAAATATTTTCATGACGCCGTCAAGGTATTGGATGATCAGGTGACTCAACTGCTCTTCAACGGGTCCGACGGCCACATGATGGTTCGTGCGAAGGAATCTGATTCGTTCGTTTGTCTGGTGGCTCCGCTGGAGCTGACAAAGGAGCAGCTTGAACGGATAGATATAGAAAGCGTCTCTGAATAGCATAGCGTCGGATGTTCTTCAGCGCGACATATTTTCATAATTTTCGAAATATTTTGCCCGAACGGCGCGAATGGTCGCGAGGTTTCAACCTTATAACTGGTCCCAATGGGGCTGGAAAGACTAATTTTCTGGAGGGTCTCAACCTCATGTCCGGTTGGGGTCCTTTGGAGAAAAATACGAAAATTTCAACGATAGTAAAATGGAAGGGAGCAGACAGGGAAGAAAGGGCATCCCTCTGGGGCAGGGTTTCTGGCGAGGAGGAAGCGGACATATTCGCATCCATAAACGTCAGGTGTTCTTTGAAATTTTGCGACACAGTGACAGACGCCACTGCCATGAGAGGGCGTATGCCGGTTATGTCATGGTTGTCGGGCCATATGTCCTTGATTCGCGGAGGAGCCTCCAGCAGAAGGGCTCTGCTTGACAGGGTCGGTGCGTTAGTCAGCCCGTCTTACGCAATGAGGTTGCACGACTACAGGCGGATTCTTAGACAGAAGGCCGTGCTGCTCAGAAGGTCACGCGACGCGAGAATTGCCAACAGGGCGATGATTCCGCTTGGATCTTGGATCTGGACCGCGAGGGAAGAAATTTTGAGGTTAATTTCTGGGGCGATGAACGAGTTCGCCGACCTTCTTCCGTGTCCGCTGGGGTTGTTTTACGAGCGCGGAGGCGGAGGGCTCGACGGGAATCCATCGGCCGATTTTAAAAAATCTATCGAGATCAGAACTTCGGCAGAACAGGCGGCGAGGGTTCCTCTTGTTGGCCCGCAGAGGGATGACGTTAAAATAACCTGCGGGGCCAGAAGCGCGTCGGACACGCTGTCTCGCGGTCAAAGCAGGAGAGCGGCGTCCGCGTTGATCCTGGCGTCGGCGCTTGTCGTCGAACGGAGGCTGGGAAGAAAGCCGGTTCTTGTGTTCGACGAACTCACGTCCGAGTTGGACGGTGACGGAAAGTCCCTGACTGCCGGCGCGTTGTTGGAGACTGGCTGCCAGGTGTTCGCCACGACTACCGACCCATTTTTACATGATGAGATAGGAATATACAAGCTTTATGACGGAAGGTTTTTGTAAGAGGTCCGTCTGGGCAAATGTAGTATAATTATCCGGCTTCCCATAATCAGACGATGGACGGATAGGTGAAGGCATGAATCAGAACTACGACTACGAGATTATAGTTATCGGCGGAGGCCATTCCGGTTGCGAAGCGGCGCTCGCCGCATCCAGGATGGGGTGCAGAACCCTCATACTAAATCACAATCTTGACAACACGGCCCTGATGCCGTGCAACCCGGCGATAGGCGGTCCGGCAAAGGGGAACCTCGTCCGGGAGTTGGACGCGATGGGCGGCGAACAGGCCAGGGCAGCCGACTTTGCCACACTCCACCTTAGATGGCTCAACACGTCGAAGGGTTTTGCGGTGAGGACGCTGAGGGCCCAGTGCGATCTGCGCGATTATGGCTCGCACTACACGAAAACACTCGCCTCTGTTCCAAACCTTTACGTCTATCAGGGGATGGCGGCAGAGATAGTCACTGATTCGGGAAGGGTATCCGGCATAGTCACTGTCGCGGGCGAGAGATTCAGCGCGAAGCGGGTAGTCATGGCATGTGGCACCTATATGCGCGGTAAGGTTCACATGGGGCTGATCAATTTTCCATCAGGTCCGCTGGGCCAGGTCCCCTCTGGTCCCCTGTCCGACTCCATCATGAAGGCAGGCATCGAGCTGGCGAGGTTCAGGACAGACACCACTCCTCGAATCTGCCGAAACAGCGTTGACTGGGATTCCCTCGATCTGCAGTCGAGCGATCCTCAGCCGGAGGCCTTCTCCCACTGGGGCGAGAAGAGGGTTCATACAGGACATTTTTGCGCCCGCACAAGAACTTCCACGGTGACCCATGACATCTTAAAGGCGGCCCTTGACCGCTCGCCTCTGGCCACCCGCGAAATAGGCGTGAGGGGTCCCCGATACTGTCCGTCGCTCGACGATAAAATATTGAAATTTCCGGACAAGGAGTCTCACCCCATATTTTTGGAGCCGGTAGGGAGAAACAGCCGTGAGATATACATGCAGAACTTCTCCACCTACATGCCGCCGGACGTTCAGCTCGAAATAATACACACCCTGCCAGGCTGTGAGCGCGCCCTTATGCTTCGCCCAGGATATGGAATAGAATATGATTATGTGAGGCCTACCCAGCTCGAGCCGTGGCTGGAGACGAGAGCGGTCAGGGGACTCTACTGTTCGGGGCAGATATGCGGAACATCTGGCTATGAGGAAGCGGCCTCTCTTGGATTCATTGCCGGAGTCAATGCCGCTCTCTCCGTCAAGGGCCGTGAACCTCTGGTTTTAGGCCGGGATCAGGCGTATATAGGGGTTCTTGTGGACGATCTCACGTCCCGCGGCACTGACGAGCCGTATAGGATGCTCCCAAGCCGTTGTGAACATAGGTTGATAATGAGGCACGACAATGCGGATCGGAGGCTGTCCGGGATAGGAAGGGACCTCGGCCTGATAGACGACGAGAGATGGGGCGCCATGACAGCGAGGTGGATTGCCGCTGATTCTGAGCATGAACGCCTGTCGGCCGCGAGGATTCAGGCGAATGACCGGACGAACGAAATTCTGAGGGAGGCTGGTTCCTCGGAGATTACGGAGCCAGTGCCTGCGCTCGACATCTTGAGGCGTCCCGAGGTATCATGGAACACTCTGACGAGACTGACCGGCACGAATCTCGACGATGAGTCCGGCACGTGGATAGAGATAGAGACAAAATACGAGGGCTACGTGGAGAGGGAAAATAGAAGAGTACGAAGATTGTCCGCCATGGAACGCCTGAGGATACCGATGTCCCTGTCCTATAATGTGGTTGGCGGACTCTCCGCGGAGGCGGCGGAGAAACTGACGGCAGTTTTACCGAGAACTCTGGGTCAGGCATCTAGGGTTCCGGGCGTCAACAACGTAGATATACAACTCGTACAGGTGGCCATTGAGCGCCTTCGCAAGTCACAAACGGTGGAATCAGACGATGGCGAGTAAGGGGGAGCGCACTCTTTCTAACGCAATGGGCGATTTGCAATCCATAATGGGACTCTGCATGGAACTGTCCCGCATGGAGAGGGAATGGCAGTCGATAGTTGGGCCGGTTCTTGGCAGGAGGAGTTCTCCTGTGTCATACGACGACGAGGTTCTGGTCGTGGCGGTGGATGGACAGGCTGCGCTTCACGACATGAACTTCAGGAAAAGCGCGATAATGCGCGAGATCAGGACCAGGGTTTCATTAAAAGTCAGGGACATGAGGCTCCAGACTGGAAATCCGCGCAGAACGGAAATAAGTGCGCCTAAATCGGTGGCGAAATTTGCGCCGAGAAGGAGAAGGGCGCCGGACGAGTCTGTAGTTGAGGCCATCTACGAGTGTCTTCTAAGGGAGTACACTGGCCTGGATCCGCGTCTTGCCCGCATCATAGCCAGATGCAGAGCCGCAAGCGGGAATATGCCAATGTTTTTTGACGAAAACTCATAAAAATTGCTGTATTGTTGGACGAAATGCAATATACTGGTGTATGATCGCGCTGGTTGAAAGTGGCTCGGAGCTGAGCGTGGCACCCAATAGAGCGGCAAAAAGGAGTAAATACATTGACAAATCTACCCCGACTTAAGATAGGCAACCATTCGCCGAGGTATCCCATCATACAGGGAGGAATGGGCGTCAAGATATCAGGATCCAGACTGGCCGGGTCAGTAGCGGCCAGCGGCGGCATCGGCACGATAGCCAGCGTTGGGCTGGCCTGTGACCATCCGCTCTACGAGGGTTGGAATTACTTTGACATAAATGAAATGGCTGTGGCGGATGCCGTGAAGACGGCGCGCGCGGCAGCGTCGGGCGGAATCATTGCGGTCAACTGTATGGTGGCGCTCACTGATTACGACAGGCAGGTCCGCAGCGCGGCGGAAGCCGGAGTGGATCTCATTGTTTCCGGCGCCGGGCTTCCTATGAAGCTGCCGGAATACACAAAGGACTTTCCGGACGTAGCCCTGGCTCCGATAGTGAGTTCTGTGAAGGCGGCGGATCTGATAATCCGCAAATGGGGAAAGCTGTATGACCGTCTGCCGGACGCAATAGTCGTGGAGACCCCTCTTTACGCCGGCGGCCATCTCGGGGCGACGAGGATGGAACACGTCACCGATGAGGCGTTCTCGCTGGAGAGAGTTGTCCCTGAGCTGGCTAAATATCTGCAGGACGTCGTTAAAACGGACATCCCGGTTATTGCCGCTGGAGGAATATGGGACAGATCCGACATGCTTCGTGCGTTCGGGCTTGGCGCGAGCGGCGTCCAGATGGGGACCAGGTTTGCATGCACGGAGGAGGGCGATGCCGACATGAGGTACAAGCAGGCCTACATAGACGCAACCCCTGACGACGTTCTTGTGATAATGAGTCCTGTCGGCATACCTGGGCGAGTCCTGCGAAATCCGTTCGTGGAGAAATACATATCAGGCAACGTCGAGAGCAAACCTTGCATGGCGGCGTGCCTGTCGCACTGCTCGTACCTCAAGGACCGCTCGACGTTCTGCATAGCTCAAGCTCTGGTGGACGCCTATCAGGGCAACTGGGAGACGGGGCTTTTTTTCACTGGCAGCAACGTAGTCAAGTGTACGAAGCTTGAGAAGGTGTCCGATATATTCAAAGAACTAGTTGGCGGCGGCGAATAACCAGGATTGATGGCCGCCGTCTCCTTAGCTCAAAGACGCCAAAATTGGAGGGCTGTACGCTAAGATAGGGCCTGTGGCTGATGCTCCGGCGCCATGACGTCTCGTGCGTCAATGAGGGCTGCCTTGGCAAAAAGCTACAGCCTTATCTTTACAGTGAATTTCTTCACGAAATCCATCGGGTGGTATGACATCTTCGCGTCGCGCAATCCAGGGTCATCCATATCCTCCTCGCGGTTGACGACCCTGAATTGCCGCCCCTGGTTGAGAAGGAATTCATGATTTATCACTTGGTACGCCGCGTTATATTCGAGGCTCGCCTTCTCGAAATGGATCATTATTAGCTCGTCGTCAACCGCCTCGGCAACCGTATACGCTATTATGTGGCCGAACACCTCTATAGCTCCGCCCATCATCTGTGGGAGATTGCTCCAGTTCCCAAGAATATTGCGAATTATGCCCTCGCTCTCGCGCTCTATGCTTCCGGAGTCGCTGAAGATCTTGTATGACTCGCACCACTCCTCCTGAAACTCGACTAAACGCGGCAGCAGCTCCTCCGTTATAGGCAGATACTCGTAGGGATTCTGCTTGATGAACTGATGCACCCTGTTCCTCTTGCGCATGTAGTTCTTGCCTGAGAGTTCCGCGAGGTCGTCGACCAGGTGCAAATACTCCCAGCTCCCTCTGTTTTCGACTGCCTCCACAGCATTGCCAAGCTGAGCGCGCCAGATGTTTAACAATGCCTCAGGCACGAGATGAAACTCGGCCTCGCCCCCGAACCTGGCCCTGATGATATCCCCCCAGTCGCCGTGGTCCCATCTGCCGACGGGGGCCAGGTAGTGCTCGTACGGCGATTTTCCCCTTATCCACGCCAGATCCTCGTCCTCCTCGAACGCGAGCTGGTAGCCGAGGGATCTTTCCCAACAGAGCAGAACTCCCGACGAATAGTCCGACGATTTTTGCGCGACGAGTTTCCATAATTTTAGATAATGCTCTATAGTGTCAAGGTTTATGGATTTAAAAAGTAGTCTCACAAACATGCCCCCATCCGAGATAACTTTAGCACATATTTTTGAACACGAGAAGTACGTCCAGCGGTATTGTGACACTGGTGGAATATCTGGCGAATTTATCTGTTCATGGCGTTTTTTATAACATTTACTGGTAAAATATGTGCCGGCGTTACATGGGATGATGATCAGTCTGGGGAGTTGAATTCTTATCATGGTTGAAGAAAATCACCGCGCAGAGGATGCCCTTATGACCGACGAACAGCTGAATGCCGAGGGCGATGCGCCGGATGGCGATGGGGCCGGGATCACTTCGAAAAGGACGTTGCTGCTGGTCGCCGCGTCTTTATTTCTCGCGCTGGCACTGGTTGGAGGGCTACTGTACCATCGCAGCCTGGAAGCGTCTCAAAGGGTGTTGGAGGAGGCGGCCGCGTGCTTTGAAAGAGGAGACTACGTCATAGCTATGGAGAAATATAGCGAGGCGCTCAAAATGAGACCAGGGACGGGTGAAATCTTCTACCGTATGGCCTACTCGTATGAGATGCTGGGACGCTATGCGGACGCGGTCGACTCCTACGCGGCGCATCTGGAGAACAACCCCTGGGATACAGAGGCTCTGGTAAGGCTTGGAGGCATATACCTGAGGCTTGGGATGTACAACGACGCCGTGTTGCTCTATGAGGAGGCTGCGGAGAGAATCCCGGACGATCCTGATGTGAGGTACGCCCTGAGCGTCCTATACGAGAGGCTTGGGAGGGACGAGAAGGCGGCTGAGAGCTACGTGTGGCTGACCGAGTCGAACGTTGTAACCGATCCGGAGGTGCTGATAAGCAGCGCAAGAGCTCTCATGAAACTTGGCCAGTACGTGGAGGCGCTTGACGGCTTCACAAAGGCAAACGAATTTCTTCCAGATGACGACAAGCGCGCGTTTCATGGCATGAACGCGGCAAAAAGCATGATGGGCTGGCCGACGGACGACGCTGTTGTAGTGACGCCCGGGGAGTCCATAGGCAACATTAAAATCGGGGCCTCGAGTCCCGATATCCTGAGCGTGTGGGGCAAACCTGTCGACCGGGTGGCGGAGGGGGAACACGAACTTTGGACCTACGGCACCAGTTCGGAGGAGCTGTCGACCTACGTTTTTTTCCAGGACGGGCGCGTATTGGAGATAGCCACAAGGTCCAAGTCACACCGCACGTCGGACGGGCTTGGGCTTGGCAATTTCATGGACCCCAAGTACTCTGAGAGGTTCGATCGCTGGGTGGCTGGCGACGACGAGGAGGTTTACCGATACATACTAAAGGGCGGAGGGCTGGCGTTATACTCCGAGGATGGGGCTACCGCGGTTATTTACAGAGGGGACGTTCCGCTGTCAACGGAGAAGGGGAGGCGGTGGAGGCTATTGTCGAATTGATATCAATTCGAAATTAAAGACCTGAAGGGTAAAACGTAAAAACCAGGCTATGCCATCCTTCAGCGCGCCATGTATCGCCTGAGCTTGGCGATGACCTCCGAAGCGTCGATGGGCTTCCCAAGGTGATCGTTCATCCCGGCGGCCAGGCATCGCTCGATATCCTCTCGAAAGACGTTTGCGGTCATTGCGATTATAGGAATTGAATCTGCGCCGGGCAGGCCTGAGGCGCGAATTTTTCTGGTCGCCTCATAGCCGTCCATGTTTGGCATCTGGACGTCCATCAGGACAAGGTCGTATACTCTGGGGTCTGCTGAGAACTTTTCAACAGCCTCCACGCCGTCGAACGCGAAGTCGATGTTTACGCCCGTGTCCTCTATCAAAGCCTCAACGATCTCCCTGTTTATCTTGACGTCCTCAGTAATCAAGATGCGTTTGCCGTCTAAAGTGCCGTCGGTGGAGGCATTGATATCGAGCTCTCCTTCTGATTTTTGCGGCGATTGATTCGTATATGCGTTGACGCGGTCCTCAAGAGTCGATGGAAATAGCGGTTTTTGGACGGAACGCAAAATTCCGGCAGCGTGAGCCTCATTCTCCGCCTCTTTTTGGCGCGACCCCGCGCTAATCTCGAAGATGAACGATGAACCGCGTCCCTCCTCTGACTCTATCCATATCCGGCCGTTCATCAACTCGACTATGTGTTTGGAGATTGCGAGTCCAAGCCCAGTTCCGCCGAATTTTCTCGATATGCTGCCGTCCGCCTGTTCGAAAGATGTGAACAATTTCTTTTGCTGCTCCTTCGATATCCCAATGCCAGTGTCCTTCACCGTCACCCTTATGGTGCAAACGCCGTCCTCCTCGGCGGTCTTTTCGGCGATAATGGTGACTGAGCCGCGGCCAGGCGTAAATTTCACCGCGTTGGAGAGGAGGTTTGTTATAACTTGGGCCAAACGCTGTTCATCCGACACGATCATGGCCGGAATATTTCTGTCTATCTCTACAAAAATGTTCTGCTCCTTCTCCTCCAGCTTGAAATTCATGACGCTCGTAACGCGCCGCAGCATTTTTTCAAAGTTGAATTCTGTAACCGATAGCTCGAACTTGCTCGCTTCGATCTTCGACATGTCGAGTATGTCGTTTATCACCCCGAGGAGATGAGTCGAGGCTTCGTTTATTTTCTCAAGGCAATACTCCTTGCGCTCCATCTCGTCCGAAGTCCTGGCGATGGCAGTCATGCCTATTATTGCGTTCATAGGGGTGCGCATTTCGTGGCTCATGCGGGAGAGGAACTCCGATTTTGCCCGAGTCGATTGCTCCGCCAGCTCCTTTGCCCGTTCGGCCTCCAACTGCGCCCGCATTATCTCCGTCGAGTCGTAGAAGAAGACCATAGCGCCTTCCTCCGTGCCCCCCTCGCCGAGCATAGGTGTCACCTGCACGTTGTAGTGCCTTACGTTCCCGCTTCCTCCAAAATCTATGTCATAATCTATGTGGACGGAGCGCTTTTCGGAGAGGGCGGTCTGAAACATGACGTCCATGCGCTGCAGAAAATCCTCGCTGACGACGGGAGACAGCAGATCGCGGTACGATTTACCGTTGATAAGGCCGAATGCGGGAATTTTGTTTATTCGCATGTACGACTCGCTGGCGAATATGATGTGTCTGTCGCTGTCGAACAGCATGATGATTTCAGGAGAGTTGGTAAGAAGCAGATTCATATATTTCTCAAGCCTTGACTTTTCGGCTGAGACTATCTTGCTGAGGTTATCCTTGGCAGCGGCGCTTATTTTATTGCGTTCATTGATGTCGCGTTGATATCTAATCTCTCGGGCTAATTTCTTGTTATCTAAACGAAGTTTTTTATTTTCCTCCATCAATTCATCCGCGCTGGACGGGACATCCTGCGGCGCGCTGGTCTGAGAGGCTGTCTGTTGTATCTCGTTCATAACCTTACAGCGTGCAGATCACAATCGTGTCATTGTGATTGCGGTTTATGGTTTGTCCCTCTTTATTCCCTGAGTAGACTGGGCAGAATTCGCCGCCTGAGTAAGTGATTTGGTAGGGAAGCCCCAATGGATCCAAGATGCCTTTTGCCTCTTCGATCTCGCGCATCGGTTCGTATCCCATGTAAAAATAGCGCCCGACGCATGAGAAAATCAAGATACAGTCTGGCTTCGAGGCTAGGGCCGATTTCAGCGCGCCGGTGGCCGTAGCGATTATTTCGTTCATGTCTATTGTCCCGACTGAAAGTGTCGCCCCCACTGGGATGTCTCCGCCGCACACGGCGTATCCCTCTGGGGTATTGGCGAACACTGCCCGCACCACTGGGGTTGTGCCATCGTTGTAGTC
>JAITNX010000167.1 GCA_031290235.1 Synergistaceae bacterium | reverse complement strand
GGCGCGGCTCGATATGTACTCCACGCTCGTCGAGGACTCCATAAAAGGCGCGGCTAATTCGGCGGCCGAGGTATGGCGCACGGCGGGGGCTCATGTCGAGGCGGTTATCGAGGAATATTTGGCGTCAACAGGGACGACTGCGCCTGGTTTCTCGTGTCGTTGGACTTTTACAGGGACAGGATTGCCCTGCGCTTCGTGCGCCAGAGCCGGTACTGGATAGGGAAGATGGCTGGAGGCTGCTTCATACAAAGTTGCGACCAAACGTTTGGTTTTAATTTACCTGAGCAATGGCATAGCGATGCAGTAGATGCCGAAAAAATCTGCGTGCGCCGCTGGGTTGGCGCAGGTGTTACAGTGACTCCACGAACTTCCTTAGTCTCGCCATGCCCTCTTTGATATTGTCCATTGAGCAGGCGTATGAGAAGCGCACAAAACCGGGGCTGATGAAAGCGGAGCCTGGGACTGCAGCCACCATCTGTTCCTCCAGCAGCCTGCGGCAGAACTCGACGTCGTCTGGGACCGGGCAGTTCCGTACGTCCATGAAGACATAGAAGGCTCCCTCCGGCTCCCTCGTACTCACATTTGGCATCGCGTTGATCAAGTCGACTATCACGCGCCTGCGTTTAGCGAACTCGTCCCGCATCTTGTCCACGTCGGCGTCGGCGCTCTTCACTGCGCCTGTCGCGGCCCACTGGGAGATGGATGCTGCGTTGGATGTGAGATGCGCCTGAATGGCTCCCATCTTTGATATCAATTCCTTGGGACCCAGCGCGTAGCCGATGCGCCAGCCGGTCATGGCATAAGCCTTGCTGGCGCCGTTGACGAGCAGGGTCTTGTCCCTCGCTTCAGGGGCTGCGTTCAATATGTTCACGTGTTTGGCCGGGGCATAGGTGAAGCGTTCGTATATCTCGTCGAAAATTATCCACAGATCGCGTTTTGCCGCTATCCCTGCTATCATCCTAAGGGTGTCCTCGTTGTAGATGGCGCCGGTCGGGTTGCTCGGGGAGTTTACTATCATGCCCACCGTCCTATTGGTCAGGGCCGCCTCTATTGCCTCGCGTGTCGGCGTTAGGCCGGTCTTGGCCGTGTCGACCACTGCCTCGCGTCCGTCCGCCAGGTGAATCTGCTCCAGATAGCTCACCCATGCTGGAGCGAAAAGCAGGACCTCGTCTCCTGGATTCACGAGCGCCTGCAAGGCCTCGTATATGATGGGCTTCGCCCCGGATGAGACTAACACCTCCGCAGGCTCGTACTTCAGGCCAAAACGCCTCTCGTAGTAGTGGCAGACCTCCTGGCGAAGCTCGACTATACCATTGGTGAGGGTGTAATGTGTCTCCCCTCTCTTTATCGCATCGAGAGCCGCTTCAATAGCGGAAGCTGGCGAGCCAAAGTCCGGTTCGCCCGCGCCGAAGGAGAACACCGGCTTGCCCGCCGCCTTCATGCTCTGAGCCTGAGCGGAAATGCTCAACGTTGCCGAAGGTTTTATCCTAAGAATTCTATCCGAATATTTCACTGGCAAGGTCCCCTTTAATAAATGCTATTTATTTAATCAGCGCTTCTAGCAGTAGAATGCGGCGGCCGTGACCTCCTCCTCGATTAACTTCTGCTCTCGCGCCGACTTTATCGCGAGAGAGAAGTGACGTGCGTCGCAGAGCATCCCATCCATCTCCATTCGGTCGGAGGCGCTCAGCAACATTTTCGAGTGGAGCCGCCAGAAGCTCTCCACGAGGTGCGACGGGTCGTCCATGACGAACCGTGCGAGACGGTTGTTTTTGACGATGTCCACCATAAGCGCCCACCCCTTGGCAAGCTTCGATATGAGGACGATCACGCCCCCCGGCATCGCCATTATCCTGACGTCCTCAACGCGGCAGTCCTCTCCCCCCATATAGTATAGCTGTTCGCTCAAATTGACCGCAACGTGGTATTTGTCATAAGACTCGTACCCGCAATAATAATTTAAATAGGCGTCCAGAGTCATCCAGTTCTCCACGCCGGTTAAAGACAGCATCCAGTTCGACGACAGAGGCTCCTCGCCGGCATCCGGCAAACTCGCGAATTCACGGTCGCATTCCTTCAGTATCCTGTCGCAGTTCATGACGCGGTAAACCATACGCCACTCGTCCTCCGCCCTCTCGAAAAAAATCGCGTAAATTTGGGCGAAGAGTGTCTCGTCCTCGTTTGGAAGAACCTCGAACATGTGGCCATAGGGCATAAGGAGCGAAGCGTCCTCATCATGCTCGAAGGCGGCGACATCGCGGGACAGCTTCATAAGCTTCTGTCCGCTCCAGAAAAGCCCGTCTTCCGATTCGACCGGAGGATTCAAAAGAGGGACCGGAAAATTCACGAAGTCTCTCTCCCCAAAAGCGCTCCACACTTTTTCCGGTATTTCGAGCTCTGGCTTCAGCCGGGGTGAACCGATCATATTTAGACACCACGCTAACTGATCCGATAGTCCATTATCAAATTTATAATCCTTTATGATATTTCATCGGTCATCCAGGACCCAGGCTTTAGGCTGGTTAAAACTACTAACTGTCAATCATGCCGTATCCGCGCATCAATTCCACACACTCCTCAGTATTCTACGATGGGTAGTCATATTAAAAAAACGAGCCTTGGGCGCGAAGACTCCTTGGCCCAGGACTCGTTTATAGGATTTCGTGACGGTTTTACTGCGTAGTCACCATGTCGCCGTCGTTCAGGTTGCTGCCGCCGAAGACTATGACGCTTTCGCCGGGGGAAACACCGCTCGTTATCTGCATCGAGTTGCCCTGTCTTATGCCTGTCACAACGTCGCGCCGCTTCGCGGTCCCATCCTCATCCACGAATATATAATACCCGGAGCTGCCGCTGTTGAGAGCGCTCTCTGGCAGCAGGATGGCGTTTTTGACCTCACGCTCGACTATGGACGCCTGGCCGAACATGCCGGGGCGGAGGCGATTGCCTATGGCCTGATTGTCCAGCTCTATCTCGACGGCGCTCGACCTCGTCGCGGGGTCGACGTAGGGATCTATCCTCGTCACCTGACCCATGAACTCCTCGTCCGGCAGGGCGTCGAACTTCAGAAAAACGTTCATGCCGGGCTTCACCACGAAAATTTTATTCTCTGGAATCCTGAGAGTCGCCTTCAGCCTGCGGAGGTCCGCTATGTCCACTATCGGTGAGCTTTGAGAAATCATAGTACCCGGCGTCAGAGAGTAGTCGCTCAACACAGTCCCGCCCAGGGGCGAATTAATTATGTAGTCCTGCTTCGTCGATTTCACCCTGCCGAGCTCCGCCGCGGCCTGACGCTCCTTTGCGACAGCGGCGTTGTGGCTCGCCCGCGCCGAGACGTACGCGGTCTGCATCGTATCGAACTGCTGCTGAGTGCTGAAGCCCTCCTTGACAAGCCTCTCGTAGCGGTCGAGGTTCGTCTTTGCGTTCATCATCTCAGCCCTGGCCCTCTCCGAGTCGGCCTTCGCCGATGCCACCTGGGCCTCGGTCGAACCTATCAGGGCGTCCTGCTGATCGTGTTCAAGCGTCGCTATCAACTGGCCATCCTTCACAATGTCGCCCTGCTTCACGTGGAGGCGTTCCAGCCTGCCTGTGACCCTGGGGACCAGTTGCACCCTGTTCACCGCCTCAATCGACATGTTTTGGACTATACTTTCGCGCACAGTCTTATCATTCGCAGCCGTCTCGATCCTGACGAACGCGACAGGCGCCTCCCGCGCTGGCGGCGCCTGTTCCGCGGACCTCGCTGGGATGCCCTTACGGCTGTAAATTCCAACGCCTGCAAGTATGATAACTACCCCTGTAAAGAGGATAAAAAATTTCTTGCCGCGACCCTTGCGCTTCATCAAAGATCAACCTCCTCCGTCCAGTTGATTATATCACCCTCCGTCACCTTGAGGGCGACGACGGCCAACATGTGGTTATAGAGGGAACGCAGATGTTCGAGTCTCGTCTCCGTCAAGGACGTCTGGGCTTGCAGCAGGTCGAGCTGGGGCGTGACGCCTTCTTGAAAACCAACCTCCGCCAGCCTCAGGGACTCCTCCGCCAGCTCCATCGCTTGGCTCGTCGACTCCATGTTCTCGATGGTCGTCTCCAACTCCGCCCATGCCGTCTCGACTCCGGACTTTATGTCGAGATCCTTCTGGGACAGGGCTATCTTGTTCTGCTCCATCACAGCCTGGGCCCTCATGACGCTACTTCTCGACACGTCGTGGTCGAAGATCGGGACCGTGATCGACAGCTCCGCACGCCAGGTATCGTCCCCCGAATTTCTTCCCTTGTAAGGATCCAAGTAGCCGGCCGACGCGCCGAGCGTGACCCTCGGCTTCGTTCCGCTGCGCTCTATGTCTATCTGATTTACCTGATACTCGAGCTGGGTCTCCAGAACGGCCCTGTCCGCCCTCTCCATCGCCCTGTTCAGAGATCCCTCCCTGTTCCCCTTCACGTCGATCACCTGCAGCCTCCCTGTTACGGAACGGCGGTCCTCCGGCGGGATGGACATGTAGTTCATCAGCGAGATCTGCGCGACGTCGAGCGAACCCTCCGCTGAGCTCAAACTGGCCTTTATCGTCGCGAGCTGCTGCGACGCGCGGATGACCTCGAGCCTGTTCGACAGGCCAAGCTCCGCCATCCTCGTGACCTCCCGCAGATGAAGCTCGGCAGTCGAAAGAGCGGAGCGCTCTGTCCCGACCCTGCGCTCCTGGAGAAGCACGTTGTAAAACCGCGCTAAAAGCTCGCCGACCGCACTGTTCTCGGCGTCGATTAGGTTCAGATCAGCGATGGACTTCATCTGGGCGGACTGCCGGCGAAGTGCCTCGTTCCTGCCGCCGGAGTACAGAGTCTGGGATATGGCCAGTCTCGCGGTCCTGTTGTCGTAGCGGCTGGAGCCGTCGGTCGTCTGGCTCTCCTTCTGCTCGTCTATCGCGGCGTTGAAGCTGAGTTCCGGCTTCACAGTCCCGTCTGCCTGCACCTTGAAGGCCACGGCCTTTGCCGCCTCCTGCCTCAGAGAGAGCAGTCCCGAGTTGTTCCGCAGTGTCAGATCTATGGCCTCCTTGATATCCATCGAAACAGCGGCCGCGGACGCGGCCTCAGGCACAAGAAGCGAGAAAAGCGAAAGTACCGCCAGCAGACAAACCGCCCCTGCCGCGGCTCGGAGGGTCATGATCGTCGTGTTCGAACCGTCGCTATGTCTTGGGCTCATGTCTCTATTTCCCTCCAGCCATGTCGGGTAGTTCGCTGGCGCCAGGCGCCACGCCGGTCTTCGGCCCCGGTTCGCCCCTCGACTTCAGCCTCAGGTACGCGTTGAACCTGCGAATTCTGGCGGTGATCCAATCCTTCACATCGTCGAACACGAGATACAGCACCGGGATCACGAGGAGAGTGAGCATCGTCGACGTGAAGAGCCCGCCTATTACCGCCACCGACATGGGCTGACGTGTCTCCCCTCCCTCGCTCAGCGCGAGAGCCACCGGCAGATTGCCTATCATGGTCGACATAGTTGTCATGAGTATGGCCCTCAACCTCATGGGACCCGCCGCCACTACGGCGTCTATCTTCTTCATGCCGCTCGCTCGAAGCTGGTTTATGAAGTCGACGAGGAGTATGGCGTTGTTCACTACGACCCCTACGAGCAGAATTATCCCCATGAAGCTCATTACGCTCAGCCTTACATGCATGACATAGAGCAGTCCGAACGAGCCGGCCGTCATAAGAGGCAGGGAGAACATGACTGTGAACGGGTGCAGGAACGACTCGAACTGAATCGCCATCACTATATAGACCAACAGTATGGCGAACACCAGGGCTATCGCCATGTAGGTGACGCTCTCCTTCATGCGCTCAGAGTCGCCGGCAGGCGTCATATCGTAGGTCCCATCCTGAGGCGCGTACTTCCGGAAGACCTCCTCCATCCGGATTATTCCATCGGCTGGGGCTATGCCCTCCACGTTGGCGCCGATCTGGAGCGAGCGCTGCCTGTTGTAGCGCTTTATGACATTGGGCGACACGCCTATGGAGCTTTTTACAAGCCCGTCAGCCCGGACGACCTGACCGCTCTGAGTCCGCACGAGCGTGTTGTATACTTTGTCGGGGTCGTCGCGCAGATCCTTCTCCGCCCTTATGCGGATGTCGTACCTGTAGCCGCCCTCGTTGAACGACCCGCTCTTTGTGCCGCCAAACCAGGCGTTGAGTTCGTCCGACAGGTCCCTGATGTTGACGCCGAGGTCGTCCGCGAGGGCGCGGTTCAACTCCAGGTTTATTCGCGGTTTGTTCATCTGAAGGTCGGTCGTTATGTCGGCGAGACCGCGCGGATTGGCCGCGAGGTCCGCCTTTATCAAGTCTCCTATCTCGGCCAATGATTCACTCGTCGGCCCCTGTATAACGAGAGTTATGTCCGAGCCGCCCCAGTTGCCCATCTTTATGTCGACGTCGCGGAACACGGAGAGCTTGCGCCTGAGCGAGCCCATCAGTGTGTTCGAACTCTCCCTCAGGTTCTTGTCAACGAGCTGCACCGTGATGTTGCCCTTGTAGACCTCCTCGCCGGCCCCGCTGCCCGCCACTCCGTAAGTGTAGGCGACGTTCGGGTCGGCCTGGAGCACGTCGATCATATCACCCATGACGCTCTCCGTGACCTCCAGCGACGAGTCCGCCGGAAGCTCGATCTGCACCCTCAGATAGCCCTGATCCTCGTTGGGGAAGAACTCAGAGCCTAGATGGCTGGCAAACCAGATGCCCGCTCCGAACAAGCCCATCGCTATGAGCACGACCACGGCGCGGTGTACCACGGCCGCCGACAGCAGCGAACCGTACCCTCGCTCCAGCCACTTGAACGGTGCGGCCAGAGCCCTCTGTAGAACTCCGTTTTTCTCTCTCCCCAAAATGCGGGAGCAGAGGAACGGGGTCAGGGAGACGGACAGCAGGAGGGAGATGACTATAGTCATTGCGACCGTTATGCCGAAGGCGTTGAAATAGCGCCCCATGAGTCCGCCCATAAACGCTATCGGGATGAACACGGCCAGGGTCGTGGCGGCGCCTGCCACGACAGCGAAGCCCACCTCTGAGGCTCCGTCCGACGCGGCGCGGAGAGGGCTCTTGCCCATGGCCCTGTGGCGCGATATATTCTCCATGACGACGCTGGTCGCGTCGACGACCATCCCGACGGCGAGGGACATTCCCATCATCGACATGTTGTTTATGCTGATGCCCATCCAGTAGAGTACGGACATGCTCCCCAGAAGGCAGACAGGTATCGTGATGACCGCCACTATCGTGGCGCGCAGGGTCCTGAGGAATATGAACATTATTATGGACGTCAGGCCGATCGCAAGCAGGATGTCGTTGAGGACGCCGTTCATGGATCTCTCTATGAACGTGGACGAATCCTGCACTATGACGAGTTTCGTGCCCCTCGGGGCCGTGCTGTTCAGCTCGTCGACGCGACGGCGCACCTCGCGGGCCAGGGCGACCTCATTGGCCCCCTTCTGCTTGCGCACCTGAACCATTATTGTCGGGTCGCCCCGGAAGAGGGACTCGCTGCGTTTGTCCGCGAAGTCGTCCTCTATGCGGGCCACGTCGCGCAGGCGTATTATCGCCCCGTTGCGGTAGGCCACCGGGACGTACGATAGCTCGGCCACAGAACCATACTCGCCCTCCAGCCTTATCCCGTACTCTCTGGTCCCCGTTTCGATGCGGCCCGCGGGCAGCTCGACATGCCTGTTGTACACGGCGTTCTTTATGTCCTTCGTAGTGAGACCGTAGGCCTCCAGGCTGTCGGTGTTGACCCACACCCTGATCTCCCTGTCGCGGAACCCGGCGAGTTGAACGCCGCCGACGCCCTTGACGGTCTGAAGGCGTTCGGTGACGATGTTGTCGACGTACCTGGCCACTGTCTTCATGTCGGTGCGGCCATCCGTCTCGACCGCGAGGTTCATTATGGGGAAGTTGGACGGGTCGAATTTATCGACCTGCGGGTCGTTGCACTCGTCCGGCAACAGGCCGGTTGCCATGCTGACCCTGCCCCTCACGTCAGCCGCGGCGAAGTCGACATTCCTGTCGAGCTCAAATTCGACGACTATGGTTGACCTTCCTTCGTAGCTGCTCGACGATATGCTCTTTATGCCCTCGATTGTGTTGATGCGGGCCTCCAGCACGTCGGTCACGTCGTTGTCCATGATGGCTGGACTCGCGCCCTCCATCGTCGTGCGGACGACGACGACCGGAAATTCCACGTTCGGCATCCTCTCCACCCCCATGTTCAGGTACGAGTAAGTCCCGAACAAAAGCAGGGCCATAGTCAGAATAAGGACTGTAACTGGGCGGCGCAGTGATGTTTCGGTTATCTTCAATGTTCATCATTCCTTTAATAATGTATTTTGTCAAGCATAAAATTCATATTACATTCTACTATAGTTTCATCTTATTTCAATATTAGCGGATGAGCGTCAATGGCCGAAATGTGGAAATGTACAATAAAACAGCTAGAAAAGATGTATCTTGGTAATGAAGTAGTTTCTACTTCAATCTTACGAGCGCGATCAGAGATGTTACCTCTTCGAATATGCAAAATATGCGATATAATTTTGTAAACGCCGATCACCAGATGGAGGATGAATCTTGATGAAGCCCCTTGACAACAGGATAAAACCAAATGCAATGCTTCGATCTGCGTAAACTTCCGCATTGCGCTGAGATATATGAAACCGTTAGTGTGAGCGCATGAGAAAGCTGATCATCGCGGTCTCGCTTCTGGCCGTGGCCATTGGGATATGGATTACGACTGGCGGCGAGCGGGGGCAGAGCGTCGGGCAAAATATCACATTGATGGTATGGCACACCTACGTCGAACAAATGAGTGACTCTTTCGATGCGCTCGTGAAAGAATTCAACGACACCGAAGGCGCGCAACACAGCATCGTCGTCAAGGTAGCGACCGAAGCAAATTCTTCTACTTTAAACGAGATGATCATAGCTGCGGCGAAACGTGATCCGGGGGCGCCAGCGGCGCCGGATATCGCCGTTATCTATCCGAAAATAGCTGTCGAACTCGCAGAGATGGGCATGTTGGCCGACATACGCGATTATTTTACGGCAGATGAGTTGGCCCGATTCGTCCCCCAGTTTTTAGAAGAGGGTATGCTTGGCCGCGAAAACCTCTATCTTCTGCCGATAGCGAAATCGACGGAAGTTTTATTCGTCAACCGGACCATCTTCGACCGTTTCGCCGCCGCGACCGGCATAGCTCTGGCGAGTCTTGCGACGTTCGAGGGTATAGCGGACGCGGCGGACAAATACTACGAATGGACGGATTCCCTGACGCCGGAGATCCCAAACGACGGACGCGCTTTCTATTATCCCGACATCCCCTTTAACTTTGCCGCTGTCGGTTTTGAACAGCTAGGCGACATATTTGTGAAAGGTGGTAGTCTCAACCTGGCGTCGCCAGTTTTCGAGCGGATATGGGATTTTTATTTACCGCGCGCCTCCATGGGTGAATTCGCTATTTTCGACAAATACGCGAATTATCTCGCGATGACCGGGGATATCGTCTGTGCCACCAGTACGTCGGCAGGGGCAATGTTCTACCCGGAGACGGTCATCTATGCCGATAACACTAAAGAACCCGCTAGTTTCGATGTACTGCCGTATCCGGTGTTTGAAGGAGGAAAGCGCGTCGCCGCACAGCGAGGCGGCGGTTTGTGCGTGATGAAGACCGGCGAGAACAGGGAACGCGCGGCTGCTCTGTTCCTAAAATGGCTAACGGCTCCGGCGCAAAACCTCCGCTTCACCGTCTCCACCGGATACATGCCTGTGACTGTGGAGGCGTTCGATCTGGTTTTGACCGGAAAGCTGGACGGCGTCTCAAACGAACGGGTCCGCGCAGCGCTCGCTGTCGCCGCCGAAATGCAAAAAACATACCGTTTCTACGTTCCGCCTGTATTCAGCGGTTTCGATGAATTGCAGAATAAATACGTGGCTCTGCTTCTGAAAAGCGCGGGGGAAGCGAGCGTCGAAAATAAAAAAACCTTACGAAGTCTGGATATGACGCGTTCACTCGAAGAAACGTCGCGAAGCGCGCTTCGCCGGTTCAGGGAGGTTTTCTGAAGATTGAATCCCGGCATGTCCGTCCGCCGCCGTTTTTTACTCTATCTATTTATTTTCGTTGCCGTCATGCTCGTTGGGATCGTATCCGTACTATTCGCGACCGGAGGCGCACTGCCATCCACTGAAACCGCGTCCGCCCTGCGCAACGAGTGGCGTCATCTCGCGTCTAACGTCGAAGAAGATTTCGGCCAGGCTTCGGCACAGGCCGTCCAGATGTCGAAAGCCCTGTCCGAGAGCATCGAAGCGCATTTGAAGGAAAACAGCCTGTTTTTTTCGGACCTTTCTGGAAAACCCGGAGTAATCGAGGAACTTTTGACAGGCGAGGTCGATCGCTTGCTGCTGTCCCTTGGAAAGACAAGCTGCGGGGGCGTTTTCGTCGTTTTGGACGCCACCGCGAACCCGAACATCGTGGATGCGCGTTATTCCAAGGCCGGGATGCTGATTCGCAAAACGCAACAGAGTTTTTTGGATCAAAACTCGGAAAAACTGTTCTTGAGAGGCCCCGCGCGTATCGCGACGCGGAACGGCTTTACTCTTCAATCCAGATGGACTCTGGAGTTCGATACAAGGGACGCTCCATTCTGGGAATGCCCATTGCGTGCCTGCGCCGACAACCCGGGATTGCCTCTCTCCAGATTATTTTACTGGCATTTCACCAACCGTTTTCCGGGATCGAAAGTGTCTGCCGTGTGCAGTTTGCCTCTTCTGGACTCGAAAGGGAGGGCTTTCGGCGTGTGCGGTTTTGAAATCGGCGAAGGCGCCTTCGCGCGCATCGGCACTCTTGACGTACGGGACAAAGA
>JAITNX010000154.1 GCA_031290235.1 Synergistaceae bacterium | reverse complement strand
CGCCAGCTCGCGGTGAAGCGCCGCAGGTCCTCTCTCCTCAGCCGACGTCTCCAACTCCCTCCGCAGAGACTTGTCGCTTGGCAGCGATTCGGAGAGCATCCTGCCCTCGAGAGCCCTGTAGTAGAGTGGCGTTCCTCCCGCGAGAATAGGCATCCTTCCCCTGGCCCTTATGCGGCCTATAGCTTCCTCGGCGCGTGAGATGAAATCAGCCGCGGTAAAAATCTCATCCGGATCCGCGACGTCGATCAGATGGTGTATCACAGCCCGCCTGTCCTCGGGTGATATCTTGTCCGTCCCAACGTCGAGGTACCGGTAGACCTGACGCGAGTCCACGGAGATTATCTCTGCGCCGAGCCTTTGGGCCAACTCGAAGCTCGCCCTGGTCTTCCCGACCGCCGTCGGCCCTACTATGGCGTGGACGACATCCCTGGCGCCGGCCATCTCAGCGCTCGAACCAGCTCTTCAGTTTTTCACCTGCGAGGAATATAGTTGTGGGCCTTCCATGCGGACAGCTGTAGGGCGATCTGCATCGCTCCAGCCTCATGAAGAGGTCCATGGCCTCCTCCCGGCCGACAGAATCGCCGAGCTTTATCGCGTCCCGGCAGGCGGTGCGGGCCCACCTCCACCAGACCTCACGGTCCCGTTTCGACGGGTCGTCCTCCTCCTCTATTCCGCGAATGGCCGACCTCAACATCTCCACCGGCGACAGCCTGCCAAGCCCCCTAAGGGCCGGCACCGTCACGAGCGACGCTTCCCCGGACCCGTTCCCTTCGTCGTCTGGCAGCCTGAATGTGAAACCCATGCAGGCCAGCTCATCCCGGTGCAAAGACGCGGCGGCGATGACGGCCCTGGGAATCTCCTGCTCGAATACCATCTTCTGGGCGGCGGAGAGGCCGCCTGCGAACGAGTCCTCTATCTGCTCATACAGTATCCTCTCGTGGGCCGCATGAGCGTCGAGAAGACAGAGTCCTCTCGGGTCGTCGAAGACCAGGTAGCCCCCTTGGGCCTGGCCGAGATATTTCCTCCCCGTCCTTTCGGCTCCTCCTCCATCATCCGGGAAGAGCGTCCTGCCCTGTTCCTCGGTCACAGCTCCAGCCTCCGGCGGAACGGCGGAGAAAAGCTGGGGGTGTTTTTTGAACCTCTCGGGCTGTGGAACGTAGTTCTCCCACGGGTCGGCGACCGCCGAGGCAATGGATGTCCCGGACTCCTCGCCGGAATGATGCGTCACGCCGGAAAATCCGCCGCCCTTGAGCAGCAGATCCTGTGCCCCCCTCCTCGTCAGCTCGAATATGGGACCCGTCTTCCTGAAGCGGACCTCAGCCTTGGCGGGGTGGATGTTGACGTCCACGTCCTCCGGCGGAAGGTCGACCATGACTACCCACTCGCCATAAATCGACGCGCCGGTCGAGTTCAGCGCGGACCTTATCGTAGGATCCTGCACTCTCCTGCCGTTGACGAAGGCCGTCACGTTCACTCTGCGTGCGCCTGGCAGATTGTTCCACCAGAGCGATACCGATACGCCTCCTGCCATCGCCGAAGAGCTGCCGGACCTGTGTTCCCGGCCCCAGAGCGATATCAAAACCTCGTCCGTCGACCCGGCGTCGCCGATGTCCAGCAAATTTTTTCCGTCGTTGGACAGTCTGAAGCGAACGCGAGGATGAACTAGGGCGTAGTCCTGGACCACCTGAATGATCCTCTTCAACTCAGCGGTCGAACCCTTCAAGAACTTTCTCCTGGCTGGAAGATTGTAGAAGAGGTCGTCGACCTGTATCCTCGTGCCGAAGGACGCCGGAGTCTCCGAACAGCGGGAGGCGGCGCCTCCGTCGCAGCGGATCATGCCGCCAATTTCCGAGTCCCGCGCCCTGCTGCGAAGCTCCACCCTGCTCACGGCCGCAATGCTCGACAATGCCTCTCCGCGATAGCCCAGGGTGCGGACTCGCTCGAGGTCGTCGAGCGTTTTTATCTTGCTCGTGGCGTACCGCTCGAACGCCAGTCCGAGGTCGTCGAACTGGATTCCGGCACCGTCATCCTCCACGACAAGCGAGACCTTCCCCCCCTGTTCGAGCGAGATTCGGACATCCTCAGCGCCGGCGTCGAGCGAGTTCTCCAGCAGCTCCTTCGCCGCCGAGGCTGGCCGTTCTATGACCTCGCCAGCCGCTATGCGGCTCGATACGCTCTCGTCCAGCCGTTCTATGTTCCTGTTCACGACGTTCATTTGTACCCAAGTATCCTCCTGCTCTTCTCTCTCAGGGAGCTGACGAGTCCCAGGGCTTCCATCGGCGTCATCTGGTTCGGGTCGCTTTGCGCAAGCCGCTCTATTACTCCCTCTCGCTCCACGTCGAAGAATATCTCCTTCTGCACGTACTTCCTGGACAGATCTCCTAGTCCGTCGTCCGACGACGGGGAGGATTTTTCGAACTCGGCCAGAAGCTCCTGCGACCTCCTCACGACGAGGTTAGGCACCCCTGCGAGCCGTGCGACCTCAACTCCGTAGGATCTGCTGGCCGGACCCCTTACGACCCTGTGAAGGAAGTGTATCCCGTCCCTTGACTCATCGACCGCCATGCTCAGGTTCACAATCTGCGGCAGGCTCATATTCGTCAGCTCGTGGTAGTGGGTCGCGAACAGCGCCTTCGTCCTCCCCTCCACGTGGAGGTCCAGGAACTCGACGACCGCCCAGGCGATGCTCATGCCGTCGTATGTAGAGGTTCCGCGCCCTATCTCGTCCAGTATGACGAGGCTGCGCCTGCTGACGTGGCGCAGTATGTTCGCCGTTTCAACCATCTCGACCATGAAGGTGCTGCGCCCCCTCGACAGCTCGTCGCGCGCGCCTATCCTCGTGAATATCCTGTCCATCAGCCCGATGAGCGCGCTCTCCGCCGGTACGAACGACCCCATGTGCGCCAAAAGCGCGACCAGGGCGGCAGTCCGCAGATATGTGGACTTGCCGGCCATATTGGGTCCGGTCAGTATTGCGATGCAGCCTTTGTCGTCAGTAGCGTCGGGGTCGAGCTCGATGTCGTTCGGCGTGAATGGGAGTGTCCCGAGGGATTTTTCCACTACGGGGTGCCGCGCCCCCTTTACCAAAAAGGCCCTGCTTTCGTCCATGACGGGCCTGACATAAGAGCCGTCCCGCGCGATCTCCGCCAGAGAGCGGAGCACATCCAGCTCCGCTATGGCCGCCGACGCGGCCTGGCATGGCCGGCTCTCCTTCAAAGCGGCGGCAAGCAGGGATTTGTACAGGACTTCCTCCCTCTCCCCTATCTCGTGTTCCGCGTGGAATACCCGCCGTTCTATTTCCTTGAGCCGTTCGTTGACGAACCTCTCGCCGCCCGCCACAGTCTGACGCCTGTGGTAGTCGTCCGGAACCCTGTCAGAGTTACTGCGCCCCACCTCTATATAGTAACCGAACACCTTGTTGATGCCGACCCTCACCCTTATTCCAGTGCGCTCCCGCTCCTCCTGCTCGAAGGCCCTGACGTTCTCCTCCGCGTTGCGTATCGCGTCCCGCGCCTCGTCGAGAGTAGTGTCGCACCCATCACGTATGACGTTTCCAGTCCCAAGCGCCCTCGGAAGGTCGTCCTCCAACATATCGGACAGCAGCCTCCCAAGGCCGGAGACGTCCGGTACTTCGCGGAATATTGACTCCAATATGCCGGACTTCGAGCCGTCGATGTCCCTCAAAAGTTTCGGCATCGCGTTCAGCGTGTCGCGCACCGCTCCTAGATCCCTTGGGTTGCCAACCTTCATGGAGAGCCGCCCGAGGGCCCTCTCCATGTCCCGGCATCCTGACAGCGACTCCGCGATGTTGCGCAGAAGCGTGCCGTCGCCGGCCATTGCCTCTATGCAATCCTGCCTTCGCCCTATCTCGTCGAGATCCGCTATCGGGTGGGTTATCCAGTAGGAGAGGCGTCTGCGCCCCATCGGTGTCTTGCACCTGTTCAGCACTGAGTAGAGCGACGCGCCGTCGCCTTCGACGAGTTCGAGGTTCAACTGCGTCGTCCTGTCGAGTATCAGCATTCCCTCCGGCATCAGGGGACGTATGCCATGGACGTGATCCGCCCCGCCGAACTGCGTCTCCTCCAGGTATCGTATGGCCGCTGCCGCAGCTCCAGACGCCGGATCCGCGTCCTCTACGCCCATGGCGCGGAGGCTGGCTAACCCCCATTTTTTGCAGAGCCACGCGGAGGCGAACTGCGGCGAGAACTCTCCGCGCTCGCGCGCCACAATCGCGGATTGTCCCGCCGCTTGAGCCGTCAGGTCCGGGGCGCGCCGCGACAGCTCATCCTCCAGCCCGCGCGGTATCAAAAGCTCACCGGGCCTGAAAGAAAAAATCAGCGATACAGCTTCGTCCACAGGAAAGGTGCCAGCCTCCAGCAGTCCAGTGCCGGCCGTCAACAGCGCGATCGAGGCGTCCTCCCCGTTCAGGGCGACCGCAGCAATTTTTCCGTCCCCCTCCGCGTCCTGAGGAACGTATGTTCCAGGCGTCACTACCCTGACGACACTGCGGTCGACAAGAGTTTTTCCGTCCGGCTCGGTTATCTGGTCGCAGACAGCCACCCTGTAGCCTGCCGCTATCAGCCGCCCCATATAAGAGTCGAGCGCGTGGTGCGGGACCCCGGCCATCGGAATGGCCTTATCCTGATCCCTCGCCGTCAGGGCAATATCAAGGACCTCAGACGCCGTAACGGCGTCGTCGAAAAACAGCTCAAAAAAATCGCCCATGCGAAAGAGCAGCAGACAGTCCGGATACTTGTCCTTCCACTCGCCATACTGCTTCAGCATGGGCGTCATCTTTACTCCGTCCGGTAATTTCACTCCACACAGTTCCCTCGCGAAAAAAAATTTTGTAAACATGCCCTCCGATAAGGGTAAAGATTAAAACAAGGCGAAAGCCGCATTCACGGCGTTCCCTTCATTCATACGCCCTCTTGCCGCCGCGTCTGCCCCCCTTGCGCGAAGAGGCCTGATCCATAACTGGAAGCGGAGGAGGTGAGGCCGTCACGCCTCTGTTCATGGAGTCGAGGTAGCTCTGCAGGAGGACGGTCGCCGCGACCTTGTCAACCTGGCACTTGCGGCCGCGCCTGGAGACGTCGGCCTCCAAGAGCGTCTGGGTGGCTATCGTGGTTGTGAATCTCTCGTCCCATGGAATGACCTCGATATGCGGGAAGCGCGCTTCGAGCAATTTCGCGACATGCTTCATTTTCTTGGCCTCTGGGCCGTCCGCGCCGTTGGTGCGGCGAGGCATCCCGATGAGGATAGTACAGGAATTGTACTCGTCCAGTATTGCGGATAGCTCCTCCATCCAATCTCCGGCGGCCCGCAGAACTGTCACGCCCTGCGCGAAACAGCCGGTCGGGTCGCTCGCCGCCACTCCTATTCTCACTGTGCCTACGTCGAGAGCTACCACCCTGCTTTTATCGCCAGGCGTCACGCGCGTCTCTCTCTACTTGCCAAGCTGCCGCCTCACTATCCCCTCGGCGGAGGCCATTATCTCCTTCAATTTTCCGGCGTCCTTGCTGCCGCCTTGCCCCATAGCCGGTTTGCCGCCGCCGCTTCCGCCCATGGCGCCGGCTATTTCCTTCACTATATTGCCGGCGTGTACCCCGCGTTTCACTGCCTCGTCGGATGCCATGCAGGTCAGGGCGGCCTGCCCGTCCTCCTCTATGGCGCCGAACAGCATGACCACGCTCTTTTCGGCTGATTTTATCCTGTCGCCCAGCTGGCGCAGCAGATCCCTCGACACCTTTCCGAGCGTCTCCGCTATCAGCACGGTCCCGTCTATTCTGACCGAGTTGATGATGAGGCGACCGACATTGTCCAGCATTGCCCTCAGCATGGCCTCCTGATTTTTGCGCTCCAGCGTCTTGCGCTCCTCCACGAGATCCTGTGCCTTTTGAACTACCGTGTCCTGGTCGCCGCCAATGACCTCATAGAGATTGCGCAGCGCGGCGCTCGAACCTTGAAATAGCTCCAGCGACACCATGCCGGCCACGGCGTTTATCCTCCTCACGCCGGAGCCTATGCCCTCGTCCCTCACTATCCTGACCAGCCCTATCTCGCCGGTGTTGCTCACGTGAATGCCTCCGCATAGCTCCTTGGAAAAACCGGGCACCTCGACCACGCGGACCACGTCTCCGTATTTCTCCTCGAAGAGTGCCTTCACTCCGGTTCCCCTCGACTCAGCGTAGCTCATCACGCTGGTCGTCACGGGTTTTGCCGCCAGGACCTCGGAGTAGACTATTCTCTCCACCTCGGCGATCTCCTCCTGAGTCATGGGGGCAAAATGGTTGAAGTCGAACCTGAGGAACGCCGGCGTCACCATGGAGCCGGCCTGACGAACGTGCTTGCCCAACACCCTGCCAAGCGCCTCGTGCAAAAGGTGGGTGGCGGTGTGGTGTTTCCTCACGGCGTTTCGCCTCTCCTCATCGACAAAGGCGCCTATCTTCATTCCTACGCTCATTTCGCCCTCGACCAGCGTTCCGCGGTGCGCCACAAGGTCGCCGCTTGGGTGAATGGTGTCAGCCACTTCGAACCTCGATGCGGCTGACCTGAGTACGCCCCTGTCTCCGACCTGACCGCCGCGTTCCGCGTAAAATGGGGTCTGAGACAGGATTACCAGGGCTTCCGTTCCGCTGCGTATGGATGCCGTCTCAACGCCGTCCTTTATTATCGCGGCGACCGTCGCATCCTCGCTCGTAACCTCGTAACCGTCGAATTTCGTGGCTCCAAGTCTGTCGGCGGCCTCAGTGTAGACATTTTTCTCCATAACCGCCGACGACTGCTTGCTCGACGCCCTGGCGCGCTCCCTCTGGCGCTCCATGCAGGAGTCGAACTCGCCTCTGTCCACGCTGACGCCGGCCTCCGTCGATATCTCCTCAGTCAGTTCCAGCGGAAATCCGTACGTGTCGTATAGCATGAAGGCCACGCCGCCGGACAACTTGCCGCTCCCAGCTTTTCTCGCAAGGGCAAGCTCGTCGTCCAGCAGATCTATGCCCTGGGAGAGGGTGCGACCAAACCTCTCCTCCTCCGTGAGAATTATCTGCTCTATGGCCTGGCGCTGTTCCACGAGCTCAGTGTAAGGATCGCTCATTATCTCGTTCACGACAGGCAGCAGCTCCAGCAGGAATGGGCGGTCTATCCCCATTGAGCGTCCGAACCTCGCGCTGCGCCGAATGAGGCGGCGAAGGACGTAGCCCGGTCCCTCGTTCGACGGAAGTATGCCGTCGGCTATCATGAAGGCCGAAGCCCTGAGATGGTCGGATATGACCCTCACCGCCAGGTCGTTCGCCTTGTCCTCTCCGTACCTGACACAGGCAATGCGGCTTGCGGCGTCAATGATCGGCTTGAACAGGTCGGTCTCGAAGTCGCCCTTCACTCCCTGCACGACAGACGAGAGCCTCTCCAGCCCCATGCCAGTGTCGATGTTTTTCTTGGGCAGCGGCGTCAGCTGGCCCGACTCGTCCCGCGAATACTGCATGAAGACGAGGTTCCATATCTCCAGATACCTGTCGCAGCTGCAGCCCACGCCGCAGTCGGGACGCCCGCAGGAGAACTCCGGACCCTGGTCGTAGATTATCTCGGAGCATGGTCCGCAGGGGCCTGTCGGCCCGGCGGCCCAGAAGTTGTCGTCCTCGCCCAGGCGGTATATCCTGTCGTCCGGCAGGCCAACCAAGCTCTTCCACATGTCATGCGCCTCGTCGTCGTCCAGGTAGATGGTCGCGTACAGGCGGTCCGCGTCAAGGCCCACTCGCTCTGTCAAAAACTCCCACGCCCAGGGGATGACCTCTTTTTTAAAGTAGTCGCCGAAGCTGAAGTTGCCGAGCATCTCAAAGAACGTATGGTGCCTCGCGGTGCGGCCCACGTTCTCTATGTCGTTCGTCCTTATGCACTTCTGCGATGTCGTGGCCCTCCCGACCTCCGGAGTGCGGAGGCCCAGGAAATACGGCTTGAACGGAACCATGCCGGCGACAGTGAACAGGAGTGTCGGGTCGTCCGGCACCAGAGGGAAGCTCGGATAGCGCTTCGCCCCCAGGCCCTCGAAGTACGATAAAAACAACCCTCGAAGCTCGCCTGCGCTCCTCCACTTAATCGGCTTATTTGAAACGGGAAAAACCATAAAACTTCCCCCCACGAACGATGAATTTATAAACCTGTCAAAAGAATTATATCAGAAATCGCGGACTCGGAAGATTCAGTCCCCGCGCCAGCGGCGCTGGAGATCATGGACGACCATTCGGCGATCATTTCCTTTAGCGGCGGCGCCCCCTCTTTCAAGACTATCTCCGTTACGCCTTTCCCTGACGTCTGCATGTTGCCGCATATGGAGTCAAAGGAGTCGGCCAAGCCGCGCAGAGCCTTCAACCCAATGAGGGCTTCCTGAGGAGCGTTTCTCATCTCGCGCCCCAATTCCGTATTCACCAGCCCCAGCATGGCATGAATAAATTCCGAGGATATGATTGAATTTCCAATATTGCCAGGGGACAGATAATCCTTGAAATTCTTCGGAACGGAAGCGCTCTTGCCATAAGCCGCGACATCCCCCACGCCGGCCAGGAGCGCGTCGCTCTTGCGAGCCATCACCAGGCTCATGCCGTTTGGCAGCGGGGTTGACGAGGCTGAATCCCACCCCGGGATATTTGCCGGTCCGGCGACGAACATGCCGGCCATTGGGAATATCCGGTCAAACGCGCCCTGAGCGTCAGTTTCAATCGTCACATAGGCAGTGCTCAATTTCCTGTCCTTTGCGACGCATACAAACGAGAATCTGCCGTGGTTGAGAATGGCCATGATGTCGCTTTCGATTGCCGGAGGCAGCCCCGTCGAGTTTCTTCCGCCTCCGACTATCTTAAAAAACTCCCTGACAGGGTCGGACGCGTCCGGGAAGGCCAAGTGGAAGAAAACCCCGGTGTCGATGGAGGTATAGCACGCGACGCTTCCATCCCCGAGTATCTTGGACTCGCCGACTTTCAGGAGGTTGGAAACGACACCCTGGAATTGCTTTATATAGTCGGAGTAGGACTCCATGTGAATCGTATCCGCTTTCCTGGACCAGGAAAACTCGGATACCGTCCACAGTATTTTGTTACTGGGCGGCATCAGCGGGTTTATCCCGCTAGGGCTGATTTTTTTGAGTTTGTCCCTCAGGTCCGACGCGGCGAAGCCCTCAGGGATTTTAATCTGCGCGAAGTCGGCATCCCCTGTGTTCCGCTCGAAAGCGAGGGCAGGTGATTTGCGGTCCAGAGTGGACGTCATCTCCTCTATTTCCTTAGGGCTGCGGGCCATCAGCACCAGAGAGCCGGCTCCAGCCTTCCGCTTGAGCGCGAATAACTCGCCGGCCTCTGCCAACTCAGGGTCGGATGGCCTGAAAACCCACGCCTCCGCCTCATTGCCCGCGAGTTTTGTCTCCCATTTATCGATTCGTATAAACTTCCCGGAGCGGTTCGACATGATAAAAGCATTGAATTTTTCGTCGTTTGTGGAATACGCCAGGTAAAAGGGCGGAACGCCGGGCTGGGCGTCGGACGGCACGATGAGCAGCGCCATTTCCCCGACGGTGTCCAGAAAATCCTCGAACTCATCGAGGCCGGCCAGCGCGATTGTTACCTGTTCCAGGTCTCCGTCATCCATGGTCCCCTTTTCTTTCTTGCTGTCGGACAGGGTCAGGATTATTTCGGACAGCGCCGATACCGCCGACCTCAGCGAACTCGCGTCGGCTATCCTCAATAATATGGAGGCCTCCGCGCCTGGGACTGCCGGCAGGGCCTCCTCCACCCGGTAGAGCTTTGAGGACGAGCCGCCGGAGGATAGAAGATAGCCGGCAATGGCTGTTCCGGCGGCGATCAGCAGCACCGCGGCCAGCGCGAGGATTTTTTTATTGGGCCGCGGCTTTGTTCGCGGCGCGGCGGCCTTCTGGCCAGAACCGCTCAGGAAAGCGACTCCCCCCTGGGAGTCGCTTTCCTCCATTCGCTTCGGCTGTTCCGCTTGCCCGTCATTTTTCCCCAAGCCGAACAAATCCGCCAGCTCAGTATCCTCCGCCCTGACCCAGCCGCTCTTCGCATACTCCGACTCGGGACACCAGACCAACGTGTCCTTGTTCAGAGTTCCATCCTCGATCAATTTCCTCATCGAGACCTCTGGAAATGGCCCAAAATTTTGACCGTCCCTCGTGTAATGCCACTCCCTCATTACTCGTCAACTCGCTCTCACAATTTTGTAGAAAAGCCCCAAATCCCGGTATCAGCCCAAAAAATCCATCGGCATACGCGGAAAAATTTTTTTGTACTGGAGAGTGCGGCGCAATCTCATATAGGTACTTAACACCATACTCAAACCAATGTCAATCATTAGTATCAACCAACTCCGACGCCTCGGAAAATCCGCTCTAAAATTTTCTTAAATGGCTCTGTATCAAATCAAAAGAATATGCCATAATAAGTTAGTTTTTTTGAAGGGCTTCGCGTAATGCCGATTAATATGCTTATCGCTCGAAAAACAAGGCCGGGTTTTATACGCGATTCTTACGATTCAAATTCATTCGGACAAAAAGTCCTTTGGGAGGTCTTGAAATGGCAGAGAAAGAGAATTATAAAGTGGCGGATATGGCGTTCGCGCTGGAAGGGTGGGCTAGAATAGACTGGGCGTGGCAATATATGCCGGTCCTGCGTCTCATAAAGGAACACGAGAGCGTAAAGGGGCGGCATCCTCTCAAAGGGCACACCATTGCCTGCTGCCTGCACCTGGAAGCGAAGACGGCCTGCTTGCTGAAGGTTCTGCACGACCTTGGCGCAACCATCGTGGCATCGGGCAGCAACCCGTTATCCACGCAGGACGCGATCTGTTCGGCCCTGGCCGAGTACGGCGTCCATGTATTCAGCTGGCATGGGATGGACGCCCTGGAGTACGAGGAGAACCTTCGCAGGATGCTGGAGTGGGAACCCGACATTATTATAGACGACGGCGGCGACACAGTGAGCATGGTGCTGGAAAAATATCAGGATCTAATTCCAAAGATACTCGGCGGCTGCGAGGAGACCACCACCGGGATAAAGCGCCTAAAGGCCATGGACGCGGAGGGGCTGCTCAAGTTCCCGATGCTCGCCGTGAACGACGCACTGAGCAAGTACCTGTTCGACAACCGATATGGGACCGGACAGTCCGTCTGGGACGGAATCCTGCGTACCTCCAACTGCGTGGTGGCAGGCAAGACCGTCGTCGTAGTCGGCTATGGCTGGTGCGGAAAGGGAGTCGCGCGGCGCGCGGAGGGGCTGGGCGCCAAGGTCGTGGTGTCTGAGATCAACGCGCACCGCGCGCTGGAGGCCCACATGGACGGATATAGAGTCATGGACGTCATGCAGGCTTCAGAGATAGGCGACATCTTCATAACAGTTACCGGCAACACAAAGGTGATTCGCAGGGATCACTTCGAGAAGATGAAAAATGGGACGTTGATCGCGAACGCGGGGCACTTCGACGTCGAGGTTTACATCCCGGACCTGGATGACATGGCGGCCAGGGTATACAACAGCCGGGAAAATATCCGCACGTACGAGATGCCCAACGGCAGGAGGCTCCACCTCCTGGGCGAGGGCAGGCTCGTCAATCTCGCGGCCGGCGACGGGCACCCGATAGAGATAATGGACATGAGCTTCTCGATCCAATTGCTCTGCGCCCTGCACATAGCGGGCGGCGCCGAACTGAAGAAGGGTCTGCAGCCGGTGCCGGCGTTCCTGGACGACATCGTGGCAAAATACAAGGTGGAGTCGCTGGGCATCAAGTTGGAGCAGCTGACGCCGGAGCAGGAGAAATACCTCCAGGGTTGGAGGGAGTAGCGGGATGCCAGTGATCAAAAACGTCCTTATATGGGACTCGGCCCGGGGCGACGCTGAGTACGGCGATATAGAGATCGGCGCGGACGGCAGGATATCGGGGATATCCGGGGCTGGCGCTTCCGTTGGAGAGGTCCTGTTCGACGGTCAGGGCAGGACGATAGCCCTGCCCGGGTTCGTGAACGCGCACACCCACGTCTCCATGACCCTCCTCCGGGGACTTGGCGAGGAGCAGCCCCTCATGGAGTGGCTGCAGAAAAAAATATTCCCCATCGAAAATCGTCTGAGGGCGGAGCATATAAGGTCCGGCGCCGACTTGGCGATGCTGGAGATGATATCGTGCGGAGTCACCTGCTTCGCCGACATGTACTACTTCATGGGGGAGGTGGCCCGGTCGGCGCTGGCGTCCGGTATGAGGGCAGCCCTCTGCCGCGGCATCACAGGCGACGACGGCGGGAAGATACAGGAGAACATCGAACTCGCGGAGGAGTACAACGGACGCGACGGCAGAATAATCGTTCAGCTCGGACCGCACGCTCCCTACACATTGCCGAGGGCCGCGCTCGAGACGGTGGCCAGGCTGGCTAAGGAGAAAAACCTCGGCATCCACTTCCACTGGCTGGAGACGAAGGGCGAGTTCGACACATTCAAGGAGACCTACGGGGAAGAACCTGTGGACTATCTGGAATCGACGGGTTTGCTCGACGTTCGAGAGCTCATACTGGCGCACGGCGTCTGGTTCCCGGAGGGCGAACTGCACAGGGTGAGGCGGGACGGCGTGACGATAGTCCACAATCCTAAGAGCAACCTGAAGCTCGGCAGCGGTTACGCGCCTGTAAAGGCGATGCTCGAAGCAGGCGTAAACGTGGCACTGGGGACGGACGGAGCGGCGAGCAACAACAGGCTCGACGTCTGGGATGAGGTTCGCGCGGCCGCCTTGATGCACAAGGGTTATCACATGGACCCGACACTGGTATCGGCGAAGCAGGTTCTCAAGATGGCGACGGTCAACGGCGCGTCAGGCCTCGGTTTCAAGGACGTCGGCCTCATAAAGCCCGGATACTTCGCCGACATCGCCCTCATAAACATGGACTCTCCTCAGTACGTCGGCTGCGACCGAACAAACGTGCCGGAGTTCGTGACATACGCGGGCTCGTCCCGCGACGTGCGCGCGACGATAGCGGCGGGAAAATTGCTGTACAGGGACGGCGAATTTCTCACTTTGGACAAGGACGAGATAATATCGAGGGCGCGAAAGCATAGGAATGAGATAACGAATTGAAGAAGCTGGGGACGACATGGAGCATCGCCATATAACCGATACTGGCTATACAAGACCAGCCATCGACGACATTATAGAGCGCGGCGGAAAAAACGATTGGGCTGCCCTACAGTCAATGGTTCGTTCAGATCCCGATCTATGCCGCAAGGTCAACGAAATCGCGTCGCATAACCTCGATCACCCCTTTACGATTCGATATCATTTCTGGCTGGCGTATTCAAAAGAATTTCTGGTCAAAAATGTCCCAGACGAATAAAACCAAGAAGCAATCCTCCATATCACGGCAGGCACTGAAACGCAACGCGACGTCGATCTATCGGCTTATAAAAACTTGACGTCCGATTAGTAACCAATCCGTATAAACAATGCATATCGCATTCATGTCCTATTGCAAATAAATTCACTCTGATTTAAAATAATTCCAACGAAATATCACCCTCGACATTCGGGATTGGAATCCTCCTCCCGCACATGAACCGTTCCAATGCTTCATCCTGCCTCTAACAAACTAGGTCTTTGTGCTCATCATCAGCAATGACCATTGACTTATCATAACAAAAGCTGTTAGTATTACTACGTAAATCTTCAAAAAATCTTCATTTGATAGAGGTGGTAATAAGTGTTTTTACTGATGCGGGAAAATAATTTCCAGTTATACTTAGCTCACAGCTCACAGCTCACAGCACACATCGCTCACAAGTCTGTAAATTTTTAAAAAATCTATTCGTTGTATTGCCGCGCCCTTCGAGGACGCCGATTTTTGGCGGAGGCGAGCGGTCATGACGTCGCGCACTGGGATTTTCACGCGCAAATCGGCGGCGTCGCTGTCGCTTGCGTTCTTTTTGTTCCAGATTCTCTTTCCGGTTCTCGGTCCTA
>JAITNX010000047.1 GCA_031290235.1 Synergistaceae bacterium | reverse complement strand
CCCAATTAGTAGGGTAATTTATTTATCCTTACTTTCTAAGTATACCCTTCCTTTAGTCGCATTTCAAGACATTTTTCTCGGTTATGAGTATCCTACGACTTTAGTCGTGGGATTATGTCAAGCTATACACATCTTTGCCTTTTTCACCTCACAGGAACGACATCCCATCCCTCGGCCCTCATCGAAAGGCGATTCTCGCGGAGTTCGTTTGCTTTCCATTTATCCGGCATCACAACTATTTTATCAGCGGATCGCCTCGACAGCCAGGCCGGCCACCAGCTGAAGGACGAGTTCGAAATAATGAAATGGCTGCATTGCGACATCAAATACATATCGATATGGCCGTTGTCGTTATCATTGTCGTCGATATAAATAAATTCATAGTCCAGATCGCGTAAAATCTCCCGGCTCCAATCGATCCCGTTCGAGAACACAAAAAAAACGACCTCGCCTGGCGGCAGCCTGTCAGCTATCCATTTGACAGCGCCCCTGAAATAATCGGGCGTCGTTACGTCGTGAGCCGAGCCGACGTAGTCCCCGCGCCTTATATGAATAGCCGTGGAATGACGCTCCGTCTTTATCCGTGAAAGGGCAAGCCCGTTCTCTGTCGTGAGGGGGACGTTGAACTTAAATTCGTCCCTCAGACCGTCCCCCTGGCCATCCACGTATTTCGCGTTTACATAGTACCCTCCGAGGTATCTCGGGGAGCGGGACGAGAAAATCGTCTCGTCATAATCCAAGCGCGTCCCGGGATACAGGTCGAAATGCAGCCGATATGTCAGCAAAAGCGCCTGGTCCGCTTTCGCCGGTTTTATACACGGAAATACAGGCTCAAGCTGGTAGGCCCTGCTGTAAATCCCATTTATGTCCCTGGTGTCGCCGTCAAACCACGACAAGTCGTACAATGCCCGCAGACCGGAGGCACGCCCAGCCCCTCGTCCTATGGCGTACTGCCACATCTGGCTGCCGAGACCTCCGTCCATCTTGACGACCACGCTGGGCCTGAAATTTCGCCCGGCCGCGATCAGCCCTCGGACGACCGGGGCAATCAACGCCTTGTAAGGTCCAGTCAGCAGGCTGCAACTCATCGCTTCGCCAATCGGGCGAGGGGCGCCGTCACAGACTCTCCGGCCCAAATATGCCGGCCAGAAACAGCCTGATTTTTTTTCTCACCTCGGCCCGCCTCTTCTTCCACACTGGCAGCCAGCTCCCCGCGAAGTGGTGAATAACGTACGTGTCCTCCGTGACATTCGTCGTTGTCGACTTGAGGTTCTTAGGACAGAAGAACTCCCTCGGATAAAACGTCATGCCATTTACCGTCTGGAGCGTGTTGTCCTGAACCAACCCATGTTTTAAAAAATATCCCGTCACAGCGGCGCAGTTTGTAGTGGTGTCGCAGGAGGCATTCTTTTTTTTGAAGGACTTGCCCTCGTAATGGAGCATCAAGTCCCTTACGGCCTGACAGCCTTTTTCGCTGCCCATGATCCCTGTCGGAACGTTCACCCCGTCCTCGAAGCCCGAGAACGCCGCGTGGGACAAGAACCTATCCAGCGGCCGCAGGACCTCTACGTCCGTGTCCATGTATATCCCCCCGCAATTATAAAGGGCGTACAGGCGCACATAGTCTGTGACGAAAGCATAGAGGCGGGACTCGTAGGCCTCCTTCGCATATCGATTGCTCGTCACGTCGAAATTGTCCTCGTTCCACTCCCTCAGCTCGTACTCAGGCAGATGCCGCTCCCAGGACTCCATGCAGCTTTTGGCAATTTGCGGCTTTTCGCCCATGCCGAACCAGCAGAAATGTATAATTTTGGGAATCATGCTCCCGCTCCTTCTTGACAGTGGCTCCTTACGCGGATTATGATATCATATCAAGCGATTGTTTATCATGAACAGAGGTGTCGCGGTGTCGCCATTGATAAGCGTAGTCATGCCGGCCTACAATGCGGAGAAGAGCGTGAGCCGCGCGTTGCGGTCCTTGTTGGCCCAGAACTACGAAAATTTAGAGATAGTCCTCGTCGACGACGCATCCTCGGATGATACCGCCGTCATGGCAAGGCGCGCGCTCGAGTCGTCAGCACGCGGGTGGCGGATAATAACGCACGAGAAGAACATGGGGACGAGCTGCTCGAGAAATACCGGGCTGAGAGCGGCGCTCGGCGAGTACACGCTGTTTATGGACTCGGACGACATGGCCGACAGCGACTTCATATCGACATTGCACGACGCCATTTCCGCCTCGGGCTGCGACATAGCGTTTTGCGGATACAGGTCGCGCGACACGGAGACTGGAGAGGAAATTTTTTACCCTCCCAGGCTGAACCCGAGGAAAAAGTACTCCTCCGAGGACCTCGCCGTTATGCGTATTTTAAACAAGGTAAAACCAAGCATCTGTACCATGCTCTTTCGAAGGGACTTCCTGCTGTCAAAGGGAATCGAGTTCACGGAGGGCTGTTTCGCCGGGGAGGACGTGGAGTTTGCGGTAACGGCCCTCTCTTTGTGCGAGGAGGTCGTTTTCTCGGCAAAGTGCCCTTACGTGTACCTGATTCACGAGGGGATGGGCTCGATAGCAAACGCCGCGACAAAAGAACAGCGGCTGAATCGCTACATCGACAACACAAAGGCCCATTTCCGGCTCGCGGATTGCCTTTTGAAAAACTCCAGGTCGGGGAAAATCAGGGATATAGCCCGCTATATGCTTCTGCCCTTGTCTCACGCGAGGATGCTGAAAATCTGCGCGAGGCGCGGCGACAGAGAACAGTTTGACCTGATGCGGAAAGATCCGGAGGTGCGGTCGATCCTCCTGTCGAGCTTCAGATCGTTTTTCTGGAAGCCGGAGGTGTTCCTCAAGTCGCTTTGCCTGTTGGTCATGCCTGAAATTTATTTCAAATTAAAGTCTGACGCGAAAAAACCGGACTGATGTTATACGACGAGAGTAAACGCGAGGCGCTTTTGGTGAAATACCGATCTCTTCCGGCTTGGGAGAGAGCCGCGTTCCTTATGATGTCGGCGATATACGTCCCCGCCTCGCCGGCCGACATAACGAAGGCGCTCGTCGCTGCGGGCGAATCCATGCCCAACAGGAAAAAATGGACTCCCGGAAAGTTGGAGAGTATGCTCAAAAAATGGGAAGCTCAGGGCATAGCTCACAACAATATGAGGAGCGGGGGCATACTATGGTTCTGCGACAGGCTCCTGACCGAGCCGGCCATAAGGGAGGCAATAAAAGCGGGCGAGATCGAACGCCTATACGCCGGAGCTGCGGGCGCCGGCATCGGGAAGAGAGACGTGAACCGGTACGGCCGCGACAAAACCCGCCCATACTTCTACGATATAGGAGCGGCGTATGTGAGGGACTTGAGGCGGGCCATCTTCACGAATGACAAAACTCTGTTCGGCATCTTGAACGACATGACGGCCCCTCCCCGCTTTGACAGCTATATGGACAAAAACATCTTTGAAAAGGTCCCCACGGACCCGTACTCTCTGATACTCTGCAACCCTCTGGACGAGAGCCTGATTATGAGCCTTCCGGAGGAGATTGGGATCCTCGGCCTCCGCACCGCGCTCGATATATTTTCCGAGCGCTCGGAGGAGTTCCCCACTCTGCATGAAATTTTTTTGAAATACTGCGCGGCCCACCCTGGCAACGGCGAACTCGTCATTATGAGGGCCATGAGCCTCCTGTCGTCCGGCCGTCTCGGAGAAGCCGAAGCTGCCGCGACAAGCCCGGAGGCATCGGGTAACCCGGAAAGATACGTCATCAGAGCGGTTGCGGCGCTCGCCCACGGAGAGCCAGACCAGGCGCTCGCGCTCTTTGAGGCGGGGCTGAAGGAGCTTCGCAGGAGTTCCGGCAGGAAAAAGACGGTCTACGATTCGCGGTGGAGCATCCTTTACCCCATGCTGCTGTGCCGCGAGGATGATTTGCAGACACAGGGAGAGCGGGCAAAATCGGAGAAAAAATTTCAAGAGTACGTCGAGTCGCTGCAAAAAGCGAATTTCCACGCGGTCCGTGATCCCCTGTACGCGCTGAAGTTCCTGGCGGAGGGAGCGAAAGAAAGGCTTGGCATATTCGACGCCAGTGCCGCGAAACGACTGAAGGCGGCGGAGAAGTCGGAGGACGTCCTGTTCTTCATGCTCGCGGCGTACTGGATAGACTCGGACAGGGCCAGGCATTATCTGCCCAGGGCGTGCATGGCCTGCAACAGATTGTTCGGGATGGGCAGGCGATATCCGGCGGCTGAGCTGGCCTCCATCATACGCGAGATCTCGCCGAAGAGCGCTGATAAAATCCCTCCCATACTGGAGCCAGCCCACCCGCTCAGGGATATCCTGAGCCACAAGGAGGATTGGCAGTTCGCGCTCGAATCCCTGTCCGGAATAAGCGCCCCGCTCCGAACCTCTCCTATACAGAACGGCAAGCGGCTCGTATGGCAAATGGACTGGCAAGACGCCGGAGACTACGACAGCTACGAGATAACCCCGGTGGAGCAGACCTTGAAGGGCAGAGAATGGAGCGCCGGCAGGAACATTTCGCTGAAGAAAATGCACAACGAAGCCTATTCCATGGAGTCGCTGACTGAACATGACAGGACGGCCGCTGACGCGGTAAGAAAACGCTACGCCGATTCGTCGTACTACATCGAAAAACCCCTCATACTGAAATTGCTCGCCGGACACCAAAACCTGTGCCGCAGTGACGGCGGCAAGGTGGAGATAACCCTGGACGAACCCAGGATGACTGCGATCTGTCATGACGGCGAATACGTGCTGAAGCTGAACCCGTTCCCGAAAACCACAGGTCACGGCACGATGATGTCCCATATCGCTGTCGTCGAGGACGCCCCAAACTGCCTTAGGGTCATAGAGTTCGACGAACGCTGCCGATCCATAGCCGCTATCGTCGGAGAAAATGGACTCGTCCTGCCAGAGAACGCCAGAGAAAAGCTGCAGAAGACCCTCGGCGAACTGGCCGGCGTGGTGACGATACACTCTGATGTGGATGGAATTGAATCTGACGCTGAAATGGTCGCCGCGGACTACAGACTGTATATTCAGGTGCAGCCGGATGAATCCGGCCTCGACGTCGAAGCCGTGACGAGACCGCTTGGACCGGAGAGCGCGTCGTGCCGCCCGGGCATAGGGGGCTCGAACATATTCGGCCTCATAGACAGGCGCAGGGTACAGGCAAAACGAGATCTGGAGCGGGAATGGAGCGCCATGCTCGATTTCGCTGAAAGGTGCCCGGCAATCCGCGAGGCGGAACAACTGACGGAGACAAGATGGCGGATATCCGGCCCGGAGATATCGCTCGAATTTCTGCTTCAGCTGCAGGATATGGGAGAAGCCATCACGACGGAGTGGCCGCAGGGAGGCGGCAGACGCGTGAAGCGCGTCTCATCCAAGTCCATGAACATGACAGTGCGCGATTCGCGCGACTGGTTCTCCGTGACAGGCGAGGTTCACGTGGACGAGAACCTCGTGCTGGGGCTGAAGGATATTATAAAACTCATGGAGAGCGCGAAGGGACGATTTGTCCCTATCGGCAAGAATGACTTCATAGCCCTCACCGAGGATTTCAGACGCCATCTGGAGATGATAGCGGCGCTGGCCGAGACGCGCGGCGACGATCTGAGGATCTCGAACCTTGCGGCGGCCCTGATGCCCTCGATGGCAAGCGGGCTTGGTTCATTCGAGGCAAGCAGCGGCTGGAGCGAGCGCGCCGCGCTCATAGACGAGGCGGCAAGCCTTGACCCCGTTCTCCCGGCTCTCTTCAAGGGCGAGCTGCGAAGCTATCAGATGGATGGATACGCCTGGATGTCTCGCCTGGCGCACTGGGGCGGCGGCGCTTGTCTGGCGGACGACATGGGTCTCGGCAAGACGGTGCAGGCGCTCGCGGTGCTTCTGTCTCGCGCGTATCTCGGCCCCGCCCTGGTGGTAGCCCCCACATCGGTCTGCTTGAACTGGCGCGACGAATCAGCCCGATTCTCGCCAGCGCTGAACACGCTCGACCTCAGGGAGGGCAACAGGGAGGCCACTGTGAAAAACCTGGGGCCGATGGATGTGCTCATCTCCTCCTACGGTCTGCTGCAGAACGAGATCGAACTGTTGTCATCCGTCAGATGGAACACGATAGTCCTCGACGAGGCGCAGGCCATAAAAAACAGCGCGACGAAGCGCAGCGCGGCAGCCATGAAGCTGGACGGGGATTTTCGCGTTATGACTACGGGAACCCCGATAGAGAACAACTTGGGGGAGTTATGGAACCTCTTCCGCTTCATAAACCCAGGCTACCTCGGCTCTTACGAGAGCTTCAACGCTAGATTCGCCGTGCCCATAGAGCGCAGCGGCAATAATGCGGCACGCAAACGGCTCAAGGGGCTGATAGCGCCCTTCGTGCTTCGCAGGACAAAGGAGCAGGTGCTGCCCGAGCTTCCGCCTAAGACCGAGATAACGCTGAGGGTAAAAATGAACCCGGAGGAGCGGGCTCTGTACGAGGCCGTGAGGCGGAACGCGGTTGAGGAGCTGGCATCGGCCGCCGGCGGAGAGGACGTCAGATTCAAGATATTCGCCCAACTTGTGCGAATGAGGCGCGCCTGCTGCAACTCGGCGCTCGTGCTGCCCGAGGGGAGCGAACCATACCCCTCCGCAAAACTGGAGGCATTCCTGGACATAGTCGACGGACTCGGAACGGGCGGGCACAGGGCACTAGTGTTCAGCCAGTTTGTGACTCACCTCTCGATACTGAGAACACACCTCGACGAAATCGGCGTCTCGTACCAATATCTCGACGGTTCGACGCCGCCGGCGGAGAGGGCATCCCGGGTGAAGGCGTTTCAATCTGGCGATGGCGTCTGCTTCCTCATAAGCCTGAAGGCAGGAGGAACCGGACTCAACCTCACTGCCGCGGATTACGTCATCCACATGGACCCCTGGTGGAATCCTGCGGTGGAGGAGCAGGCGTCTGACCGCACGCACAGGATAGGACAGCAGCGCCCCGTCACTATCTACAGGATAGTCGCCAGGGACACGATAGAGGAGAGGATAGTCGACCTGCACGCCTGGAAAAAAGACCTGGCTGAGAGCCTGCTGGATGAGTCCGACACCGCGTCCCGCCTATCCGCCGACGATATGCTTAGGCTGATAAGGGCGGAGTGACTCCAAGCCGGCAGCCATAAAATCATTTTGCCTTTTCGAGCAGCTTCTCCCATTCCGAATCCACGTCGGCTTGGGCCTGAGCTATCAGGTCGCGGCGTTCGTTTCCCTTCTTGAAGAGGTGCGCGTAGCGGCCCTGGGCTCGCAGGAAATCCTCCACCGGGGTCGGTTTTTTTGGCGTGTAGGTGACGCGGTACTCGCCGTCCACCACCTCGTATATCGGCCAGAACCTGCTGTCGGCGGCGAGACGGCATATTTTCGCCTGGTCGGCCGGCTCTATTCTCCAGAACAGAGTGCAGGGGACGAGTATGTTTACGAACGCGGGGCCTGGAGTCTCGACGGCCCTCTTTACCTTTCGTATCACGTCGATGGGGTCGTGCAGCGTCGTCTGTGCGACATAGGGGATGTCGTGGGCGGCCGCTATCTCAGTGAGATTCTTCGCCCGCTGCAGCTTGCCCGGGATCACGCTTCCCGAGGGCGACGTAGTCGCGTTCGCGGACCTCGGTGTGGCGCTGCTCCTCTGTGATCCGGTGTTCATGTAGCCCTGGTTGTTATAACAGATGTAGGTGAAGTCGTGTCCCCGTTCCAGCGCGCCGGAGAGGGACTGGAGGCCTATATCGTAGGTGCCGCCGTCTCCGCCGAAGGCCACGCACTTTATGTTTTCCTTGAACTCTCCCCGCCGCCTCATGGCCTTGTACGCCGCCGCTACGCCCGATACCGCCGCGCCGGCGTTCTCGAACGCGACGTGAAGGAATGGGACGCGCCAGGCGCTGTACGGATAGACCGTCGTCGACACCTCCATGCAGCCGGTGGCGCCGACCACCACGACAGGATCGTCTATCCCCATGAAGGCCTGCCGGATCGCGGTCGGCGCGCCGCAGCCCGGGCAACTGCGGTGTCCCTCCGTGAGAGGACTCTTTTTTTCAGTCAGCTTCTTTAGATCGATAGTATCCATCAGTCTCCTCCAACCTCCGCGGCGGCCCTTTCGTGCAGACCGACGTACCGCGCCTTTTCGCCGAAATTTCCCTTAATCAGGCTGTCGAACACGTCCCTTGCGTCGCTCGGGAAGAAATCCCTTCCACCGAGGCCATAAATGAAGTCTTGCACCGGAACCAGGGCGCCGCCCCGAACTCCGGCCTCATAGAGGGCCGACTTCACCTCGGCGGCAAGCGGCGCCGTTCCGCCTATGCTGGCGCTTCTGTCGAGAACGGCGACCCCCCGCTTTCCGTCGAGAGCACGGGAGACCTCGTCGGCCGGGAACGGGCGGAACATTCGCACGCGCAGACAGCCGGCCTTTACGCCGCGGTCCCTCAGCTCGTCCACGGCATCCTTTAGCACGCCGGCGGCGGACGACATTATGACCGCCACGTAGTCGGCGTCCTCCGTCCTGTAGCGGTCGACGACGGGATAATCGCGCCCGGTGAGGCGCGCCAGCTCGCGCGAGATCTCGCCGTAGACCCTCCCGGCCTGGTTCATCCCCTCTATCTGCCGCCTCTTTATCTCCATGTAGTACTCCGACATCACGAACGACCCGTACGACACGGGGTTATCGACGTCGAGCAGCGGATACAAAGCTCCGCGCCGTCCGGTGAAATTCCTCACGTCCTCATCGCTCAGGAACTCTACAGGCTCGTAGCAGTGGCTCGTTATGAAGCCGTCCTGGCAAACGAACACTGGGGTGAGCACGTCGGGGTGTTCGGCCAGTCTGACCGACAGCAGCGTCGTGTCGTAAACCTCTTGCGCGTCCTCGCAGTAAAACATCACCCAGCCCGAATCGCGCTCCGGCATACTGTCCGAGTGGTCGCAGTGGATGTTTATCGGGGCGCCGAGGCTCCTGTTGACCAGACCGAACACTATGGGCGCCCGAAATGACGCCGCTATCGGGAATATCTCGTGCATCAGCGCGACGCCATTGGCTGACGACGCCGTCATGACGCGCGCCCCCGACACGGACGCCCCGACGCAGGCGGATATCGCGGAGTGTTCGCTCTCCACGGTCACGTACTCGGTATCGACCTGACCGTTCGCCACGTACTCCGCGAACTTCATCGGGATCTCCGTTGACGGGGTAATCGGATACGCGGCCACCACGTCCGGATTGATCTGCCTCATCGCCTCGGCGAACGCCATGTTGCCGGAACTCATCTCCCTGCGCCCGCCGGCAGGATCTCCGCTTTTGCCGCCCATTTACTCGCCCTCCTTCCCCTGCCCGCCGCCCCGCTGGAACTCCGACTCCGGGAGCATCGATATCGCTCCCGTGGGGCATACCGCGGCACATACCCCGCAGCCCTTGCAGAAGAACATATCTATTCCAAGGACCTTGGCGTTCTCGGTCCGCACCGACGAGTCGGGGCACTGTACCCAGCACCTCAGACACGATACGCACTTGCCAGTGTCAAGCACCGGGCGCACGCTTCGCCAAAGCCCGGTCTCGACCTCGCGCGCCGATGCGCTCCAAGCTATTGTCCCATGCGGGACATCTTGCCAGTTCCAGTTTCCGCCGCTCAAGATCGCAACGCCTCCTCATATCCTCGCATGATGGAACGTCTGTTGGCCTCCAGCAGACTTGTGGAGAGAGATTTCATCTTCGTGGTGAAATGATTCGCGATAGTCTCGGCCGACACGTCGCTGAACACGTGGGAGAGGGCCCCCAGCAATGGCGCGTTGGGCCTGTTTTGCCCCAGCTCCTCCATGGTTATCCTCGTCGCGTCCACAGTCAGAACCGTCGCGGAATCCGGCAGGCCCAGCACACGCCTGATGGCGCCAGCGCCCTCCGGCGTGTTGACGAGATAGACGGCATCGTCCGCGCAACCCTCGCAGGGGTTTGCGCTCTCGACCATCGTCGGGTCGACTATCACGACTATATCTGGATTCTGCACTCCGCAACGCTTGCGAATAGGCCTGTCCGACACCCTGTTATACGCCCGGATGGGCGCGCCCTGGCGCTCAGCTCCGTACTCCGGAAACGCCTGAACGTGGTAGCCCTCCTCGAACATCACCTCGGCAAGTATGGCGGACGCGCTTTTCGCCCCCTGCCCGCCGCGCCCATGCCATCGAACCTCTATCGAACCCTTTGCCATATCCAGCACGACCACTCCTCCCCCAGAAACCCGCAATGAATGCCTATATCCAAAAAACACCAAAAGTCCTCTCTGTCCGCAGGATTGAGAAATTCTAGCATCCGCGTCCTTCAGTGTCAAACGGCGAGCGGCACCCCACATCCGCAGGAAGATTTACGACAACCCAGACACAAGGTGCCGAATTAGTTCCAGCATAGTAAACGATTGGCCCGGTATATTTTCAGCGCGTTTTTCGCGCTGGAGATATGGTTGCTGATCAGCACAAGCCATCCAGTATTCGCCAGCTGTTTGTCAATTACGCCGCGACGGATGTTTATCGTATATCCGGCCCC
>JAITNX010000018.1 GCA_031290235.1 Synergistaceae bacterium | reverse complement strand
AAGAGCGAATAGAACAACTCTATCAAATTCTCGCAAGTCGCCACTTTTTTTACCACAACCAAACGACATTCGGGGTACGCCTTCGCAAGAGGTACATCGAACGCAGGGCCTTTTGTGGTGTTGTTCAATGTGCCGTTTCTGATTCCTTGTTCTTCGTATGTTTTCAGAACAACCGGCAAAAGAGGATCATTTTCCTGCAAAATCAAACCGTGGTCGAAATTTTGCAAATACTCCCACGCTGCCTGTTTAATCGAATTGCAGGGTTGGACAAAGCCGCTGCCCTCATTTACTCCGCCCTCCACTTCGATAGTCAACTGCCCGTGATGCCCGTGCAAATACTCCGCCTCGCCCGCGTACCCTAAAAAACGGTGCGCGTATTCGATGCCGAGCGTTGAGAAAGAGCGAGTTTTGTTTGAAACTTTGCCATTGCCGCCAGCTGCCTCATCAATCACAAATTTGTCCGCCCCGACTCCGCATTTCGGGCATTTTTTCGGTGGCGCGTCCCCTATGTGGACATACCCGCAAACCTTGCATACATACGTTTTCATTGTTCTACCTCCTCTAATTTCCCACGGCATTCTTTGTAAACGCCGTGAATTTCTACCTGCGAAAGCGATGCTCCGCCAAGTAGCGCCACTATTCCTGTCCATTCGCTGTCCGTTTGAACGAATTGATAATCAATCCATTATATGTTAAATAGATGCTAAATTCAACAAAAACATAGTGTAATATCCGGGCGTTTATCGGGCGCGGCAGAAACATGACGAGTTGGATCTTGTGATGTAAGTCTTTTAAGGTTGACAGATGTCCGTTCTGTAAATATAATTTATTTCAAAGGTAGCGTGCGCTACTCAAAAAAATATAAGACTCCGGGGGAGCATTTACGGCTGAGAGGGAGAAGGGCTGCGTGCCCGTGACTCCGACCCCAGAACCTGAACCGGGTAATGCCGGCGTAGGCAGCGAGGGATTTTCATGAAGGGCTGTGACTCGCCGAGGCGGGTTTCAGCCCTTCTTAATATAGGGGGGTGCATAATGAGGAGCGGGATCGAATTGTCGGAGTTGGAGGAGAGACTGAGGCTGCTCTACATCTGTGGCGACTTGGCGGATGAGCGTTCAATGGACCGACTGGAGGGGCTGATCGAAAGCGGGGTAACCTCCGTTCAGCTCAGGGTCAAGTACGCCGACGGGTTCGACTTGTACCGCAGCGCGGTTGTGATGACTGAATTCTGCCGCAGGCGGGGCACGCTCTTCTTCGTGAACGACAGGCTCGACATAGCGATGGCGAGCGGCGCGGACGGCGTTCACCTTGGAAACAGCGATCTGCCGATATCGGCAGCCAGGAGGATTGCGCCGCCAATGTTCATAATAGGAGCGACAGCCAGAGAACCTGAAACTGCCTTCATGGTTCAGGCGGAGGGGGCGGACTACATAGGCAGCGGGGCGGCCTTCGTCAGCTCGACAAAACCCGACGCGAAGCTGATCGGGCCGGTAGGGATATCAAGAGTGACGAGGTTGGTTTCCATACCTGTGATCGGAATATCCGGCATCAGGGCTGACAATATGACCCATCTCTCGGGCCTTGGACTCTCTGGGGTGGCGGTGTCCGCCTCTCTGGCCGGCAAGAACGGAATGTCCGAGGCAAAAAAAATAAGCGATTATATCAGAGGAGGTATTTTATCATGATCGACATATTTGAGATTCGCGAGGGAAAAGACAGGCTGAAAAAAATGGCGCTCGCCGCGATGCTGGCGGCGATAGCGGTGCTGCTGTCGGGCTTTTCATTCCCAGTCGGGCCGTCGCGCTGCTTACCGTTCCAGCACGCGGTCAACGTGATCGGGGGAATAGTCCTCGGCCCGTGGTGGGCGGTCGGGAGCGCTCTTGTGTCCAGCTCCATACGTTACCTGCTCGGAACCGGCACGATACTGGCGTTCCCCGGCAGCATGTTCGGCGCGCTGGCGGTTGGACTGACAGCCGGACTTTTGCCCCGCAGGCACAGGCTGCTGGCGGCGATCGCGGAACCCGTGGCGACCAGCCTGCTCGGCGCGTGGGTATCGAGCCTCATAATGATGCAGGCCGGCCAGGGGGCGATGTTCGCCATGTTGTCCACGGCATTCTTCGTCAGCAGTTTTCCAGGCGCAGTGATAGGCTTCCTGACGCTTTTTTCGTTAGCCATTGCCGCGAAGCGTGAAGCGGCGCGCGCGGTGGACAGCAAGCGGTAGGGGAAGGCACTGGCACAAACTTCGCCTAGAAAGAGCCGTTCGCGTACAGATGGCAGCAGACGGCGTGTCCGGGCGATATCTCACTCATCAGAGGACGATCCCTTTCGCAGACTGGCATCATGTCGCGGCAACGCTGATGAAACGCGCAGCCTGATGGCACGTTGACCGGGCTTGGTATTTCACCGGAGGAGACGATCCTGGCCGGTTTAAGGGCCTCCTCCTCCCTGGTGGCTACTGGGATAGATGAGAGCAGCATTTGAGTGTAAGGGTGAAGCGGTTTTTCAAAAAAATCGGCGGTCGGCGCCTGTTCGCAAATTCGGCCCAGATACAGGATTGCCACGCGGTCAGCGACGTTCCTCATCAGGCTCAGGTCATGGGTGATGAACAGATACGATAGCCCAAGCTCGCTCTGAAGGTCCGTCAACTTGCTTATCACCTTTGCCTGGACGGAGACGTCCAGGGCGGACGTCGGCTCGTCCAGGATCATAAGGGACGGGCGCGTGGCAAGCGCGCGTGCCACCGATACGAGCTGACGCTCTCCTCCTCCAAGAGCGCGCGGATACTTGTCGGCGAACTCAGCGGGGAGTCCGACTTCCTCCAGCAGATCCTCCGCCCTTTTGTTCATCTGATTGCGGCTCAAGCCCCTGTCATGGACGGCCATAGGCGCCTTTAGGCTCTTGCGAATCGTCCTCTTTGGGTTGAGCGACGAACCAGGGTCCTGGAAGACGATCTGAATCTCGCCCTTTTGCTTCATGGTGCGATAAAGGCCGTTATGCGCTATGTTGTCGCCCCTGTAGACGATTTCTCCCCCCGTCGCCTCGTACATTCCAACGAGGACATAGGCGATGGTGCTCTTGCCTGAGCCGGATTCGCCCACTAGCCCAAGAGTCTCGCCCGCCCGGATATCCAAGCCAACGTCGTCCACCGCGTACACTATGAGGCCATTCCTCAGAGAAAAATATTTTTTTAGATGCCTGACCTCGAGAATCTTTTCAGCCATCACGCCGCCCCCTCCGCAAAAAAACAACTCACGAAATGCCCGGGCGAGGCCTCCAGCCGGGGCGGTTTCTTCGCCCTGCAAACATCGCCCGAGCTGGGACAGCGCGGCTCGAAGCGGCAGCCCGCCGGGGGCCGCGAATAGTCCGGAGGCCGTCCGGGGATCCCCCTTGAGATGCTGCCTCCCGTAAGCTTTGGCACGCATGACATCAGAGCCTTGGTATACGGGTGCATTGGAAGTTCGAATACATCCTCCGTGGCTCCGCTTTCAACGACGGTCCCCGCGTACATGATGTTCACCAGGCTGGTCGACTCGCGAATGACCCCGAGCGAGTGCGAGACCATTATCACTGACAATCCCTTGTCGATCACGAGCTGGTTTATAAGACGAAGTATCTGATCCTGGATCGTCACGTCGAGCGAGGTTCCAGGCTCGTCCGCCAGCATCAACCTACGGCCTGCCGCTATGGTGACCGCTATGCACACTCTCTGCTTCATCCCGCCGGAGAGCTGATATGGATAGCTCTTCATGATGCGGTCCGGATCCGGCAGCATCACCCCGTTCAAGGCCTCGATCGCCGTTGCGTGGAGTTCCTTCTTCGAAGCGCCGGGGTTTGCGTACTTTATAGCCGTCAAAAACTGCGACTCGATGCTGAACACCGGGTTGAGCGCGCTGGAAGGATCCTGAAAGATCATCCCCGCGCCGGTGCGGCGCATGCCGTTCAGGTCGGTTTCGGACATGTTAAAAACGTCCCGCCCCTCGAAAGAGATCTCCCCTCCGGCGACGACCGCGTTCTTTGGCAAAACGCGCAGTATGGACTTCAATGTGGTGGTCTTGCCGCACCCTGACTCCCCAACCAGTCCAACCCTCTCGCCCTTGCCCACTCTGAAGGAGACTTCGTCCAATACATGGCTCTTTTTTCCATACACGTCGAACGAGACGGAAAGATCTTTGATATCGAGCAGGGCTTCCCCAGACTCCACGCCGTTCAACATCACACGTCGTCCGTTCCCAGCATGTTGCTGATCCCGTCTCCGAATAGGTTGAAGCCAAGGACTATGACTATAATAGCCATAGCCGGGAAGACTGTAAACCACCACTGGCCCGGCATATACTTGACCCCCTGTGAGATCATGCTGCCAAGAGCCGGCCTCGGCGCCTGCTCCCCAAGACCTGCGTAGCTCAATGTCGCCCCCATTATGATCACATATCCCATGTCCAGAGTCATCTTTGTCAGCATCGACGAGAGACAATTCGGCAGTATTTCGTTGAAAATGATGTGAGGCGCCCCGGCGCCCATCAACTCCGCGTAGACAACGTAGTTCTCGGACCGCAGAGACGACGCCACTCCGTAGGAGAGCCTCGCGTACCACGGCCACCACATGACCGTTATGGCCAGCATTGAATTAATCATATTCGGCTCCAGCACGGACGCTATGGCGAGCGCCAGGACGAGAGGCGGGATCGCCAGAAAGATGTCGGTTATCCTCATCAATACGGTGTCTATCAATCTGCCCTTGTTGTAGCCGGCAGCCACCCCCACCACGAAGCCGACGGGCGCGGATATGCAGATCACTATCACGCCCATGAGAAACGTGTTCCGGAAGGACCCGACGATACGGCTCAAGATGTCCCGCCCCATCAGGTCAGTGCCGAATGGGTGAGCAAGGCTCGGCGGTTTGCTGGCGTTGACGAAATCGACGAATGATCCGATGTGTTCAGGATATGGAACGATGTGTTTCCCTACGACAGCCAGGAGGACGAAGCCGACCACTATTAGAAGGCCAAGGACTGTTATCCCGCTCTCCGAATACTTCAACCAACTTCTTTTCAGCGTCCCTTCGAGATCGCCCATTTGGGCCTCCCCCCTTCCTTACTTTGACCTCGACTGGCGCATCCTTGGATCGAGTATCATCACAGTTACGTCCACAAGCAGATTTGTCGTTATGAAGATTACGCCCAGTACCAGGACAACGCCGCACACAGCGTTGATGTCCTTTCCCAGGATGGCTGTCATGGCATAACGGGACATGCCAGGCCAGTTGAAGATCGTCTCCACCAGAAAAGCGTTCCCAAAGATGGCGGCAATATCCAGGCCCATGATTGAAACAGTCGGGATCACCGACGGCTTCAATAGATATTTGCGGTTGACGACGTGGCGAGGCACGCCCTGAGACGTCATCATCGTCACGTAATCGCGTCCCGTGTTCTCGAGCATGTATGAACGGGTAAGCCGAGCCTCCTGCATCGTGTGCCCAAGCGACAGGGCCAGTGCCGGCAGCAATAGGTGGGTGAACGCGTCCCACGCGGCATCCGGCTGGCCGGAGATCAGTGCATCCAACACCATCAATCCTGTGACAGAGGGAACCTCGAAGCCCATGGTGAGGCGCCCTCCGACCGATGGCAGGATGGGCAGCCAGTAACCGAAAATAAGCAGGAAGAGGACGGCCCACACGAATGTCGGCGTTGCGATGATTATATAGCTGCTGAAGCGAATGAGATAATCTGGCCATCGGTTGTTGTACATCGCCCCCAGAACGCCGAGCAGCAGCGCGAAAAATATCGGCGGTATCCCGGCCCAGATCGCCAGCTCCAGCGTAGCTGGCATAAATTCGCCAAGGTCTCGGAGGACAGCGCGCTTCGTCACAGTCGACATTCCAAAATCCCCATGGGCGACATCGCTTATCCAGTAATAGTACTGGAGGGGAAGCGGCTCGTTGTAATGCATGCGCTCACGATACCGCTCCACGACCTCCTCCGGGGCAGTCGGGCCAAGCGCCAGCCGGGCTGGATCCCCTGGAATTATCCGCATCAGGGAAAATATCAATATAGAAAGACCCACCAGAACTACCAGAGCCCAAGCCAGTCTTTTAAGAATGGTGACGAAGAACGATGTCACTCGCCATCCCCCCGGATAAAGATGCGGCTACATTATTTCTTTCTGCGATCAGGATACAACTTGACGTCCCTCAGGTAGAACGAAAAACCCTGCAACCCGATCTTAGGCGCCAGCTCCACGTATGACGCCTGATACACGATGCGCTCCGGCGATTCAGTGATAGGGATAAATGTGAAGCGCGCGGCGCAGTATTTTTGAATTTCCTTGTAGGCCGCCGCTCGTTTGTCGATATCGACCTCCGCGAGGGCCTTGTCGATCATCCCGTCCAGGACGGAGTCGTTCACCCAGTTCATGTTCTCCCATGTGCCGACCGGCTTTGTATGAAGCTGCGACACAAACTGCGAGGCCGAGTCTGACGTGACGGGCGTGACCGAGACTATGGTCGTCATCGGAGAAGAATCGACATTGGCCGAGTTGGAAACTATCGTCGACCACGGCAGCTCGACTATGGAGATATTCAGGCCGATCTGCGACGCAAGGGCCTGTATCATGAGGGCGACCTTCTCGCGGTCCGCCGATTCGGAGTTCCACACCAGCTCTATTGGCGTTCCGCCGATCGTGCTGGCATACTTGGACTCGGCGATAGCCTTCTTCGCCTTCTCAAGGTCGAGCGAGAGGTCGAAGGCGGGTTCATAACCCAGGGAATTCGACGGGATTATGCTCTTTTTCTGGACCGAATCCGGAAGGATAGCGGTGCATATCGTGGCGTAATCGATGAGATAACCGAGGGCTTCGCGCACCTTGGGGTCGTCGACCGGCGCCTTCTGATTGTTGATCCAGAAGTTGATTCCGCCGCCGGTGTAATTGCGCGCGAGTTTGAGTGTGCTGTCTGAGTCGAGCATACCCTGTATGTTCTCCGTCGTCTGGTAATGGTCAGCGGCCTCCAACTCCTGGCGGCTCATCATTGTCTTCACTCTCACGGGCTCGTTCGACGCGTATATCAGAAATTTTTCCGGGACGTTCTCTTCGAAGCCCGCCCAGTAGCCGCGATAGATGCTGCCGCCAACCGAAATGTTCGTGCTGACGCTGTCGACGGCATAGGGCCCAGAGCCCGCGTCGTGCTCCAGGAGGTACGCCCTGCCGTAATCGCCCATATCGCCGTAGTCGCCGGTCGCGTAGTTGCTCTCCAGCAGCTTCTGATCGACGATGTAGAAACGGGCAAGGCTGTTGAGCAGAGGGCCGTAGGCGGCCTTGCAGTGGAAGCGTACAGTGTTCGCATCGACAGCCTCGGCTGATTCTATGTATTGAAAGAACAGGAAGGCAAAGCCCTCCCCTATCTTCAGGAGGCGATTCATGGAGTAGACCACGTCGCTCGCGGTCAGCTTGTTTCCGCTGTGGAATGCGATGTCGCCGCGAATTTTAAAATCCCAGGTAAGCCCATCCTCGGAGATGGTCCAACTCTCGGCGACCCACGGTTTGACTCCTCCGTCGGGAGTCGGGAAAACGAGGCTGTCATGCGTGTTGATAAGGGCCACGCCAGACGCGTAGTCGGAACCGACGGCAGGATCCCACTTGGGCATGATCACCTGCGTCAAGCGAAAGATGCTGTTTGCGTCCCCCGCGAACAACGGCGCCGCAATACAAGACGCCAGGACTACGGCTAGGAACAAAACCAAAAATCTCTTCATCGATCATCTTCCCCTTCTATGATTATGATATGTATGGATTTTATGCAGGACACCAGACCCAGCGTCCTATTTTGTATCCTCTCAATAACCCGAAACGCCGAGCTTTTTGCAGATCTCCCTGACCTCCGGATGCCTGTAGACCCCGTTTTCCTCGTATACTGTGCCGTCCAGGATTATCGTAGGGTTGAGGACTATCCCATCCGTGTGGCCCGCCGCGGCCCACTCCTTCGCCATTATGGACTTGCCCTGGCTCCCTATGCCGAACTCTATGCAGCCGAAGACCCGCTCGTCCTCGACAATGCGCCCCGTGATGCCAGTGACGCCAGGGTTGAAACCAAGCGAGTAATGGGCCAGCCTGTACATGTTCTCCGGGTCGTCGAGTCCCTCCATCCATCGCTTGAAGACCTCTGCGTCACGGCCTCCCTTTATGTCAAGTATTCGCCCCTCCTTCAAAGTCAGGGAGACTGGCGACGACAGTTTGCCAAGTTCGAGCGGCGGCCAGATGGCGCCGTCGAAAACGATGCTTCCCTCTATCGTCTCCTCGATCGGGTTCCAGGATATCTGGCCGGCCAGCATCACAGGATAGCCCTTTTCCGTCGCCCTCCTGCCTGAGAGCCGTACCCTGCGTCCCCTGTTGCGGCCTCTCAGGTTTGTGCCGGCCTCGCTTTTGATTATTACCTCGTCAGATGCCTGCACATGTCGCTGCAGCGTCTCCCCAAGCTCTATGACAAGCCCATAGTCTATGTTGCTGATTGTGCGCACCATCATCATGGCGTCCATGCCGGTCAGGCATATATAGCGGCATCCAGCGTCAAGGGCGGCTCTGAAACAAGGCGAGTGCATTACGTAGGAATAGGTAAACTCTATCCACACGTCGGCGCGCTCGACAGCGGCAGCGATGGGAGCGTAGGGCTCCACGCAGGAGTTCGGGGCCGTCGGGTAGTAAATAACCGTAGGCTGCCCGCCAATCGCGTACGCCGCTCCCGCCGCGGCCTCCGTCACCCTGCGGTCCGTGCATGAGTCGCCCGTTATGACGACGTTCTCTCCGGGCTTCACCAGCATTACATCTCTGACAAGAGTTAACGCGCCCTTTACAAGCTCGTAACTCATGTACTCGTCGCGCATCTCCATCCCAATGGCAAACATCGAGCTTCCTCCCCGGCATTTTAAATTATCAAAACGAAAATCACCCTTCGATTCTACCTAGTTTATTTTATACAATCAAAATAATCATTGTTTTAAATGGAGAAATAATATATATATTTTTCAATTTTAGACAAATATGTAGCGATCAAGGAGATAAATTATCCTCTAAGGATAATAATTTAATAAATTATTGCCCTATTAATACAATCATACCTAGATTGAGTTGAGTTGACCGATATTTTCTATTTATTATATGTAATTCTTAACAAATAAACTGACACACTTTCTCGCATATTGCTATAATATCGTGGCAAGTTTAATGCCGATAGAACCGCTGGGGGAGGTTGGGGCGAGTGTATCTCACTGTTCAGCAGATGATCGAGCGAGGCGGGTTTTCTGACTTTGTGATCTACGCCGGGGAACGGGGACTCTCGACCAGGGAGGTCCGGACGATCTGCGTCGTGGACGCGCTCGATATCGAGGCGTGGCTCTTCGGCGGCGAGTTCCTGCTGTCGTCCGGATACATATTCAAGGATTACCCGGAGAAGCTCTGCGATCTGATAGAGATGTCCGACAGGTGCGGTGCGGCGGCGCTTGGCGTCAAGATCGGCAGATACATAGACTCCATCCCCCAGGATGCCAGCCGGGCGGCTGACAGGCTAGGCTTCCCACTCATAGGCATACCGTTTCACTACGCCCACACCGATATAATAAACCCAGCTCTCATCACCATAGCCGCGCAGAAATCAGAGATGATGGAGAGAGCTGAGGAAATCGGGCGCCAGTTCCTGGAGACGCTGCTGGAGGAGGACTCCATCAACGCCATACTCTCGCTGCTTCGCGGCCATATCCACAGGGATATAATGTTCCTGAACACAGCGACTGGCGAACGCCACACCCTCTCGGACTCGGCGGAGTTCGGCAACGTGGCCGAGAGCGTGCCCCTGGCCTTTCTAATCGATCACTTCCCGCATGAGGCGATATATATGAAACAACCCAAACCCGCTCCGGGCGCAAAACCTTACGGGTATCTGTTCATAAACCGGCAGACCCGCGACGAGGGGGCGATGTCCGCCATCTCCCACGCAAAGAGCGCGCTTCAGCTCCAGCTGAAGTGGGAGTCCGAACTCTGGAGGGTCGAGCGTGGGCGGGGGGCGCAGTTCGTACAGGACATACTGTACAAGAGGTTCAGGCACTCCTCGGAGATACTGAGCAGATGCCACGCCCATGGATGGAACATGGATGGCAGACACGCTGTCGCCATAGTGAGCGTCGATCGCGCCAGATCGATACAGGGCGGACCGGAGGAACCTCACGTCAGCGCCTATGAGATATTCAGGTCATCCATCAGGGAGAGGGGGCTGGGCGACGCGCCATACGCCCAGCTGGATGACGGCATGGCGTTCATAATCAAAGCGTCGAGTGACCGTTGGAGGGAGATCAAGGCATCCATCATGGACTCGTTCGTCTCGGCCAGGAGCAACGCGCGGAGCAGGACAGGCCTGCATCTGGTCCTCGGGGTCGGCGCCCCTGTGGACGACCCAATCTCGTGCGACAAGAGCTTTCGCGAGGCAAGGAGGATCGCAGCCATGCAGAAGGAGAGCGGTAATCCCGACATCTCCTGCTTCTGGGAGGAGATGGGGATATACAGGCTATTGGCCGCGATACACGACACCCAGGAGGCGAGGGATTTCATGACGGAGCACCTTGGGGTTCTCATCGAACACAGCAGGAAAATGGGCGCCCAGGACTCGCTGCTCCAGACGCTTTTTTGCGTGATAAGGAACAACTGGCAGCTAAAACCTGTCGCCTCAGCCATGAATCTGCACTACAACACAGTCAAATACAGGTACAAAAGGATAGGCGAGATACTGAGCCTCGACCTCGAGTCCCAGGACGCGAGGATGAGCCTGGCCCTTGCGATGGAACTCTATGATCTGAACAGGGCGGAGAGGGAGTTGAAATAAATGGCTATCCACAACGAAGGTTTCAGAAAAAAAATGCGCGATCTGATCGACTTGGGCTTCGACGATCAGATCGAGGACACCATTGGGACGATTCGCATCGCGAGTGTGCTCGACGAGGGGCATGTTTCAGCCGAACACCCGTTCGGGGCGAATGTCACCGAAGCGCTGGAGGATTTTTTGGAGAGGGCTCGCAGGCTCGGCTTCAAGACTAAGAACCTGGATAACTACGCCGGTTACGTGGAGATGGGGACAGGGCAAGAGCTTATCGGGATACTTGCTCACCTCGACGTCATGCCTGAGGGCGACTTGACGGGCTGGAGACACCACCCATACGAGGCTGTAATAGACGGAGGGGAGCTTTACGGCCGTGGTTCAATCGACGACAAAGGGCCTGCCGTAGCCGCCCTTTACGCAATGAAGGCCCTCAGGGACTCAGGCGCCGCTCTTAGGCGAAGGTTCCGCCTGATACTCGGTTTGGACGAGGAGAGTGGGTCGAGATGCATAGCGCACTATAAGGAAGTCGACGAGATCCCCACCCTCAGCTTCTCTCCTGACGCCACGTTCCCTGTGGTCAATGCGGAGAAGGGGATACTGAGGGCAATCATATCGAAGAGCGCTGAGGTATATGGCGACGGCGGCGTCAGGCTGGCGGAGCTGAGAGGCGGTGACCGCTTCAATGTGGTCCCAGACGCGGCCACGGTCCTGATACAATGCGGCGAGGCCGACGAACCCAGGATTGACGGACTGTTCGCGGGATTTGAGACAAGCCGTGCGCCTGGTGGCGTCAGGATAACATCCCGAGGCGTGCCAGCCCACGCGATGGAACCTCAAAAAGGTGATAACGCTGTGCAGAAACTGATGTCGCGCATCGTCCAGCTGGATTTGGCGCAACCGGACAAGGATCTGGCGCTGGCCATGTACGCCCTGGCCGGGCGCGGTCACTCGGGCGAAGGACTCGGTATCGAGTCGTCGGACGACGTCTCTGGTCCCCTCACCTGCAACCTCGCGGCTATATCCATAGAGGACGGCGAGACTGGGAACATGAAAAAAATGTCGATAAAGATCGACATTCGCTATCCCGTGACCGAGGACTCCGAACGGCTGCTGAAAAGGATGGAGCTAGCGGTCGGCAGGGCGGGCGCGGAGTTGGTTCTGTCGACTCACAAGCGCTCGCTCTACATCCCCGAGACTCACGAGATAGTGCGGACTCTGCTCGACTCCTACGAGGCGGTCACTGGCGACAGACCGGCGCCGGTCAGCATGGGAGGCGGCACATACTGCCGTTTCATGCCAAATTCGGTATCCGCCGGTCCACTCTTCCCAGGTCAGCCCGAACTTGCGCACCAGGCGAACGAGAGAGTCGCGATCGAGGACCTGAGAAGAGGAACGCACATCTATGCGGAGGCCCTCGCCAGGTTCAACGAAATATAAATTTTTCGATACGGAACGCGGCGGCATAGGGAGGCGCCGGACGGCGTTTATGCTCTTTTTGTGGTATCATGCGCCGTGGAGGCGGTTCTTCTTGAGGATAGGAGTCGTCGTCAAGTTTCTTGGCTTTCTGCTCCTTGTAATATCGGCATGGATGTTGGCGCCCCTCATTTATACGGCAATAAACGGGGGGGACGACATCCTCAGTTTTGTTGAGACCTTAACCGTCTCAGGCTCTGTCTCTCTGCTATTTATACTGGTTTCCCGCAGGGTGAAGATGTCGGAGATGGGGATGCGCGAGGCGATGGCGTCCGTCACGCTCTCTTGGGTCGCGGCGAGCGCCGTCAGCGGTCTTCCGTACTGGTTCCATGGTTCGGCTCCGATGTACGCCGACGCGTTCTTCGAAGCCATGTCCGGCTACACGACTACCGGTTCGACGATACTGACGGACATCGACTCTGCGCCAGGGGGGCTGATACTGTGGCGAGGACTCACTCACTGGCTTGGAGGCATGGGGATAATAGTTTTGACCCTTACCCTGATGCCGCTCATAGGAGTCGGCGGGTTTCAGATGTACAGGGCCGAGGTTCCAGGGATGGTTCACGAAAAGCTCACCCCCAGGGTGCAGGGGACAGCTGTAATACTCTGGCTCATCTATATGGCGCTCACCGTCGTGCTGACGGCCCTTCTCATGATCGGGGGCATGGATTTCCTCGATGCTGTGACCCATTCGATGGGAACGATCTCGACCGGAGGATTCTCCTCAAAGAGCGCCAGCTTAGCATTCTATGACAGCGCGTACTTCGACTGGGTCATAACTTTTTTCATGTTCTTGTCAGGAGCGAACTTCGTGCTTCACTTCCACGCCATAAAACGACGCTCTCTCCGCTGTTTTTTCGAGGATCCGGAGTTCTCCTTTTACTCTGTCCTCATAATCTCGATCGGGCTGGCCGTCTCGTCAGGACTCTACTTATCCGGGACTTACTCCACGCTCTCGGACTCGCTCAGGTTCGGATTCTTTCAGGTGGTCAGCCTGGTGACAACGACTGGTTTTATCTCCGCGGACTATGATCTGTGGCCATATTTCATAAAATCGATGCTGTTTATATGTCTGTTCATGGGAGGCTGCGCAGGATCGACGTCAGGTTCGATAAAACAGGTGAGGCTGCTCGTCATGTCGAGCCATATAGCGAGGCACATATCGAGGATACTGAGTCCGCGCTCGATCGCGCCGCTGCGAATCGGCGCGCGCTCCCTCGACTCCGGCGTGGTCTCCTCCTGCTTCGCGTTCTTAGGCCTGTACGCCGTCGTACTCGCTGCTGGAGCGTTTGTTATATCGCTCTTCGAGCCGGATCTGTTCACGGCCATATCTGGCGCGGCCACCACCTTGGGCAACGTGGGACCTGGTTTCGGGGTCATCGGCCCAACTATGAACTTCGCGGGACAGGCGACGGGCGCGAAGTGGACGTATTCGTTCCTCATGCTCTGCGGCAGGCTGGAGTTCTTCACCGTCCTCATCCTGTTCACCAGGGCGTTCTGGAGGGGCGGAGCCGCTCTTTGAAGGAGGTGTTGATTTGCATATAGTGATAGTGGGAGCCGGCGAGGTCGGATTCAACGTGGCCCGCAATCTGTCTATGGACGGACATGACATAGTCCTGATCGAGGAGGACCCTGACAGGGCGGCCAAGGCAGAGAACGAACTCGACGTAATGGTTGTCAGGGGAAACGGAGCGAGGCCCAACGTCCTGGAGAAGGCGGGGGTCGCCGCGGAGACGTCAGTGGAGATGCTCATTGCCTGCTCCAGCAGGGATGAGGTGAACATTCTCGCCTGCTGGATAGCCAAGAGGATGGGGGTCAAAAGGGTAATATCGCGCGCGGTCGGCCTGGAGTTTACAGACACTGACTCATGGAGCCGGGATCTCGGCATCGACATGATGGTCTCACCCGAGAGGAGCGTGGCGAGGGAAGTTGAGGATCTGCTGGAGACGCAGGGAGCGATACACTCCACCGAGATAGACGCCAAGGCCGGTATATACGCCTTCAGGATGGAGGAGGAGAGTCCGTCCTGCGGGCTATCCCTGCTCGAACTGAGGAAACAAAATCCCAAGCTCGTCACAATAATAGTCTACGTCAAAAGGGACGATAAGGGTTTTATCCCCCGGGCCACTGACATACTGGAGGCCGGCGACATCTGCTACTCGTTCTGCTACCTCGACCAGATACACGAGATATCCGAGCTATACCAGTCGCACAAGGCGAAGAAGCTAAAGAGAGTGCTCATAGTGGGCGCTGGCAAAGTGGGGTTCCAGACCGCCGAGCTGCTGCTGAAACGCATTCGGGGCGTAGACATAAGAATAATAGACAGCGACAGAGACAAATGCAGGCGCGTGGCGGCGGAACTGCCGAAGGTCACGGTGCTGTGGGGGGACGGAGCCGACGAGGACCTGCTGGTGCAGGAGGGCGCTCAAAATGCCGGGGGCTTCGTCTCAGCCACTGAGAGCGACGAAACGAATCTCATCCTGGCAGTGCTGGCCAAGTCGCTCGGAGCGAAAAAAAGCATCGCCGTTGTCCGCAGAAAAAACTACATGAAACTGTCGGCAGAGCTTCCGATAGACGCCATAGTGAACAGGAACGAGGCCCTGTCGTCCGTCATTATCAGCGCCGTGCGCTACCCGGGGCACGCGAATACCCTGGCCATACTGGACCAGATTGGAGCGGAGACGATTCAGGTTGTTATTCCGACTGACAGTCCGGCGGCCGGAGTGGAGCTGAAGGACCTCTCCTTGCCGACGGGAGCGCTGATAGGACTCGTCCGCAGGGGCGATGGGAAGAAAAGCGAGCTGTTCATCCCAACCGGCGTTTCAAGTTTGAACCCCGGCGACAAGGTGATAGTCTTTGCGACGCTGGACGTAATAGAGGAAACCCTAAAGACGCTGGGAGTCGAGACCACTTGAGGGCAATCCCGCGATTCCTTTCGATAACAGCAGGCGCCACGACTCTCTCTATGCTGCTGCCGATACTGTGGTGCGCCGCCTCTCGCGATGACGGCCTGGCTCCGCTTCTAATCTCGTTCGCCGCCGGAATCGGGATCAGTACGCTCCTGGCCTGTCTCGGCCGCGGCGGATCGTTCGAGGGCATGGGCGCGATGGAGGCCGCGCTGTCAGTCGTGCTCTCCTGGCTTGGGGCGTCATTTATAATAGCTCTCCCATACTACATCTCGGGCACGCTCCCAAATATGCTCGACGCCTTCTTCGAGGGGATCTCCGGCCTCACGACGACCGGCGCCAGCGTCATACCCAGCCTCGAATCCGTTCCGCGCAGCATACTGCTCTGGCGAAGCTTCTCCCAGTGGGTTGGGGGGCTTGGGATAATAGTGCTGATACTGGCGGTACTCCCGCTCTCCGGCGCGTCGGGCGCTGGGATGCAGCTATACAGGGCGGAGGTCTCCAGCCCAATCCACAGAAGGCTGACACCGAGGATTCAGCAGACCGCGGCTTTTCTCTGGAAGACGTACATCGCCCTCACCGCAGCTCAGATCCTGCTCCTTTCGCTGGGCGGACTCGGCATCTACGACTCGGCCACCCTGGCTTTCAGCACGGTCGCCACCGGAGGTTTTTCCCCATATCAGGACAGCGTAGGCCACTTCGGGGGCAGCTACGTCAAGTGGGTCACCGCGGTATTTCTCTTCCTGTCAGGTATTAATTTGACCGTCTATCACTCGCTGATCGTTCGAAGGAACGTCTCGCTGGTCTGGAGGGACGCGGAGCTGCGTTTTTACGTCGTAGTTCTCGTGACATTCGGAACCCTTACCTCGCTGCTGCTCTACTCCGCCGACCTTTTCCCATCGCTGGTGATGTCGGTGCTGGAGGGATTTTTTCACGTGGTAAGCATGCTGTCGACCTGCGGGTTCTTCATCAGCGATTACAACCTCTGGCCGACATCCGTGAGGTGCCTCATGCTCGTATTGATGTTCTGCGGAGGCTGCGCCATATCGACGTCGGGAGGCATATCATGCATCAGGATCGTCGTAATACTGAAGCATGTGCTGGCTGAATTCTCCAGGCTGCTGCACCCTCGCGCGATGATCCCGACAAGGCTTGGGGGAGACGCGGTCGAGACCGGCGTAGTCTCCTCCTGTTTCGCGTTCTTCGCGGCATACATGGGGATATTCATGCTTGGCTTCGCAGCCCTCACGCTCTTCGGCGAGGATATGACGACCGCCATATCGAGCGCCGCCGCCGCCCTTGGCAACGTGGGCCCCGGCTTCGGAATGGCCGGCCCCTCGGAGGGTTACGCTTTCAAGCCGCCGGAGGTGAAGCTCGTTCACATAGCGCTGATGCTCTGCGGCAGGCTTGAAATTTTCACCCTGCTCATCGTCTTCACCCCGAGCCTCTGGCGGAGGAGAGGGTTCAGCCCCGAAAAGGCAAAAACCAGATGAGGGCGCCTGGCAGCTCGCATTCCTGATAAACACCCGTATATACCGCGAAGCGATATAAATTTCCGCCGCCTCAAGCTGATTTACGATTGCCTGTTTTCCTGTTATCATTCACCAATCATGCCGCAAATTATGAAGGAGTTGTCCACAAACATGAAAAAACTTTTCCCGCTCTTCCTCGTCCCACTGCTCGCGTGCATACTGTCAATCTCCGCCGCGACAGAGGGCGAATGCGGTTTCGTCGTTGCGCCGCTCTCGCGCGAATTTCAGGAGTACGTCAACGGCAAGACCGAGGTAAGATCTGTCGGAAACTCAGCCGACGGATACGAATATCAATCCGGTTACAGACCGTCGCCGCTTGACCTCTCGCACCTCAGGAGCGCTGATTATTCGCGGTACATATCAAAGGGCAGGGGCATCGTACTGCCGAGACGGTATGACCTGAGGGAGACGGGCGGCGTGACCCAGGCAAAGAATCAGGAACCCTACGGGACCTGCTGGGCGTACAGCGCCATGGGCTCACTGGAATCGACATATCTGAGAAGGACAGGGACGCCGCTCGACCTCTCCGAGAACCATCTCGCCTGGTACTCCTTCAACGATACGAGCGGGTTCAGCGGAAACGCTACCGGAGGAGGATTTGACAACTTCTCCATAGCGGTTCTTGCGCGTTGGACCGGTCCCGTCCTGGAGAGCGCGCTGGGTGGCTCAGGATTCCCCTCCGGCCCTGCGTCGAACTATCAGAACAGGCTTCATCTTGAGAACGCGTATTTCCTGTCTCTGCAGTTCCTGCCGGAATATCCAAGGGGTACGGATGAGATGAGGAAGCAGCTCATATACGAGAACGGTGGAATTTCAGTCGGTGTGGTGGCAGTGACTCCGCCGGAGAACTCCCCTTATTACGACGCCAATAACTATGCGTGGTATTACAACGGACCCTACCCGATCCCAAATCACGCGGTAGTGCTGGTGGGGTGGGATGACGACTTCCCAAGGGAGAAATTCCTCGAGAGAAACAGGCCTCGCGGCAACGGCGCCTGGCTAGCCAAGAACAGCTGGGGACAGAGCTTCGGCGATAACGGGTTCTACTGGATCTCGTACGAGGACCTTGGAGTCGGGGACGGAGTTGTGTATTTAGCAGGAGAGACAAACAATTTCGACAAGAACTACGGATACGATGACCTGGGCTGGTGCAACTCTGTGGGTACTGGGAACAGCGACACGGCATGGATGGCAAACGTCTTCAAAACAGGTCAGTCCCTGGAGGATCTGAGGGCTGTCTCTTTCTACACCACGTCGAACGCGTCCAGCTATGAGATATACGTGTACACCGGCCTAGCAGACGGCATGAATCCTACAAGCGGACAAAGCGCCATGATCGCTCAGACTGGCACGCTGGATCTGGCCGGATACCACACAGTGAGGTTAAATTCCCCGGTAACCCTTTCTGCCAATACATTGTTTTCGGTGGCAGTCAAACTCAAGACACCTGAGTACTATTATCCGATACCGATAGAGACAAGGATACAGGCGTATTCCCCGAATGCGATAATAGAGCGAGGTTCGAGCTTCGCCTCGATCGACGGCAATTCATGGGTGGACACCGCAACCGATAGCGACATCGAAGGAAACGTTTGTCTCAAGGCATTCACCGTAATCAACAAGACCACACCATCTTCGCCGGCTCCGGCTCAACCCCAGAATCCGCAGACAGATTCACAGGGCGACCAGAACACACAGCTTCAGAGTTCAAACGGTGGCGGTGGCTGCCGGACTGGCGCAGGGTCGTTAATAATTGCTGTGATCATAGTAATGTGGGTCATGAGATCTCGCAGGCTGGAAATTTGAGGCTGGGAAATCGAGGTTGACTCATGGGAAATCCCTGATATAATAAGTCCTGCTGGCCGCCGGGATGGCGGAATTGGTAGACGCACGGGACTTAAAATCCTGTGGACGCAAGTCCGTGCGGGTTCGATTCCCGCTCTCGGCACCATCATACTAATTTTATCGCGGGGTGGAGCAGTCCGGTAGCTCGTCGGGCTCATAACCCGAAGGTCACAGGTTCGAATCCTGTCCCCGCAACCATTTTTAATTGGCGGTGTAGCTCAGTTGGTTAGAGCACGCGGTTCATACCCGCGGTGTCGCCGGTTCGACTCCAGCCACCGCCACCAATTCACCATGAGAGACAATGCAAAAACATGCGGCGAAGCCTATCAACGCAGGCCTCGCCGCTTTTCTATGGTGCGGCAAAACGAGGACGGTTTTTCTTTGCAGTTCGCCGACAACGGCACAAAGAAGAGTGACGGGCGATAGAAGCAAAATAGATAAGGCTCGGCATGTCGTTTAAAGCAATGAGTCTCTTCGTAATGCTTTCAAAGAAATACGGAAAGCAGTGGTTTTGTCTGGGGCGGCGCGGCTGGCTTGGTTTTTGGACAAGGGGCTCGCGGCGTCGTTCGAGGGCATAGAGGAAGTCGGACAGGATCTCATCGACGCCTGGGCGCTGGGCGACGAGCCGGATATGGACGCGCTCATGTGGTCGTTCGCGGTGGGAATGGGAAGCGGAGGAATTTACACCCTTGGCGGGGCCGGGATGAATAGGCTTTTTACAAAGGGCGCGGACCTCGCGGACAAGGCCGCCAAGACAGAGCGGGCTAAAAAGTTCGGGGTGGCCATGGATAACCTCACGAAGGCCATTGCCGATTCAAAAACAGCCGCGCGAATGCCGGAGGCCATGGAGGATTTCATTCAGGACGCGACGGAGGGGAAACTCGGAGAGCTGTACATTGACGGGCACGCGCTCGCTCAGTACGCGCA
>JAITNX010000181.1 GCA_031290235.1 Synergistaceae bacterium | reverse complement strand
TTCGACATGTGGCGGCTCACGTATTGCGAGGTTTCCTCTGTGTTCATCGGGTTGAGATGGAAGCGTATGTTCACCCTGCCGTCTATAGCGGAGTGGATTTGCAGCCTGAATTTTGTCTTGAGCTCGCTCTGTCCCATTAAAATGAGGCCGTCTACCGCGAGTGACCCTGCGTGTGAGATTTCTGACGCTCGCGCCTGGCAAATTCTTCGAGCGTCGGCGCGCCCAGAATCCGTTTCACGTTGCCTTCGACTTGGAGAAGCTCAATCATCTTTTCACGCTTCGTCTTGATGTTCCCGCAGACGCGCTTATCGGACAACAGCGCCGCGTATTCTTGTTTGAGCGTGTTGATTGATGGAAATCACCCTATCGTCACGAAAAATATTGCGAGCGTCAATATGGCGTCGCAAGGCTCGTAAAAATCAGACGCTGGTATAAAATCAACATCCCCGTCTTCTGAAACTCTCTGAAGCCTGCTATTATCTGAGACATACTTCGTTAATCACATAATCATAACAAATCCGTTTATCCTCCGTTTATTTTGCAGGCTTATGATAAAGCTGTAAACGAAACGGAGATGTTTTTTATAACAAATAATAAGGCGGATAACGGAAGGTCAATCATGCACTGAATACAAAACACAAAAAAAGGAGTATGTATTATGCAGTCAATCATTTAAGAGAATTTGGAGGAAAACACAATGATGGTGAAGTTTATAATTGTTTTGGTGATGCTTGTCTGGCTGTGTGCGCCAGTATTCGCGGAAGTGAAGCTGCCCGAGGGGCTCCGGCTCGCGGGCCGAAACGTGCCGGCGGCGGACGGTAGGCAGGCGCCGCTCTACCTGTTCCGGTTGCCGGACGGCTCGGACGTGGAGATGGTCGCGGTTCCGGCGGGCGACTTCGTCATGGGGACGGACGACTCGGAGGCGCCCGACTGGGAGAAGCCGAGGCACACCCACCCCATGGAGCGCTCCTATTGGATCGGCCGCAACGACGTGACGCGTGGGCAGTTCAAGGCGTTTTGCGCCGTGACAGGCAGAGCCGAGCCGAAGAAGGCCCACTTCGACGATAAGCTGGATGGGGACAAGGATCAACAGCCGGTTATCATGGTCTCGTGGGATGACGCGAAGGCCTACTGCGCATGGGCCGCTCTCGTGCTGCCGGCCGAGGCCGAATGGGAGAAGGCGGCGCGAGGCGCCGACGGACGGAAGTATCCGTGGGGGAACGCCTGGGATCCTGGGAAGGCGAACTTCCTGGACGCGTCGTGTCCCGGAGACACGATCATGCTGGGCGAGGAGACACTGGACGAGCACATGGCGGCCTTTGGTGGTCGTGACATGGTGAACAGCGACGGGTTCCCCTACACTTCACCTGTGGGAAGCTTCCCGGCGGGGGCGTCGCCCTACGGCGCGCTCGACATGGCGGGGAACGTCTTCCAGTGGGTTGAAGATTGGTGGGATGAGGCGGGTTTTCCGCGTTCGTCCAGGGGCGACTTCACGCCTCCCCGGGACGGCTCGTGGAGGGTTGATCGTGGCAGCAGCTGGGGCAACCCTGGTGTACTCGCCTGTCGAACCACTATGCGGTATGGGTATGCGCCGTCCGACCGCAACGAGCATCTCGGTTTTCGTGTTCTCCTGAGGTCCGCCCCTTAATATTCCTGTGAATCGCCGTCAAAGGGCGCCGATATACCCTGGCGCCCTTTGGCGGTATTTCGTGGATTTATGAAAGGAAATGGACGAGGCTATGTTGTTATGACGCCGCCTTCCGCGGCGACCTGTCGAAGTCGTACTGCAGGGCGTTGTAGCCCTCCTCGCCGGTGCTGACCCTCACCACGTTCTCCACGTCGTAGACGAAAATCTTCCCGTCTCCGGCGGAACCCGTGTAAAGCACCGACTTCACGGCGTCAACGACAGTCTTTACCGGCACCTTGGAAACCACCGTCTCCACCCTAATCTTGGGCAGAAGAGTCATCTCCAGCTCGACGCCCCTGTAGATCTCCCTCTTGCCCTTTTGGGCGCCGCATCCGGTGACGTTGGTCACAGTAAGACCAGTTATGCCTATACCGTTCAACGCCTCCTTGAGGGCGTCGAGCTTCTTGGGATTTGCGTATATCTCAACCTTGGTGAGCTTAGGCGCGGTCGAGCCGTCTGCTTTTTTTACCAAGCTCGCAGGCCCATCCGCCAAGTCCGTGAGAGACTCCTCGGCCTCGGCGCGCCTTGCCTTCATGAAGTTGAGGGACTCGGTAGTGAGCGGCATGAAGTCGGCGTAACTGCTGGACAGGGCGTGTTCGCGAATGTCGAGTCCCTCGAGTTCCTCCTCGCTGGAGACTCTGAGTCCGATGGTGGCCTTTATGGCCAAGAACAGCGCGGTCATGCTCACGCCGATCCATGCCGCAGTCGCGACCACCCCAAGAAGCTGAACCATCACCATGCCGCTACCGCCACCGTAGAACAGGCCGCCGTCCAACGCGAAGAGTCCTGTCATGATGGTTCCGGCCGCGCCGCAGAGACCATGCACGCCAATTGCTCCGACGGGATCGTCGACCTTGATCTTCTGATCTATAAACTCGATTCCGAATACCAAGATGAAAGCGGTTATCAGCCCTATCAGCGCGGCCCCCACCGGACTCACCGCGTCGCAGCCGGCCGTTATCGCTACGAGTCCGCCCAGTGCGCCGTTTAAGGTCATCGAGATATCGGTCTTACCGTACTTTATCCATGTGATTATCATCGTCACGGTCGTTGCCACAGCGGCAGCAAGGTTCGTGTTGAATATGATGCCGCTCATGGACCTCAGCGTCTCGTCGCCAGTGGCCGAAACAGTGGAGCCGCCGTTGAAGCCGAACCACGCGAACCAGAGTATGAAGACGCCCATGGCGCCCAGCGTGAGGCTGTGCCCTGGTATTGCGTGCGCCTTGCCCTTAGCGTCGTATTTGCCGATCCTCGGTCCAAGTATCATCGCGCCGATGAAGGCCGCTAATCCGCCGACCATGTGAACCGCTGTCGAACCCGCGAAGTCATGAAACCCCAACTCCGCAAGCCACCCGCCGCCCCATATCCAGTGGCCGGATATCGGGTATATCACCGCGCTTATCACGACGCTGTAGATACAATACGAAGCAAATTTAGTGCGCTCAGCCATCGCCCCCGAGACTATCGTGGCGGCCGTCGCGCAGAAGACGGTCTGGAATATCAGAAACGCGTACGTAGGAAATGTCGAGTCGTAGTTGTTGCGCACGAAAAAATCTGGTATTCCTATGATCCCGTTTATGTCGGCGCCGAACATTAACCCGAATCCAAGGATCCAGAACGCGACCGACCCCAGGCAGAAGTCCATGAGGTTCTTCATTATGATGTTACCTGCATTCTTTGCCCTGGTGAAACCAGTTTCCACCATCGCAAAACCGGCCTGCATGAAAAAAACAAGTATAGCTCCCAAAAGCACCCAAATAGTATCGACAGATGAAAACACGCCATCAACAGACATAATTACTACCTCCCTCGATAAAAATCTCTAAAAAATAACCTCCGCTTTGCTCCTTATAATATCGCCTCCTTCGAGATCTGTTTTATTGACGAAAAACGCGAGTATGGAAAATCGTTCAATGTTGGGTATTCTACTCCTGAAAAAAATATAGTCAAGTATATTCGCTAAAATCCTGCATAAAAATGATTTATATTGACATGTTGCGCATTATAAACCAATATAAGCCAATGATATGAATTGTTAAGCAATAAATTGCGATTATGACTCTGGGGCGCAAATTCAGTATACAGTATAAATTCATTTTTTAGAGTTGCGCGAATAGCGCCCTTATGGTAGTATTCGAAAATTATTTCTCAAAATTTGCGAACTAACGATATATATCAAGCTTATTCATGCGACTTAAATTGACATAATCAAAGAAGGAAGTCGATAATTGTGGAGAATATTTTATCAAATTCCCTCACTAAAACGGGATTATACGATCCTAAGTTCGAGCATGACGCCTGTGGAATCGGTATGCTCGTAAACATCAAGGGCCGCAGATCTCACTCGCTGGTGCGGGATGCGCTGAAGGTTTTGATCAACCTGAGCCACAGGGCCGGTGTCGGGGCAGAGCCGGATACCGGCGACGGAGCTGGAATCCTGATGCAGATTCCGCATCGTTTTTTGAAGAGGGCCTGCGCCGACAACGGGATTGACCTGCCAGACGAGGGCGAGTACGGAGTGGCGATGCTTTTCGCTTCCCCGGACAGACCGCGCAGGGATAAGACGCTGCGGATATTCGAGTCGATTGTCAAGTCCGAGGGTATGGAGCAGATCGGCGTCCGTCCGGTTCCCACGTATCCGACAGCGGTAGGCCGGCTCGCGCGCGACGTCTGCCCCGCCATAATACAGGTCTTCATTCGCAAGCCGGAGGGGGTACAGAGGGCGGACTTCGAGCGCAAACTGTACGTAATATCGAAGCTGGCAATAGCTCAGATACGCAACGTGAAGTACATGGGGTCGGACCCGTACTTCTACCTCTCCAGCATTTCGTCCCGCACGGTTGTGTACAAGGGGATGCTGATTCCGAATCAGATGGATGCCTTCTACCTCGATCTTCGCGACGAGGACGTGGAATCGGCAATCGCTCTTGTACATTCACGCTACTCGACGAACACGTTCCCCAGCTGGGAGAGGGCGCACCCGATAAGGCACATCATCCACAACGGGGAGATCAACACGATCCGGGGCAACGTCAACTGGGTCAAGGCGCGCGAGGCCGCGATGGAGTCCGAAATTTACGGCGACGACTATGAAAAGGTACTGCCCCTCATAAACGAGGACGGCAGCGACTCCGCCATGCTCGACGATTTTCTCCATTTTATGCTGAACGCGGGCTACAGCTTCCCGCACGCGCTCATGATGGCAATTCCGGAGCCGTGGGAGAAGGATGCCATGATGGATCCCGACAGGAAGGCGTTTTACGAGTACAGCAGCTGCCTTATGGAGCCGTGGGATGGGCCGGCGGCGATAGCCTTCACCGACGGCGAGATAGCCGGGGCGAGACTCGACAGAAACGGCCTGCGTCCATCGCGCTACTGCGTGACAAAGGATGACATGGTAATACTGTCGAGCGAGGTAGGCGTCCTTCCCATCCCGGACGAGGACATCATAAGAAAGGACAGGCTGCGCCCGGGCAGGATGCTTTTGATAGACACGCGGGAGGGGCGAATAATAGAGGACGACGAGATTAAATCACGCGTCGCCTCCGAGGCGCCGTACAAGAAATGGGTGAAGGACAACATACTTGAGCTGGACAACCTGCCGTCCCGCACTGGGGTGGGCCATCGCTGGCGAGACATTATGCGGAGCAAGCGCTCCACGAACTCGACAGCGCCGTATGAACAGGCGCTGCTAAAGGATTTCATCGGGCTGGAATCCCTGTTCGTCTCCACTGAGAACGCGGATTCCGAGCCCTGCGGCCTGCTGGAGGCGGAGAAAATTTTTGGCTACACGTGGGAGGACCTTAACCTCACTCTAAAGCCAATGGCGGAGAGCGGCGAGGAGCCGATAGCCGCCATGGGTTTCGACGCGCCGCTCGCCATACTGTCGGAGAGGCCTCAGCTTCTTTATAATTATTTTAAACAAATGTTCGCTCAGGTGACGAACCCGCCGCTCGACGCGTTGCGCGAGGCGAACGTCACGTCTTCCAGCGTGCAGTTCGGCAGCGAGGGCAACATGTTAAAGCCAGGACCGGAGAACTGCCGCATGATACGCCACTCGACGCCGATTCTGACGGACGCGGAGCTGCTGAAACTGCGCAACGTGGAGGAGAAGGGGTTTCGCTGCGTCACTCTCCCGATGCTCTTCAACAACAGATTGAGGGATGGGCTGAAAAAATCGCTGGACAACCTCTTTTTCGCGGCTGATATCGCCTTCGAGAGCGGGTATAACCTGATAGTGCTCTCGGACAGAGGCGCCGACGAGAACAGAATCCCAATCCCGGCGCTGCTGGCGGCTGCCGGCCTTCATCACCACCTCATCCGCAAGAGGACGAGGACCCGCGTCAGCATCATACTGGAGAGCGGCGAGCCGCGCGAGATTCATCACTTCGCGGCCCTGATCGGCTACGGTGCAGACGCGATCAACCCATATCTGTCGTATCGGATTATCCGAGGCATGGCGTCGAGCGGAGCGATAAAGCGCGGCGAGGCCGAGGCTCTGGCGAATTATACGCGCGGCCTGACAAAGGGCATAGTCAAGACGATATCGAAGATGGGGATATCGACCGTCCGAAGCTATCAGGGAGCGCAGATATTCGAGGCCCTTGGCGTCAGCGAGCAGGTTGTCAACGAGTACTTCACGGGAACGACCACCCGCATAGGCGGAGTCACTCTGAAGGAGATAGAGGGGGAGAGCCGCGCGCGCCATGAGAACGCCTTCAGCTCCATCAAGAGGGGAGAGCCGCTGGATTCGGGCGGGGAGCTGAAGTGGAGGCGCGATGGGGAATATCACCTATTCAACCCCGAGACGATCTACTATCTCCAGCAGGCCTGCCGCAACGGCGACTACGAGATGTTCAAGAAGTTCACAGCCGGGGTGGCGAGCCGCTCCGACGTCCTAAAGAACATACGCAGCCTGCTCAACATAGTGACGAGGGGCAAGCCGATCCCGCTCGACTCAGTCGAGCCAGTGGAGAACATTGTCCGGCGCTTCAAATCCGGCGCGATGTCGTACGGCTCCATCAGCCCCGAGGCGCACGAGTGTCTGGCCATAGCGATGAACAGGCTGCACGGAAAAAGCAACACAGGCGAGGGCGGGGAGCTGCCGGAGCGTTGGGAACCGAGGGAGGACGGAGAGAGTTCGTCGAGCGCCATAAAACAGGTTGCGTCCGCTCGATTCGGCGTGACGATTGCCTACCTCAACAACGCCCTGGAGATACAGATAAAGATGGCACAGGGGGCCAAGCCCGGCGAGGGCGGACATCTGCCAGGGACGAAGGTCTACCCGTGGATTGCGCGCGCGAGAAATTCTACGCCAGGTGTCGATCTCATATCGCCGCCGCCGCACCACGACATATACTCCATAGAGGACCTGGCTCAGCTCATTCACGACTTGAAAAACGCCAACAGGCACGCCCGCATCAACGTCAAACTCGTCTCCGAGGCCGGGGTTGGCACAATAGCCGTCGGAGTGGCAAAGGGGCTGGCGGATGTCATCTTGATCAGCGGGTACGACGGCGGGACCGGCGCCGCCGCCAGGAGCGGCATCAGGCACACGGGCCTTCCATGGGAGCTTGGCCTTGCGGAAGCTCACCAGACATTGCTCCTCAACAACTTCCGCAGCCGCGTCACCCTGGAGGTCGACGGTAAGCTGCTGACGGGGCGCGACATAGTCATAGCGGCCCTCTTGGGCGCGGAGGAGTTCACGTTTGCCACGGGCGCGCTCGTCGCCATGGGCTGCAACATGATGAGGGTCTGCAACCTCGACACCTGTCCCGTCGGAATAGCGACACAGAACCCGAATCTCAGGAAAAAATTCAGCGGCAAGCCGGAGTACGTGGAGAACTTCATGAAATTCCTTGCCCAGGAGGTGCGCGAATGGATGGCGATGGTAGGCGCGCACACGTTCAACGAACTCATAGGGCATGTCGAGCTGCTGAGGGTAAAATACAGGATAAACAGCGAGAAGGCGCGCACCGTCGATCTCTCGGGGCTGTTGTCGCAGCCGTCCTCCATAGAGAAGAAGGAGGACCGCTTCTTCAACTTCCCGCAGGAGCACATGCTCCAGCGGTCTCTTGACAGGAACACGCTAATCCCGCTATGTCTCCCAGGTCTCGAACACGCGGAGAGGATAACATCGAGGCTTGCCATAGACAACACGAACCGCACGGTAGGCGCGATGCTGTCCGGTGAGATAACCCGCCGCTATGGCATAAACGGCCTGCCGGACGACACTATTCACTTGGTCTTCGACGGCTCCGCCGGGCAGAGCTTCGGCGCGTTTCTGGCGCGCGGGGTGACGCTGGAGCTGCACGGTCAAGCGAACGATCATGTAGGCAAGGGGTTGTCCGGCGGCAGATTGATAATTATGCCGCCGGACGGTTGGGTGCCGTCAATTGGGGAGAACGTGATAATCGGCAACGTCGCCTTGTACGGCGCGACATCCGGCGAGTTCTACGTAAGGGGCGTCGCCGGTGAGCGCTTCTGCGTCCGCAACAGCGGAGCGACCGCTGTCGTGGAGGGCGTCGGCGATCACGGCTGCGAGTATATGACGAGCGGCACGGCGGTAATACTCGGACCGACGGGGAGGAATTTTGGGGCCGGCATGTCCGGCGGCGTTGCGTACGTCTACGACCCGGACGGCAAACTCGCCGCCAACTTGAACAGCGGGATCGGCAGACTGACGACGCCGGACGACGAGGACGAGGCGATACTGAGGAAAATTCTGGAGAGACACGCCGAGTACACGGGCAGCACGATAGCGTCCGGAATACTCGAAGACTTCAAGTCCAGCGTCAAGTCGTTCGTCAAGGTCATCCCCGACGCGTATCAGAGGGTACTCACAGCGTTCCGCGAGGCGAGAGAGGCAGGAATCCCGGAGGAGGAAATCCCGCTCTCCGTCTTTAACTCGATCAGCAGGGCCGGAGCCGAGGAGAGGAAAAGCTGATCGAATCCGGCGATATAAGGATGCAACGGCAGGTAACAGGCCGGTCAAATTTTATAGAAGTTTTATAAGGGAGTGTTGAAAAAATGGGAAAGCCAACCGGCTTTATGGAATATGCCAGGGTCGAGGCGCAGTACAGGCCCATAGCTGACAGGGTTCATGATTTTGCGGATATTATGATGCTGCCTGTCGACAGGGACACTATCACAAAGCAGAGCGCGAGGTGCATGGACTGCGGCGTCTCCTTCTGTCACGCCGGGATTATTGTTGACGGCTCTTCGATAGGCTGTCCACTGGGGAATCTGGTGCCGGAGATCAACGATCTCGTATACAACGGCGACATAGAGGGCGCTTACGACCGCATGTCGAGAGAACACGCCTTTCCAGAGTTTACGTCGAGAGTCTGCCCCGCCTTGTGCGAGGGTTCATGCACCCTTGGAGAGCACGAGCCGCCGGTCACGATAAAGAACATCGAGCGTTATGTAGTCGATTACATGCTGGAGCACGGCGGCATCCGCCCCCATCCGCCCATAATCCGCACAGGCAAGAGGGTGGCGGTGGTAGGCTCCGGCCCGGCTGGCCTCTCCTGCGCCGATACGCTGAACCATCTTGGCAACGACGTGACCGTTTTCGAGAGGGCCGACCGACCCGGCGGGCTGCTTACCTATGGCATTCCGAACATGAAGCTGGAGAAATCCATAGTAGAGCACAGGATAAGAATAATGGTGGAGGAGAACGTGAAGTTCGTCCTCAACTCCGAGGTTGGGCTCGATGTGCCTGTGATAAGGCTTATGAACGACTTCGACGCCATAGTCCTCTGCTGCGGGGCGAGGAACGAACGACGGCTCGACGTCCCGGGCAGTGACATGAAGGGCGTTTATACTGCCCTCACGTTTCTCTCCGCCTCGACGAGGCGCCTGCTTGGAATCGAGACGAGGGAAGAGTCCCAGATCAACGCGCATGAAAAGGACGTTGTAGTAGTGGGAGGCGGGGACACGGGGACGGACTGCGTAGGAACCGCGATAAGGCAGGGGGCGCGAAGCGTTGTCCAGCTCGAGATACTGCCGCCCCAGCCGACGGAGCGCGCGGAGAATAATCCATGGCCGCTGTGGCCGAAGGTGCTTCGCACGGAATATGGACAGCACGAGGCGCAGGAACTCTTTGGGGCGGATCCGAGGAGATATCTCACCACGGTTCGGGAGATAAAGGGCGAGAAGGGCAAGATGTCATCGATTGCGACTGTGAACGTGGAATGGATCTCAAATGAGGGCAGGCTGTTTCCTCGCCCGGTCCCAGGCTCCGAGGCGGAGATGCCGGCCGACATGGTCCTGGTGGCGATGGGCTTCGCCGGCCCTGAGAGGGCACTGATAGATCAGCTCCAGCTTGAGGTCGACGGGCGCGGCAATGTGGCCGCCGACAACAGCGACTTCAAGAGCAGCCTGCTCACGGTCTTCACCGCCGGCGATATGCGCAGAGGCCCGTCGCTTGTCGTATGGGCGCTCCAGGAGGGAAGAAGCGCCGCTATTTCCTGCGACAGATACTTGAACGGCGAGAAAGGCTAGGTATGCCGCACTGTAATTGGAAGCCAAAGCCCTAGCGACGCCGAGGGCTTTGGCTTGGCCAGTTGATATGCACACGTTGGGACGCCGGAGTATTAGTATTTTTACGAAAAAGAATACAGCGCAACCCCCATTTTTTTGAAATGCTTGGTATTGAAGGACGAGATGCCGATGTCTTTATCCAACGCCACCGCCGCTATGTAGCTGTCCGCAAAACCGATGGAGTTTTGGCGCGCAATTGATATCGCGGACGTGACGTATTCGACATCTAAAACCGTGAGATTGGGGATCGAGAGCATGGACTCCAAAATATCCAGGATGTATGAGTTGGGCAATTTATAAAATGTCTTCATAACCCACGCCGTTTCAAAAAAAAACGGGCGGACCGCAGAACAGTTCGATTTCCCCACGCTTTGCCCTGAGAAAAAAAGCTTCTGCGGCAGCGCTCTGTACCTCGTCATCTTTGCTGTAATATCGCAAAAATATGTTGCTGTCCACGAAATACCGCTCCATCTATTCTCGCTCCATGATTTGCCTTCCCATTTCCACGGTCAGCAAGTCTTCCTCATCATCCGGTATGTGCCCGCTAAAACGTCCCTTGAGCGAAAAAAAATCCAGTGGCTTTTTAATGACAAACCCATCTCCAGAGTACTCGCCAATGACTTTATCTCCGGCTTTGATCCCATATTTCGCTCTGACGTTCGCAGGAATCGTGATTTGTCCCTTGGTCGATACAATCATTATTTCGCTCATGACCGGCACCTCCTCCAATATTACTCCATTCATTACATCGCAGGTCAAAAACCACATCGGCTACTTCATGATAAAAGTATGACATACTATATATATGTGCGTCAACTAAATTTGGAAGAATCGCACCCTCTTATTTCTGATTATCGTTGACAAACAAGTTGTTGCGTGAAATAATTTTGGAAATTTTATTTAAACCATAACACCGAAAATTACTGAGTTTTGTTCATTTCGTGCGGTTCTTTGCAGTCCAATGTGAATGAGTACATTTTGATTTTCAATTCGTTATTCATATCGCTAACGCCTCCTAATAAACAAGCATTTCGTTCTCGTCGAACTTACGGAACGGGTTATGCGCCACTTCCCAATAGTATCCGTTCGGATCTTTGAAGTAACCGCTGTATCCGCCCCAAAACACTTTCTGCGGCTTTTTGGCAATGACCGCTCCGGCCTTCCGCGCAAGTTCAATTACTTCATCGACTTCGGTTTCGTTCTTGGCGTTATACGCGATAGTGATACCAGAGAAACCCTCCGCGATTTTCGGCGGGTCTGCTTCACTGATATCTTCCGCAAGCAACGTGAGTGGATAGAGCGCGAGTTTCGTGCAGGATGTCTTGAAAACAATCAGACCTTCGTTGTCGTTGTCATCTGCTTTGAAACCCAGCCCATCGCGATAGAAGCGGATGGATTGCGCCATATCCTTTACACCGAGCGTGATGATGTTCATTCTGTTCATTTTCAAATCTCCTTTGCTTACGTTATCACATGGGTTTCAGATTTTTGTCGAGGCGATCCAACATCCACTTGAGACGGCTCTCACGGCCGCTTATTTGCACATACACATATAAGCACCAATGATAAAAGGCATCGAAGTGATTCAAAAATAATTGATAATACAAATGTTTTTGCGATTATTATATTTTTCCGAACATAGCGCGACATAGCATACTCTCCTTCATAAGCACAACGTATGTCAAACAAGATGTCGCGTGAACCATCTACAGTCCAGGAAACACATCTATTTTATCACGCCGTTTTTGAAAAACAAAATTCATCGCGTCTTTTATGACGCCTCTGTATTCGACGCTCTGTATCCCGCGTTCATACAACAGCGAATCCGGCCATCGGCCAATGCGGCTTACTATCACGTAATCGCAGTCTGACAGCGCCTCTACTACTCTATTGATCGCATCGTCCGATTCGCCCAGCCTTCCGCATGACGGGCAGGCAGACGCGACCGGTCTTCGTTCGGTCAGCTTGTACGAGCCGTCGTCCTCGTTCGCTTCGGCTATCAAAAAAACGCGGCACCGGCCGAAATGCTCGTTGACGTTCTCCTGATCGGTGCTGGCTATCGCTGCTCTATACGCCATAAGTCAAGACCTCTTTTCCATTGATATCAAAAGGGCGAACCGTAAAAAATTTTTAAACTTGGCTCAATCGGCGCCATCTATGAGCAGCCTGTCTATCTCCGAGGGCGATCTGCCGGCTAGGCCGAAGTTTTCGAGCGTGCGGCCCTGGGCGTAATAATCCACGCCGTTGATGACCGAGAAGAGCGTCAGCGCCGCCATCGTCAGTGGAACCTCGACGCCTGCGGCTTTGGCCAGCGAGACCAGGAGCGAGACGCCGCAAGGAGCGTCCTCGCTGACGTACCTGTGGCGCAGCGAATCGGGACCCTTGAGGCTTCGGAAGACGTCAAGTTCCGGGCGAGCGCCGCGATCCGCCACAAGCCTCAGGTACTCGGCCGGCGAGTCCATCTGCCAGTAGCCCAGCGCATCCATCACCGCCCTCCACTCCAGCCACGCCGCATCGACAGCGCGAAGGACGCCTGGCGTCAGACCGTGTATGAACAGCGAGAAATCCTCGCCCATATCCTCTATTTTGGAGGCGTTTAGCGCCGCGCTGATCAGATGAATTATGACGTTCGGAGAATTTAAGGCGACCTCGAAGACATGTCTAGCCGCCTCCAATTCCAGTATTCCGTCGAGAGAGCGTATGGCGTCAGGCGTGCGCTTCGCCGGATAAGCGGCGAAACGCTTCTTTCGAAGCCCGCCTCCGGCCAGAACTTCCGCGGGTCCTGTCAGTCGGCACGGAAAGAGGTTGCCCTGAATTTCGCCGATTATCGCGCCGGACGCCTTCGCCTTGAGGGCGCGGTCAAATATCAGCGATCCCGCGTTGCCTGGGGCGATGGCGACGACCTGTCCAGCGGAGAGCGTCCCGGCTATGGCGCGAGCGATCTCCTCATGGCGCCCCGCGACGACGCTTATGATTACGGCGTCGGCGTCCCTCGTCGCTGACGGGACGTCCGTCGTCACGAGATCTGGCTTCGCGAATCCGACGAGGCCGTTTCCCCGAAGCAGTATCCCGCCGCGATCCATGACCGAGCCAAGCGCGTCCCCGTATTGCGGCAGATCGGCGAGCGCGACGCTGTTCCCCTGCAATGAGAAAGTCGCGGCCGCCGCGTGGGCTGTCGCGCCCGAGCCTATTATAGCTATTCTATGTCCCATCGTTGCAATTCTCCTTTTTTTTTTCTAACTTCCAAGTCAAACGCGCATCCTGCGCGTTTGACTTGGAAAAGCCGCAATGCTGCGCATTGCGCGGCGCGACATCGTGTCGCGCATTTCGATTTTTATATGCTGTAGTCCGGCAGAATTCTTCGCAGAAACTGCTTTGTTCTTTCCTCCTTAGGCAGCGTCAGCACCTCGTTCGGAGTGCCCTCCTCTATCACGACGCCTCGGTCGATGAACAGGACCTTTGAGGCGACGTCCTTAGCGAACGATATCTCATGAGTGGCGATCAGCATCGTCGTTCCATCGGCCGCGAGCATCCTCATGATGTTGAGGACTTCCCCGACGAGTTCCGGGTCGAGCGCCGAAGTCGGTTCGTCGAAGATGATAACGTCGGGGGAGAGAGCTATCGCCCGCGCGATCCCGACCCTTTGCTGCTGTCCCCCCGACAGAGTTTTGGGGTAGACGTGAAATTTGTCAGAGAGGCCGACTCTACTCAAAGCATCGCGCGCGACACGCTCGGCGTCCGGCCCCGGCATCTTTCTGCCGCACACAAGTCCCAGCGTCACATTCTGGAGAACGGTCTTGTTGTAAAAGAGGTTGTAGTTCTGAAAGACGAACGCCGTGCGCCGCCTCACCTTGAGTATCTCCATCTTTGACGCCGACGGCAGATCGACGCGCTCTCCGTTTAAGGTTAGAGCGCCTCTGTCGGCTCTGACGAGGAAATTGACACAGCGCAGGAGCGTCGTCTTGCCGGAGCCGCTTGGTCCTATCACGACCACGACCTCTCCCTTTTTTATCTCCAGGTCGATCCCCTTCAAGATCTCGTTGTCCCCGAATTTTTTGTATACGTTGGAAAGCGTGAGCATCGGCGTCGTCATGAGTCCCCCCTGTATCGCGTGAATCTGCGCTCGGCCGCCTTGAACGCCTGCTCCACAAGGCTGCAAACTATCAGGTAGATGAGGAATATCACCACATAGGCCTCCAAATATCTGTAGCCGGCGGCGGCGGCTATGCGCGCCCGTCCTGTTATGTCCAGAACGGTCATCAGGAACACGATCGAAGTGCTCTTCAGGATGGAGAGCGTCGCAGAGCAAAGTGGGGCGATCCCAACTGATATCGCCTGAGGAACGATAACTCTGACATACGCCTGGAACGGCGTCAGTCCAACGCTGACCGCCGCCTCATATTGCCCGGCCTCCACGGCGGAGAGCGACGACCTCCATATCTCAGAATACGTCGCCGACGCGCTCAT
>JAITNX010000174.1 GCA_031290235.1 Synergistaceae bacterium | reverse complement strand
GAGGGCGAACTGTCAGTGGCAGGCAGGGTGATGACACTGCGCAGGCATGGCCGTGCCGCGTTCGCGGATCTGATGGACGAGACGGGGCAGATGCAGCTTTACTTCCAGAGCGACGAACTGGGCGAGGAGGCTTATACGTTTTTCAAGAAGTGGGTGGACTCGGGGGACATCATAGGAGTCAAGGGGACGGCGTTCAGGACAAAGAGGGGCGAGCTGTCCATAAAGGTGTCGTCGTATACCCTCCTGTCGAAGTCACTGAGGCCGATGCCTGAGAAGTGGCATGGACTCAAGGACGTAGAGGTGCGCTATCGCAAGAGATACGTGGATCTCATAGCCAACCCCGAGGTGCGTGACGTATTCAGAAAACGCGCGGTAATAATAAGCACGTTCAGACGCGTGTTGGAGGAGCATCGGACTCTGGAGGTCCAGACGCCGGTGCTGTCTTCGATCGCCGGCGGCGCGAACGCGCGGCCATTTATCACTCACCACAACACGCTCGATATCGACATGTACCTGAGGATAGCGACAGAGCTGCACTTGAAGAGGCTCATAGTCGGCATGTTCGGGAGGGTGTACGAGATAGGGCAGAACTTCCGCAACGAGGGAATGGACACGAGGCACAACCCGGAGTTCACATGCATGGAACTTTACTGGGCTTACGGCAGCTACCGCGACATGATGTACATCACCGAGACAATTCTGGCGAGGTGCGCCGAGGCGCTTGGCGGCAAAAAAATAACATACCAGGGCCAGGAAATCGACCTGACCCCCCCGTTCAAGAGGGCCACAATGGCGGATCTCGTCCGCGAGAGGACGGGGGTCGACTTCATAAATATCTCGGACGACGAGGCCAGGCATGTCGCGTCGGAGCGCGGAGTGGACGCGGCGAAGAACGCCACGAGATATGATATACTTCCGCTCTTTTTCGAGAGGTTTGTCGAGGGGACCTTGATACAGCCGACGTTTGTCTTTGGGCACCCGACGGTGATATCGCCGCTCGCCAAGAGAAACAGGGTCAACCCTGACGTCACTGACAGGTTCGAGTTATTTATAAATGGATGGGAGTTCGGGAACGCGTTCAGCGAACTTAACGATCCGATCGACCAGAGAGCGCGTTTCGTCGACCAGTCGCGCCGCAAGGCGGAGGGTGACGACGAGTCGCATCCCTTCGACGAGGACTTCGTCAACGCGCTCGAATATGGCATGCCTCCGACCGGCGGGCTGGGTATCGGCATCGACCGCGTAGTCATGCTTCTCACGGACTCGAAGAGCATACGCGACGTCGTTCTCTTCCCAACCATGAGGCCGCAGTAGGGGTTTATACCAATGACCGAGCCAGTCCCAATAGAGGACGCCAGCAAGCGAGCGGAGGAGCTGCGCCGCGAGATAGCGATCGATGACGACCTGTACTATGTGCGGGATTCGCCCGTGATCGAGGACCACGAATACGACAGACTGCTGCGGGAGCTGGAGGCGATCGAGGCTGAACACCCGGAGCTGATAACAGCCGACTCGCCGACGACGAGGGTGAGGGGCGCGCCGAGGAGCGAGTTTCGAAAGGTCGTTCACGCGCACCCCATGCAGAGTCTCGATAACGCGTTGGACTCGGGCGAGTTGGTGAGTTTTTTCGATCGGGCGCTGAAATCGCTGCGCGAGGGCGGCGCCATACCGTCCGGCGACCCGGAGTGGGTCTGCGAACCTAAGGTCGACGGACTTGCGATATCCCTCTTGTACGAGGACGGCGTTTTACAGACGGGGTCCACGAGAGGCGACGGAGCCGTAGGCGAGGATGTGACGCAGAACATCAGGACAATTCGATCGCTTCCGCTTAGGCTGAAGCGCATGAGAAGCGGGCGCGTAGAGGTGCGGGGCGAGGTCTGCATAGCGAGGGAGGACTTCGCGGAGCTGAACAGGATTCGCGAGGAGGCCGAGGAGCCGCTTTTCGCAAACCCGCGCAACGCGGCGGCTGGCAGTTTAAGACAGCTCGATCACAGGGTGACCGCGTCGAGGAAGCTCCGGGTTTATCTATACCACGTCCAGAACGCCAGCGAGCTTGGACTGGCCTCTCAGAGCGAGCTGCTGGAGTGGTTGGCGGACGAGGGTCTTCCGACGCAGGAGCACAACAGGATATGCGGGGACATATCCGAGATAAACGAATATCTGGAGGAGTGGGGAAGGACAAGGTTCTCCAACTCCATCAACACGGACGGAGTCGTCCTCAAGCTGAACGACCTGGGACTGAGGGAGAGGCTCGGCGCCACCTCGAAGGCGCCAAGGTGGGCGATAGCATTCAAGTACCCGCCGGAGGAGAAGCGGACGAGGGTACTCGATATCGAGATATCGGTAGGCAGGACAGGCGCCCTGACCCCAACCGCGCGGCTCGAACCTGTTCAGCTCTCCGGCACCACGGTGCAGAGGGCGAGCCTTCACAACCAGGACGAGATCGACAGGAAGGACATAAGGATGGGGGACGTCGTGTGGGTTCACAAGGCCGGCGAGATAATCCCGGAGATCCTTCGCGTCGACATCGACGCCAGGACCGGGAGCGAGACGCCGTTCAAAATCCCATACGTCTGCCCTGTCTGCGGGGACGAGGCAGTGCGCCTGCCCTCGGAGGCGGCTATCAGGTGTCCAAATAAATCATGCCCGGCACAGCTTCAAGAGGGTATACTGCACTTCGTATCGCGTCAGTGCATGGACATAAACGGCATTGGAGAGAAACTGGTCCGTCAGCTGACGGAGCGAGGACTCGTAAAAAGCGTTGCGGATCTGTATGGACTCGCCGCATCCGACCTCTCCGATCTCGACAGGATGGGGGAGAAGTCCGCGTCGAAGCTCGTAAGCGCGATTTCCGAATCTAAATCCCGGCCCCTGCGCGCTCTCTTGAACGCGCTCGGCATCAGGAACGTCGGCAAGAAGACGGCCAGCGACATAGCTGTCAAATATGGAAATATCGACGCGTTCATATCCGCTGGCGAGGAAGAACTTGCCTCGACGGAGGGCGTCGGCCCGGTGATTGCGGCCAGCATCAGGAGCTTCCTCGCGGACGAGCGCAACATGGCAGTTTTGAACAGGCTGCGGGAAGCGGGGATCAACATGATGGAGGGAGACGGCGAAGCGCATCCAGCCGCCTTTAACGAGGAGTTCTCCGAAAAGAGATTCGTCTTCACCGGCGAGCTGTCTAAAATGACGAGGCAGGAGGCGGAGAAGCTGGTCGAGTCGCTTGGCGCTAAAACTTCAAGCAGCGTCAGCAAGAGGACCGACGTCCTGGTGGCCGGGGCGGACGCTGGAAGCAAACTCGCCAAGGCACAGATCCTTGGGGTAAAAATATGGGACGAGGCTGAATTTATTGAGCGCCTCGGCCCGGATAATATCGATTAAACTGGAGGAATGTCGTTTTGAAGATGTCTGTCGATAAGGAGATAACGCTGCGGATGGCACGGGCGGCACAGATAAGGGTGGCCCCGGATGACGTGGACCACATGAAGGATTCGATAAATGACATCCTCGACTTCTGCGCGCTGGTCGGCGACTTGGACTGCACCGGGACGCCCGACTTCACCTGGAAGATGAAAAAACGCCCGGACCGGCGCCCAGACGTGCGCGGTGACTGGGCCGACAGGGATCGATTCAAGTCGGAGGCTCCTACTATAGAGGGGGATTTCTTCCGCGTTCCCCGGATCTCGTCGGAGGCTTGAGGGTTATGGAACTCTTTGAATTGTCGGCGAAAGAGATAGCGGACGGTGTGAGGACGAAAAAATTCAGCGCCGCCGAGGTGACGAAGTCCTGTCTTGGCCGCCTCAGGGCCTATGAGGGAGACTTAAACGCCTGCATAACGGTGATCGAGGACTCCTCTCTGGAGACGGCGGCGAAGGTTGACGCGAGCGTGGCGCGCGGTGAATCGGTTGGCCTCTTGGCCGGCGTTCCATATATCGCAAAGGATAATTTTTGCACGAGGGGCGTGAGGACGACGTGCAGTAGCAGGATACTGGAGAACTGGGTCCCTACCTACAGCGCCTCCGCCATAAATTATATGAACGAGGCCGGGGCCGTGCTGCTGGCAAAGTCAAACCTGGACGAGTTCGCCATGGGCAGCTCGACCGAGAACTCGATAATAGGTCCTACGAAGAACCCGCGTGACATGAGGCGAGTGCCTGGCGGGAGCAGCGGAGGAAGCGCGGCTGCCGTCGCGGCTGGTTATTGTCCGGTGGCCCTCGGTTCTGACACTGGCGGCTCCGTCAGGCAGCCGGCGGCCTTCTGCGGAATCCAGGGGTTCAAGCCGTCTTATGGCGAGGTCAGCAGATATGGAGTCGTAGCGTACGCATCGTCCCTCGACCAGGTGAGTCCGCTCGCCCGCAGCGTGGAGGACATAGCGATCGCGCTCGAGGTGCTGGCGAGGCCTGACCCTAACGACACGACATGTGACGCGTACAGCCGCCCTAAGTTCACGGAGTCGCTCTCGATGCGGGATCTCAAGGGCAAGAGGATAGGGGTGTTCGCGGGGTTTGAGTCCGATCAGATAGATTCGGACCTATACGGGGCGCTCGCGGCCGCATCTGAACACTGCAAGGCGGCAGGGGCCGTGATCGAGCCGATCGATCTGCCGATAGCGGTCAAATATGGGGTCGCCACTTATTATGTCACTGCCCTGGCGGATGCCAGTTCACAGCTGGCGTGCTACGATGGCATCAGGTACGGGGCGCATAAAGACGGCAAAACCCTCGCCGATATGTACGCAAATACCCGCACGGAGTCGTTTGGCGAGGAGGTGCGGCGCAGGATAATACTTGGCGCGGCGCTTCTGACGGAGGGCTTTTACCAGAACTACTACGGTCCGGCACTTAAAGTGAGGACGAAGATGATGGAGGAATTCGACGCCCTATTCGGAAGGCTCGACGCCTACCTCCTGCCGACCTCTCCCTCGATGCCGTATCTCTTTGGCACGAAGGAGGAGGACCCAACGCGGCTTTATCTGGGCGACGTCTTCACAGTTCCGATAAGCCTCGGCGGGCTTCCCGGCATAAGCATCAGCATGGGATTGACCAGCGAGGGGCTGCCGCTGTCTGTCCAGCTTGTGGGGCAGAGGTACGAGGATGCTAAACTGATAGGCATAGCGTCAGTCATAGAGAGGATAGTCGGGAAACCGGGTGTGGCGACTCCTAAAAAAATAGACGGGGAGGGGAAGAGGGTATGAGCGCGGTAAAAAGCAAGAGGCCGATAGTGATAGGCCTGGAGGTTCATCTTCAGCTCAACACTAGTACGAAGCTGTTCTGCTCGTGCTCGACGGACTACATCGGCAAGACTCCGAACACGAACGTCTGTCCTGTATGCCTCGCGATACCGGGCACCCTGCCGATAATCAATGATAGGGCCGTGGCGCTCGGATCCCGCATGGGCCTCGGACTCCACTGCGTCATACAGAACTATTCGAATTTCCACAGGAAGAACTACTTCTACCCTGATCTGCCAAAGGCGTATCAGATAACCCAGTACGAGCTGCCGATCGCTACTGGCGGGTACATAGACATAGAGATCGACGGGGTCCCTAAGCGAGTGAAGATCGATCACCTTCATCTTGAGGAGGACGCCGGCAAACTTGTTCACCCCACGGCGGACGGACGGCTGACTGGCGCCGCGTACTCGCTGGTGGACTATAACAGGGGAGGAGTGCCGCTATCGGAGATAGTGTCCGAGCCGGACATGTCATCCCCCGCGGAGGCGAGGGAGTACGTTGTGCGGCTCCGCCAGCTCGCGAGATACCTCGATGTATCGGACGGGGAGATGGAGTCCGGCTCGCTGAGAGTCGACGCCAATATATCGCTGTCCAATGCGGACGGCAGCCTTGGAACCAGGGTAGAGATAAAGAACATGAACTCGCTCAAGTCGATCGAACGGGCCCTTGAATACGAGATATCGCGCCAGAACAAGTCACTCGACACAGGCAACAGGATAGTGCAGGAGACGCGCCTCTGGGACGACGCGGAGGGCGTGACGAGGTCAATGAGGAACAAGGAGACGGCGTCCGACTACAGATATTACCCGGAGATGGACCTTGCTCCAATAGTGATAACCGACGACGAGATAGAAAAGTTCAAGAGCGGTATGCCGGAGCTGCCCTGGGAGAAGCGCGAACGCTTCGCAAGGGATTTTGGCCTCTCCAAGGAGGAGGTCGCCATCCTGACGGATCAGAAGGAGCTGGCGAAGTACTACGAGGACGTGGTATCGGCCGGCGCGCCTCCAGCCAGAGCCGCCAACTGGGTCCGAATGGAGGTCCAGAGGGTCCTGCACGAAATCGGCTGCACGATAACGAATTTCAAGGTAAGCCCATCAGCGTTGGCGGAGCTGGTCAAGAAGATCGAGAACAAGGATCTGTCGAGTACTGTGGCAAAGGAAGTACTCGATACTCTCGCCCGCGAGGGCATTTCGCTCGAAGACGCTATAAAGCGCTCCGGCGCGTCCAGCAGCAGACTTACAGGCGACGCCTTGAACGAGGTAGTAAGCAAGGTGGCTAGCGCCAACCCAGACGTAGTAGAGGTCATCAAGTCCGGCCAGGACAAAAAAGGCGGCAAGCTGAAGTTCCTTCAGGGACTGGTGATGAAGGAGACCAGGGGACAGGCCGACGCCGGAGAGGCGATGGCGGCGCTGTCGAAAAAATTGGGCCTGTAGGGATTTTATGGTCCGGGATCCAGTCTCGCGAGAGCGGCCCTCGAGATTGATCTCGGACTTGAAGTTATCAAAAATAAACATTTCAATATAATATGGGGTATAATTAATAAAGGCGACCGGGTGCATCGATAAAATTCATGAAACAGCGCTTTTTTTATTTTTCTCAGCTCATGGAGAGGGGAACCCGTATGTCCATTCAAGCGCGTCTGATACTGATTTGTTCCATTTGCTTCAGTCTTGCGTATGGCAGCATTTCCTATATCGTATTTTCATCCGCGAGGGAGTCGACGGAGGAATCATTCCGCACTTTGGCCACGAGTCAGCTGGAGCGTGTCGAGGAGCGCATAAGGACCTTCATAGAGCCGGGAACAATGAGCATCAGATACCTCGCCGGCTTGTTTCTTGTGAGGGGTTCGCGCGGGAAATTGACAAGCTATCTCGACACGGCAGGGACCACATTGCTGCTTTATGCCAACCACCCGGCCTACGAGCAGCGCATTTACGACGAATTTATCAGGGTGTCCGACTCCAATTCGAATTATGGCCTCGTCTTCATGGCGAACGAGGATGGCCAGTACGCTCAGGCGCCGGAAGGACACATAAAGACGGCCGGGTATGATCCGCGTCTCCGTTCCTGGTACAAAGAGGCAATGCAGAGCGGCCAGGAGGTCACCATTACATCCCCCTATCTGACAACAGGAGGCGGCATTGTTTGCAGCGTCATGACAAAAACATACGACCTGCAAAACGCGCCGCTCGGCCTGCTTGGCGTGGACTATAGCCTGGAAAGCCTGACGAGCGACCTCAACGAGAGGCGTATTTTGAAAACAGGTTATCTCGTGATATTTGACTCTCATGGGAGGATAATCGCCAACGGACACAATCCCGAATATGTCTCCCTGGAACCGGGGGAATATCCCGATATGATGAAGCGGATCGCGTCGGCCTCTCAGGATGGGAAGTTGGAGGGCATCGGGACGCGGGGGATAGAGGAGTACATAGTGACCAGGAACATGGACTTGACTGGCTGGAAGATCGCCGTGATCTTCGACAGGGAGGAGCTGCTCGAATCGTCATACAATCTGCTGCACGATATCCTGTTCACATCGGGCGGCATTTTCATCCTGGCCTTTGTCGTGCTGAGCTTCCTATCGAGGAGCATCGTTCGCCCTATCGAAGAACTGACGGAGGCCTCAGCTATCATATCGAGCGGAGAATATGAGACGTCGGAGTCAGTGCGCAAAAATCTGCTGGACAAACTCAGTGTTACGGGGCAGGGAGAGAGCAGAAAGCTGTCCGAGGCTCTGCGCTCCATGCTGGACACCCTTCAGGAGAGAATAGAGGCGGCGTCCGCCGCCAACAGGGCCAAGAGCGCGTTTCTCGCGAACATGAGCCACGAGATACGCACACCCATAAACGCGATAGTCGGAATGACCACTATAGCGAAATTAACGTCCGAGATAGAGCGGAAGGATTACTGCCTCAACAAAATAGAGGACGCCTCCGCTCATCTATTGGGCGTCATTAACGATATACTTGACATGTCAAAGATCGAGGCGAACAAACTCGAACTCTCCTCTGTGAACTTCAGCTTCGAGAAATTGCTTCAGAAATCGGCGAACGTCATAAATTTCCGCGTGGATGAAAAGCATCAGGACTTCCACGTGCGCATCGACAAAAATATTCCCGACTTCCTGGTGGGCGACGACCAGAGGCTTGCTCAGGTGATAGCTAACTTGTTGTCGAACGCTGTGAAATTTACGCCCGAAGGCGGCTCCATTCGGCTGGATACCCACATGTTAAAGGAAGAGGACGGCGTTTGCACCATTCAGATAGAGGTGACTGACTCTGGAATAGGCGTAAGCGAGGAACAGCAATCGCGGCTCTTTGCCTCATTCAACCAGGCGGACAGCGGCACATCTAGGAAATTTGGCGGGACAGGACTCGGCCTCGCTATTTCAAAGCGCATAGTGGAGATGATGGACGGCAGGATTTGGGTGGAATCCGAGCCTGACAAGGGGTCCACATTTGCCTTTACTATTAAGGCACAGCGGGGAGAGAATGAGCGGGAATCGGAGCGTCCCGCGGTTGAAGCGAAGAATGTGAGGGTGCTGGCCGTGGATGACTCTGCGGATGTTTTGGATTATTTCATGGATATCGCCCACAGCCTCGGTGTGAACTGCGAAACTGCCGAAAGCGGAGAGGATGCCTGGAGGCTCATAGAGAAAAACGGAGGCTACGACTTATACTTTGTCGACTGGAAGATGCCGGGGATGAATGGGGTGGAGCTTGCGAGGAAGATAAAGGAGCATGATTTCGGAAACTCCATAGTTACCATGATATCAGCTGCCGAGTGGAGCATGATAGAGGACGAGGCCAGGGACGCCGGCGTCGATAAATTTCTCAGCAAGCCGATTTTTCCGTCCAATATATCCGATTGTCTGGCCGAGCTTCTGGGAGTGAAGGGATTGGCTGCGAACGAAAAAACTGAAGATGCGGAAATGGACTCCTTCGCAGGCTGCCGCGCAATACTCGCCGAGGATGTGGAGGTCAACAGGGAGATCCTGCTTGCCCTCCTTGAACCTACGGAGCTTGTCATAGACTGCGCGGAGAACGGCGGTGAGACTGTGAAACTCTTCAGCGCGTCGCCCGAACTGTACGACTTGATTTTTATGGATGTCCAGATGCCTGAGATGGACGGTTATGAGGCCACGCGCCGCATCCGGGAGATGGACGCGCCAAACGCGAAAACAATTCCCATCATAGCAATGACTGCCAATGTTTTCCGGGAGGACATAGAAAAATGCATCGCCTCCGGCATGGACGACCACCTTGGAAAGCCGCTCGATTTGGCTGAGATCATGTTAAAGTTACGGAAATACCTGATCCCCAAGAACGCGAGCCGATAACGCCGGAGGCCGCTGTTTTTCGCAGCGAAGGTTGACAGCGGAAGGCGCTCGACGTAAAATATCTTGGCTTGTAGAGCGCTTGTTGGAGGCCATGTAAAGCGCAATGCGCTGCCTTGCGACAGCGAGAGGGGGATAATTCATCAATGTATGCGGTAATTGAGGAAGGCGGAAAGCAATATCGGGTGTCCGAGGGGGACAAAATACGCGTGGAGAAGCGCCCCGAAGAAGAGGGCGAATCCATAACGTTGGATAAGGTTCTGCTTCTCGGCAAGGACGAAGGCGCGGTAGTCGGCGCCCCGCTGGTGAGCGGCGCAAGCGTGACGGCGAAGGTTTTAGCCCACGGTAAAGAGGACAAGGTCATCGTCTTCAAATACAGAAGGAAAAAGAACTACCGTAGGTTTCGCGGTCACAGGCAGCAGTTTACGGAGTTGTCTGTCGAATCCATCAACGGGCAGGCGGATTACGGAACAGCGGCATCGTTGCAATAGCCTCTTTTTTCATCTTTAAATGCTGGTAGTGACTGCGCTGCGCGACTCCCGTGGAATATATTCCATTTCAGCGGAGGGACATGCGGACTACGCGGATGAGGGTTTTGACATAGTATGCGCGTCAGTGTCGACTCTAATACAGGCTCTTGGAGTAGGGCTTGAGGATGTGCTGGAATTGAAGGGCGTCAAATCCTTCATCGACAGAAAAACAAGGGTCATGTCGTATGAATGGGACGGTTCGGTTGAAGAAGCTCAGACGATAGCGTGGACCATACTGTTGTCAATCAAAGCCGTGGCGGAGTCGTATCCTGATTATATCGAAGTGCGGGAGGTTTTTCGGTAAGTTGAGCCCGTTGAATAGGTTGACTAGATTCGGAGGGGAACGGAATGATCATTAGAAATAGAAAGTTCGACATACAGTTTTTCGCGCACAAAAAGGGGCAGGGCAGCAGCTCGAATGGCCGGGACAGCAACCCGCAATATCTCGGCATAAAGAGGGGCGACGGCTCTCTGGTGACCGCAGGCACGATAATAGTTCGCCAGAGGGGGACGAAGTTCCACCCGGGGCGCAACGTTGGCAGGGGCAAGGACGACACCCTTTACGCGCTGTCGGACGGGCACGTCTCATTTCTGACCAAGGCAAACCGCAAGTTCGTAACGATTGTCCCCGGCGAATTTGAGCTGTAATCTTAATTCTGACAATATCGAGGGGGCCAGGAGACATGGCCCCCTCGATACTATATATGATAGCGGAGTTTTATTATGAAATTTGTAGATGAACTTAACATCTCTGTCTCGGGAGGCAAAGGCGGCAATGGTTGCATGAGCTTCCGCCGTGAAAAATTCCTTCCGAACGGAGGTCCGGATGGCGGCAACGGCGGGCGCGGCGGGGATGTCTTGCTGGCGGCCACAGCAAACCTTCAAACCCTGGCTGACTTCGAGGGGAGAAGAAGGTTTCTCGCCGGAAACGGCGGGCACGGCTCCGGCAACGCGCGCAACGGCAAATCCGGCGAGACCATCGTTCTCAATGTCCCATGCGGCACCATAATATATGACGCCGAGACAGGCGAAGGGCTGGCGGACCTTGTCGAGCCAGGAGATTCCTATCTTGCGGCTATGGGCGGCAGGGGCGGACGCGGTAACCGCGTCTTCGCAAGCTCGCTCAGACGAGCCCCCAGGTTCTCCGAAAAGGGGGAGACGGGGGAGGAACGGCTTCTTAGGCTGGAACTCAAGTTGATTGCAGACATTGGTCTTGTCGGGCTTCCCAACGCCGGGAAGTCCAGCATCTTGGCTGCCGTGTCCGGCGCGTCCCCCAAAATCGCCGAATACCCCTTTACAACATTATCCCCCAACCTTGGAGTGCTCATGACGGACGAGGAGTCGGTCGTCATGGCCGACATCCCTGGCCTCATAGAGGGGGCCAGCGGCGACAAGGGGCTGGGTTTGGCTTTCCTTCGCCACATAGAGCGGACGAGGCTTCTATTGCACGTGATGGACGTGTCGAGCGGCGACGCTGACATCATAGCCGAGGACTTCCGGGTGGTCAGATCGGAGATGTGCCAGTATGACCCAGAGCTGAACACGAGGCCCTGCGTCGTCATCTACAACAAGATAGATATGTGCGAGGACAGAAAATCCCTGGAGGACGTGCTGAGCCATGTATCTTCCGTCACGGGACTTGAATTTTTGATGGTCAGCGCCCTCTCAGGTGAAAATATCCAGTCCCTCATAAAGAAAGTGATACTCTTTGCCAGAGAGCACCCCCGGCCTCGCGGCGACGTCAGGCTGTTTGCGAGTGTCGAGGAGACGTCTGGGACCGCAATGGTCCGGAGAAGAAGGCGAGTAGAGATAGTGTCGCTGCCGGGCGGGGGCTTTCGCGTGCTGCACCCCCAGATGGAGAAAGCCGCGGAGCGCTATGATCTCTCTCAAGATGAGAACGTCGCCAGGTTCGCAAGGCTGCTCCGAAAACACAGGGTCGAGGAGCTTCTGGCCGCAGCCGGCGCCACAGCCGGTTCATCAGTGACCATTGGCCGTGTCGAGTTCGATTTTCATCCGGACATTGATTTTGACGCTCTCCCCTCTGACGATGAGACAGGATAAAGCGGGGGACAAAGCGGGAATAAGGTGATAAAATGCGTTTGGGTCTGATGGGAGGAACATTCGACCCTATTCATTATGGACACCTCTTCGCTGCTGAGGAGGCACGGATCGATATGTCCCTTGACAGGGTCATATTCGTTCCCACCGGCGCCCCGCCGCACAAGAGACGGGAAGGTATGGCAAGCGCGGAGGAACGTTACGAGATGACGCTCCTGGCGACAAATGACAACAGCTTCTTTGATGTCACCAGGATAGAGACCGATCGCATTGGGAACAGCTACACTGTGGATACGCTGCGCCGCATGGGGGAGACGTATCCTGGCGCTGAACTCTTTCTGATAGTGGGAGAGGACGCGGTGCATGATATTCCCACGTGGAAGAGCCCGGCCGAAATAATATCTTTGTCAAGCCTGATAGTGGTGAGCAGGCCGGGGTTCTCTCATGATAAAATAGACGAACTGCCGGAGATGATACGAGAGAAGGCGCTGGTTTTGAGGACACCGCTTCTTGACATCTCTGCCACGGACATCAGGGACAGGATCGCGTCGGGACGCGGAGTTGGATACCTCCTGCCTCATCCTGTCATGAGGTATATCGTAAGGCGCGGCCTTTATCTGATACCAAAAATTAATCAACTGGACGGTGGAATGAAGTGAGCTGGAAAAATTTTATGGCAACATTATTGCTTGCCTCGTTCTCGTTCGGGGTGGGCGCATATTACAGGCTAAACGTGATCGATATGAAGCGGTTCGACGACCCGATCCCCATACCTGGTCCCGTGCTGAGCGGAGACTTGACCGTTGACGCCGAGGAGAAGGAGCAAAGGCTCGACATAACCGGAAGAATAAACATCCTGCTGCTCGGAGAGGACAACGTCGACCAGACGAAGCGCTCCGACACTGTCGCTTTCGTGGCCATAGACGTGGAGGACCGCAACGTGAGAGTGCTTTCCCTTCCGAGGGACACGAGGGTGAACATCCCGGGCCATGGACAGCAAAAGCTCAACCACGCGTACGCTTACGGCAAGGTCGATCTGCTGCGGGCAACTGTGGAACAGTTCCTGGGCACGAGTATTCATTACTACGTGAAGATCGACTATGATAATTTTCCGAAGCTCGTGGATATGGTTGGCGGCGTGGATGTGAATGTAGGCAAGGCAATGAAGTATAGGGATAAGAGTCAGAATCTCTATATAGACATCCCGGCCGGGAAACAGAGGATGAACGGCGAGACAGCTTTGAAATACGTGCGCTTTCGAAACGACGCTAAGGGCGATATAGGGCGGGTGCAGAGACAGCAACAGTTCCTAAAGTCGCTTCTTCACAGGTTTTACGAACCAGAAAACATTTTGCGGTTTGCTGCGCTCACTGATGGAATAAAAGAGACTCTCGTCACGGATATCGACCCCAGCGTGATACTCCAGATCTGCCTCTTTGTGAGGCGTCTGGAAAAGGAGCCTGGCAGATTCTACTTTCTTATGCTGCCTGGCGAGGCGCAAAATATCGATAAGCTGAACTATTGGGTCGCAAATAGGTCCAGCGTCACGCAATTTTTGACCGCGAATGCGGAACAACTTGGGGAAATAATCCATGAGGCAAGCCTCCAGGCAAGGAGAAACCCCCTGTTTGAAATTTCCAGCGCGGAGGAAAATGAGGGAATCGCCCAGGGCGGCGTTGCGCAAAGCGGCGCGGCCGAGGCGGCGACCCCCCCGTCCCCCGCGGACGTGATGACGCTCGTGAATGGGATACCGGATGCTGTCGCCGTTTTGAACGGGACCGGAAGGAGCGGCCTCGGACAGTCAGTGGCCTCTCACCTTCAGAAGATGGGAGTGGACGTCGTGCATGTAGGCAACGCTAAACACTCCGACTATAAGAGCAGCAACGTCATATATCCCGAGAGTTCGTCCGCGTCGGCCAAGGAGTCGGCGGAGGTGCTTTCCAAACTTTGCGGCATAAGCTCTTCCCTGACGAGGGCAAATAAGCAGGCTATGTATCCTTCCTTGATAGTTGGGCTTGATTATGAGGCATTGATAAGACGCCTTGAGAACAGTTACGCGAAGCTTCAATGACGTGGGGGGACAGTTTGCGGAAATGACGGTAGATGAAAGGGTTTACGAGGAGTACGCGCCTATAATAGAGGCACTGAGGACGAAACACGCGATGGACGTGGACTTTATAGATCTCAGGGGAATTTCGGGGTTTGCTGACGCGTTCATAATAGCCACGGCCCGCTCCGAGATAAATGCCAATACGTTGCAGGATTCGGTTGAGACCGCGATGGACGAGACCGGATTGTCGTACAAGGTCGAGGGAAAATCGGGTTCGCGGTGGCGCCTTGTGGACGCGGGGCACGTAGTGGTCCATATTTTCAGCCGCGAGGGCCGCGAGTTCTACAAGCTCGAGAGACTGTGGGGAGACGCCGACTCCATACGCTTCCCGGACGAGGACTAGAGAAGGGGCGGCATCCGTCCGCGTTCCCTGTCGAAATATCCGGCAGGATATTCGTTTATGCAGGGGATGACCGAGTTTGCGCAGACAAACGGCAGATAACGACAGACAAAACAAAGGCGGGGAATTTTCTCCCCTCGTTGTCATCGCGGCCCTGATGGTAACGTCATATTTAACGGCAAACATAATGGCGGTAAAGCTGGTCAGCATTTGGGGCATCGCAATGTTTGACGCCGGGACGATAACGTTTCCGCTGGCCTACATGCTCGGGGATGTCCTGACAGAAGTATGGGGATTTCGCACGGCGAAGAGGGTAATATGGCTGACATTTTGCTGCAACGTCATTTTAGTTGCCGCTACCGCGCTAGGCGTCCTGCTGCCGTCCCCGGAATATTTGAGGGAGACGGCCGACGCCTACGCCGCGATCTTTACCTATGTGCCGAGAATAGTCTTCGCTTCGCTAATCGCCTTCATCTGCGGCGAGCTCTCCAACGCCTATTTTATGGAGAGGATCAAAACATGGACGAATGGACGGTATCTATGGGTCCGGACGATAGGCAGCTCGACTATCGGATATGTGGTCGACACCGTCTTGTTCGTTTTAATAGCCTTTGGAGGAACGGCCGTCCTCTCCGACCTGTTCTCGATGATAGCGGCCCAATATGTAATGAAGCTGGTAGTCGAGGCGGTCTGCGGGACGCCTCTTGCATATTGGGCAATCCATTTTTTGGAAAAAAAATGACGGAGTCACAGTTATGGGCGAGATAAGAAACCGATACGCGAGGATCTTGAAAAAATTTCCGCGCGAGTTCGTCCTGCTGAAGGGGACCGGCTGTTTTCATAAAAAATGCCTGTTCTGCGATTACTATCTCGACTCGTGCGACGATCCGTTTCCAGAGAACGAGCCAATTCTCGGTTTGGTGACCGGGGAATATGGAACGCTCGATATCATCAATTCAGGTTCGGTCCATGAACTTGACGAGCGGACTTTGGGCCGCATAGAAAAAATCGTCCTGTCAAAAAAAATTCATGCCCTCTGGTTCGAGGCCCACTATGCGTATCACGACCAACTTCCTGAGATAAGGGATAGATTTCCTGGCGTTTCGGTAAAATTTCGCACCGGCATCGAGAGCTTCGACCCTGATTTTCGCCGGAGGATGAACAAGGGCGTCTCGGACCGCGTTCGACCGGAGGACGTGCGAAGGCATTTCGATGGGGTGTGCCTGCTTGTCGGGGTCGAGGGCCAGACGAAGGCAACGGTCAGGCGAGACATTGAAATCGCCTCCAGCCTTTTTGAATACTTTAGCGTGAACGTTTTCTGCCAAAACTCGACCGTTGTAAAACAGGATGCGCCGCTAGTGGAGTGGTTTGCCCGGGAAGTTTACCCCGCCGCGAGTTCCCTGCCGAACTGTGAAATATTACTCGAAAACACGGACCTTGGCGTCGGTTGACTCTGGCAAGTTGGGTAAAGAATCCGCGTACAATACCTTTGGACTCCCGATCGCCTGCCGTCAAATCAGATTCAGCCTCAGGTACATGTCGCAGTAAGCTATGCAGAGCCTCCCTCTCGGCGGCCCGTATTTTCCGCTGTATGCTTCGCCGCAATGATGTAGAATATGTTTTTCATAATCGGCAGTCTTGAGTTGCCATTGGACGGAATGAGGCAAAAAGTGAAATGAGGCTGAATAGAAATCAGACGGTCGTTTTGAGCAACGGCGTGATTACATTGTTGCTGCTTGGTTTGTTGTACGTGTGGTCGATCTTTGTAAAGCCGCTTGAGGACGAGTTTGGCTGGAACAGGTCAGAGACCTCCATGATATATACGATCTCCATTATCTGCTTCTCCGTTGGCGTCATGATAGGCGGGCTCCTCATACAGTCGAAGTCGCCGCGTTTCGCGAACGCGCTTGGCTTTACCCTGGTAAGCGTCGGATTTATGGCGTCGTCTCAGATAAACTCGCTTTTTATGCTGTATATACTATATGGCGCGTTTGGAGGGCTTGGGATAGGCATTTGTTACAACTCGTGGCTATCGGTCGTGCTTGCCCGCTTTCCGGGCAATACTGGATTTGCCGGCGGAATTTTAATCCTGGGTTTTGGATTGGGCGGCACAGTGTTGGGTCCGGTCGTCTCTGTATTCCTGCTCTCGCCACTGGGTTGGCGTTATACTTTTTTGATACTTGGCGCTGTCATACTCCTGGAGGGGCTGATTTCGCAGAGAGTCCTCCGCGCGCCTGACGTGCGAGCCGAAGGTCTGACTGTAAAAATGAGCGGCGCTTCGACGCGGGAGGGCGAAAATTCACTGACCACAGGTCAGATGCTGCGGCAACCCTGTTTTTGGACCTACCTTGCGTGGAAGTGCATACTATTCTGCGGAGGAAACGCAATAGTGGGGCAGGTCGCGCCGATAGTCGCGGACATGGGCGGAGCCGTCTATCTATCGACAATGGCAGTCTCGCTGTTGAGCATGGGCAACGGTCTGGGGCGAGTGACCTCCGGCATCGTCTTCGATTTGTTGGGACACAGGATAACAATGATTGCCCTCACTGTGATGTTCTGTCTCTGTGCCGTCGTCCTGATGATTTTTTATCCCAGCGGTATGCTGGTTCCGGTAGTTTCGGCGCTATTTATCTCCGGCGTCTGGTACGGGGGGGTCAGCACCGTCGCCGCGGCCTTCATCGTCAAGGTATTCGGCCCGAAACATTTCAGCTCCAACATGGGTTTTAACAGCTTGGTAAACGTGCCCTTCACCCTTTTTTTATCTTCATACATAGGCTTTGTGAGGTTCAAAACAGGCGCGTATACAGGTTATTTCAATTTCATGTTCGCGGCGGGTATCGTGGCTATGATCTTGGCGCTCGCCACTGGCCGCCTTATAGAAAAATGCGGCGGCGGGGGTTCAGAAGAACAGAGAGGGTAAATATAGCTGGCATATAAACCCTTGACGTCTCTCCATGGACGACAATGACGACGTGCGTCGGAAAATAATATAAAATTTACTATATGAATGAAGCGCAGGCTCTTAAAAAATCGATATAAAGCGTTTATAATATATACTATAGCAGGGTAAATATTTGCTAAATTATTGTGAAATAGGAATGATTACATGCTGTGGAGAAAAAAAGTACGAATATCCCTGGGCTTCCGGCTGGTAGTTTTGATCCTGCTGGCGACGTTGTCCGTGAGCGCCGTTACGGTAGCAATTGGCTATCAAATATACCGTAATTCCTCTGAACGTCGATATATCCAGTTGGGGCAGAACCTTGCCAGAACGATCAAAAATGTCATCGAAGGTGATTCTTTGGATCGCTTTCTTTCTGATGGCGTTACTGATCAGGAATATGAGAATGCCCTGCGGCTAATACGCAATATACAGAAAGAAAATATCGTCCAAAATCTCTATGTCGTCCGTTTGGCCGGGGAGGGTGGCTGGTACTTCATCTATGATGCTCCAGAGGAAACTCCTTTGGGATATCTCGATCCCTTTGATAACAATTATCCCGAATTTAAGAAGCAGGCATTAGCCGGGGTTATTAGCCCCATTATCAGCAAGACTCAATGGGGTTGGCTGTTGTCCGTTTATGAGCCGATACACAACAGCAAGGGCGAATTGATTGGCTATGTGGGCGCGGATTTCGACATGAAGGAGATCGTGTGGGAGCACCGCTCATACCTCCTGAGGCTGCTTTTCATCGCGTTTCTGATAACCGTGGTTTTTGCGATCCTATATATCTTGATGATACATAAGACTGTTGTACAGCCCATCAATACCATGGCAAAAGCGGCCGACAGATATCTGGCGCCGGAGGACGAGACTGCTCCATCCAGCAGCATCGCCGCACTGGACATCCATACGAATGACGAACTGGAAAGTTTGGCTGAGGCCATGAAGTCCATGGACCTGGAGATAAACCACGCTATTGTCGGTCTGAAAAAAGCCGAGATTGACGCTCAGACGGCTTCTTTGGCTAAAACAGCATTTTTAGCCCAAATGAGCCATGAACTTCGCACCCCAATGAACGCTATTATGGGAATGGCAAGGGCTGTCCTGTATGAGGCCGGTAATCAGGAAAAGGTAACCCAGGCCTTGAAGCAGATTATTACCTCGTCCCAGCGTCTGCTCACCAATTTGAACGACATTTTGGATATATCGAACATTGAAAGCGGCAAACTGGTCCTTTCGAAGGACGTTTTTTCCATGTCCGAAGTTTGCCAGAGTCTGAACGATTTGACCCGCTTGCAATGCAAGTCGAAAAAACTTGCCTTTTTTTCCGACACCAGCCAGGTGGAAAATATCATAGTGAGGGGAGACCGTGTCCGCCTTATGCAGGCGGCGGGCGCCATACTTAGCAATGCGGTAAAATTCACCGAGGAGGGCGGAGAAATCCGCTTTGTTGTGACTGTAAAGGATCAAACCTTGGAAAAAATAAGGGTTTGTTTTTTGGTGAGCGATACCGGTATAGGAATTTCGCCGGAGCAGCAGAAGATGCTTTTTCAGGCCTTTGTGCCTGTGGATAAGGAAGTTTCTGTAAAGTATGGCGGCATCGGGGCAAGGCTTTCGATTTGCAAACGCCTCGTTGAAATGATGGGGGGCAGCATAAAGGTAGAAAGCGAAGCAGGGAAGGGTTCGTTTTTTTCTTTTGAGATCATCATTGACAAAGCCGACGCAAAAGAAATGGAGATCACGTCCGCCATTGAAAAACAGCCGGAGGATATGAATTTTTCAGGGAAGAAAATCCTAGTGGTTGACGATATCAAAACAAACAGGGCGGTAGTTGGCATAATTCTCAAGAATACTGGCGCTGATATTATCGAGGCAAAGGACGGCATGCAGGCTCTTGAAATAGTTTCCAAATTGGCGAGAAAAATTGACCTTATCTTAATGGATATTTCAATGCCGAATATGGACGGTTACGAGGCGACCAGGGCTATACGCGCTCTGGATACTGACTGGGCCAAAACAATCCCAATTATTGCCTTAACGGCCCATACCTACCAGGAGGACGTTGAAGCAGCCCTTGAAGCGGGCATGGATTTTCACCTGGAAAAGCCCGTGAATTTTGACATCCTGCTTTCCACAGTCGCGCGGTATTTGTAGACATACGGCAGCTCTATTTACTTATTATTTCGATATATTTATCAAGAGGGAGCAATTCCATATTCAACCCGCGCATCACGTCCGCTGATACCGTGCTTTGAGATGCGATTTGGCATCCAGCTTTTTTAACGAAGGAAAGATATTCCTGAACTTTCTGTTTTATCGCTTCGTCATTCATACGGAGCAGCATCCCGCAGTTGCGGTATATTTCCAATATAGGGTTAGCGGTTTTCATGACTTGTCTCATGGTCTCAAAATTATTATTTCCGGGGAAACCGGCATTGGATATTATGATGATATCGGGCATTTTCGATAAATTGTTTTCCATATCAAAATCGCCATGGTTCTCTTTAACTGTCGGACATTTTATCGGGATAAGTCTATCTAAAAAATTTTTGAGGCACGCCGTCATATTCCACATATAAACGGGAGTCGCAAAGCATACGACGTCTGAATTTTTATATATTTCAAGCAGTTCGCTCATATCGTCTCGATGCACACATTCTCCGGGCGTCTTAAACCAACAGGAAAAGCATCCTTGACAATGGTTAATTTTCTTGTGTATCAGGAAAATATTTTCAGCTTCTCCGCCTGCCTCCAACACTCCAGACAAAAAAGCCTTTGATATTACATGCGTATTGCTATTTTCCCCTCGCGGGCTGCCGTTGAATATTGACACTTTCATTTCATCACAATCCTTATGGAATTTATCATACTTAATACCCCATTTCTTTCAATATTGCGGATAGCCGATTCAATCGCTCTCCCAGAAGTTCGTCGTCCTTCGAGAGCGCGTCCCTAAAGAGCTGAATATCCTCATCCAGCTTTTCATTGTCAACACAAGCGGCGACATTCATAGCTCCTCCCTGGAGCGGGATTCTGTCGATTTGCGGGTTAATTTCATCGTACAGCTTCTTATGTCTATATGCCTCACGGAAATAAAGCTGACATCTGCAAACGAAAATAGCGAGGTCAAGGACTCTATGCAACGGCATTTCTTCGGACTGCCGAGACCATTTTTCTCCCGTATAGCGCCACACTTTAGCGGACACGTCGACTTTGCCCCTGTCATTCCACTGTGCCAAGCCAACAGACAGCCCCTTCGCATCCGAATTTTCGTTTCTGCCGTCTATCTTGTCGTAGTCCTCTGAAACGATAACTGGTTTATGCTTCAACGTTGTTGGTATTTTCATAGGGACACCTCGCTAAAATTAGTAGACTAGTAATTTAGTAACGTAGCGGTATTATATTCTTCCGCGGCATATCTGTCAAACATGCGTCCGCTGCTTCGCTCGGCACATAAACCGCAACAACTCCTTTCTTTCATTGCGGTTTGCAGCTTATGTCCAAATAACCTCGAAAATGTTTTATGGCTGAAAAATTGATTTTCAAATACTTGACATCAGACTTCTTACGTTTTTATCAAGAGTTGAGTAGTTACATATTTACGCTTGTTTCTTTGTTTGGTTCATCCTATTTAGGGTTATATTATTTAAGCGGAGGTAATTATAAAGGCATGGCCGCGAAATGCCGAATGTTTTTTGAATTTCCTTGATGGGTTTGTTAGCCCCGTAAAGAGCAGCGAGATTTTTTTGCTGTTGCGACGACAGCTTTTGCTTGCGACCGCCGATGATTCCGCGTTTTTTCGCCGCGGCCAGCCCGGCGGACGAGCGTTCCTTTATCAGATTCCTCTCGAACTCCCCGAAAGCCGCGATTATGTGAAAGACCAGGCGGCCAGCCGGCGTCGAAGTATCTATCGTCTCTGTCAGCGAGTTGAAGCGGATTTTTCGCTCTTCGAGGTCCTGCATTATGCTGATGAGGTCCGTGATCGACCGCCCAAGCCTGTCCAGCTTCCACACAAATAAGCTGTCGCCGGGCCGCAGCGCCTTCATGCACGCGGCAAGCTGCGGCCGCCTCGCCCGACTCAGCCTGCCGGTTATTTTTTCCACGAATATAGATTTTTCCTCGATGCCGGCCGCCTGCAACGCGTCGAGCTGGAGGGCCAAATCCTGGCTATCCATCGAAACCCTCGCATAGGCAAGTTGTTTATTTTTCATATTTGTTTACAGCTCCGCCGCATGAAATTTGAACCGATCAGACATTCCCAGCATGAATTTTACACACGAAAATTTGTTAGTCAAACCCTGGTTTAAACGCTTAAAATCATATCGGATATTAGCTGTTTGATTGCGCTGCCGAACATCGGCAAAACGTGATCGCCAACATCCCGGCCAGCCTATGCTGCGGTAAGTGTTTTATCCGATTCCATTCTTATAAAATTTACCATTTAGTGGTAAATTTTATACCATGAATAGGAGAATAATTAGCCATTCTTTGATGGAAGCGCTCCATGATACGCCCGTCGTTTTTTTGAGAGGCGCCAGGCAAACGGGCAAAACCACACTTGCCAGGACATTTTGTTCTGAGGGCGGTCCGCGGTCGCGGATATACGTTAGCATGGACTCGATTACTACGCTCGCCGCCGCAGAGGCGGATCCTGTCGGCTTTGTGAGGGGATTCGGGGGACCGGTCGTTATAGACGAGGCTCAGAGGGCGCCTGGGATAATGCTCGCAATAAAGGACGAGGTAGACCGCGAGCGTACGCCAGGGCGCTTTTTCCTGACTGGGTCGGCGGATGTACTAGCCCTGCCGAGAGTTGCGGATTCGCTCGCTGGCCGAATGGAGCTGCTTACCCTTTATCCTCTGTCACAGGGTGAGATTTCCGGCGCATCGGAGGATTTTATAGACAGGGCTTTTGACCCTGGTTTCGCCTTCGGATCCACAGAGCAGGATTTATCGAGGGAGGCGCTGTTTGCGGCAATTTGCCGTGGCGGTTACCCGGAAGCCGTATCCAGGAAGAGACCCGAACGCCGGGGCGCCTGGTTTGATTCCTACGCGGCCACGCTCGTCGAGCGGGACGTCAGGGATATATCGAACATCCACGACAAAAGCTCCATGATAAAACTTATAAGCCTGATGGCCGCCCGCTCCGCCACACTGTTCAACCAGTCCGAACTCTCCAGAAGTTCAGGCATAGCCATGAGCACGCTATCGAGATACATCAGCGTTCTCGAAGCGCTATTCCTTGTCTGGTTCCTGCCGGCGTGGTCGTCAAATCTAGGCAAGAGGCTGGTGAAATCCCCAAAGATACACTTCGTCGACTCCGGTTTTGCCTCGCATTTGTGCGGAGCGGATGAGACGAGGTTGCGTAACGATCATACAGCGGTCGGCAGATTGGTTGAATCCTTCGTGGCAGGCGAGATATTGAAGCAATCCAGCTGGACAAGGCACCCGGTAAGGATGTTCCACTACAGGTCTCAAAATGGAGACGAAATCGATTTACTGCTCGAGGACCGTGCGGGACGGGTGGTAGCTCTTGAGATCAAGATGGCGGAAACTATAACCGGACGGGACACGAGGGGCATGGCTGGATTAAGAGACGAGATTGGCGAGAATTTTGTCAGCGGGATTGTGCTCCACCCAGGCAGAGAGGCAATCTCTCTTGGAGACAGGCTGTTAGCCCTCCCAATCGGCGCGATATTCGACGGCGCACGCCAATAAAAGAGCGAGGTGATGATCGCCTTCACGATCATCACCTCACTCAAATCGATAATTGGCTGACGGCCTACAGCTCTATCAGTTCCTTTGGAAAGAAAGTCAGAACGCTATGACCGCTCTCGGTAACCAATACTGTGTCCTCTATCCTTATGCCGCCCCAGCCTGGCTTGTAAATACCGGGCTCTATTGTCA
>JAITNX010000152.1 GCA_031290235.1 Synergistaceae bacterium | reverse complement strand
TGGAGCTTCGTTCAAAGGCGGCAAAAGAGGGCGAGGGACAGAAAAGATCCCGGCAATAGTCGCATTGTCGCTGAATGCAAAAGGACAGCAGAAGCACCTGAAACATCTCCAGCTGTATTTCGATGAGCTTTGTTATCGCTTCAATCGTCTGTTCATTCAGCCAGTCCAAAACCGCCGGACTCGGCTCCGGCTTCATCGCTTCTGAGACGACGTTCGTATCGAGGACAATCATTCGAAGCTCATCGGCTCGGCTGGCATTTTATTTCTCGCCTGTTCAAAACCGGAAAAATCTTCGTTGGTCAGTTCCAAACGCTGCCGAAATTATACCTTTTGAGGAAGCGCGTTAACAAGTGAGCGACGCGAATAGGCGCAAAAGATACACAAATGTCGGGCATGTGGTAAAATATTTAGAGGTCCTAAGGGTAAAGATTAAATCCTGAGAAAATACGGACAGGAGGTTTTACGAGGATGGAAGTTTTTGGACGGGATCTGGCTCCAATAAGCGGCGAGGCCCTTGCTAAAATAGATGCCCAAGCCACCGCGTCCCTTACCGTCAATCTCTCGGCCAGGAGGTTCGTAGATGTCAAGGGGCCATACGGTTGGGACTACTCGGCCGTGCCGACCGGGAGATTTGAAAAGATGCAGAAGGACGGGGCCGTTGCTTATGGGCTTCGCGTCTCGGCCCCCATCATAGAGTCCAGGGTGGAATTCGAACTCGGCCTCCTCGAGCTGCAGAACATAGACAGGGGCGCTGCCGACACTGACCTGGCGCCGGTCGAGAGGGCCTCGATAGCTATGGCTTCGTTCGAGGACAAGGTCGTGTACAGGGGACTCGAAAAGACCGGGATTCCGGGGATGAAGTCATCCTCGTGGTATCCTCCCCTCGAACTGCCTAAGGCGGATCCGGAGGCATTCGTTCACGCCCTCATCGTCGCCACCCACGCCATGAAGACCGGCCAGTCGGTCGGCGGCCCATACGCCTTGGTGGGAGGACACGCCCTTCGTGACGCGCTTGGCAGGCTGATCAGCGGCAGGACGCTGCTGGATGTCCTGAGGGGCGGCACTGAGATTGCCGATTATGTATTCACGCCGTCGTTCGACGAGGCATTCCTCGTCTCGACGAGGGGCGGCGACTTCGAGTTCACGCTTGGCGGCGACTTTACGGTCGGTTTCGACCGCAGGGAGGGCGACGTGCTGAAATTTTATCTGGCTGAGTCGTTCGCGTTCCGCATACTGGAGTCCCGCGCATATCGAATCATCGACTTGAAGTAAAAATTTCAAGCCATCGACAATGCGCCCGGCCTCCCGTCCGGGCGGACGTCCCAGCCGCCTCACCCCGGTCTGAATATGTGATAAAATTGTGTCCGGCGAGCTATGCCAATATTGTCCTGAGGCCGTGAGGAGGGGATGTATTGCACGTTTCCCTGTATCGCAAGTACAGGCCGGCGCGATTCTGTGAGATAGTGGGGCAGGACGCGGCTGTCGGCGTGCTTCGTTCCTCGTGCGCCGAAAAACGCCTTGGACACGCGTACATGTTCTCAGGTCCGCGCGGCTGCGGGAAGACGACCGCGGCGCGCATCCTGGCAAAGGCCGTCAACTGCCTCGACCTCACCGGGGACGGCGAGCCATGCTGCGTCTGTCAGTCGTGCAGGGCGATCGTTGCTGGCGACCACATGGACGTCATGGAGATAGACGGGGCGTCGAACAGGGGCATAGACCAGATAAGAGAGCTAAAATCCCACGTGGGGCTATCATCCTTCATGGGCGGGGTCAAGGCGTACATACTCGACGAGGTCCACATGCTGACGGCAGAGGCGTTCAACGCTTTGTTGAAGACGCTCGAAGAGCCGCCTCCCTCCGTCATGTTCATATTCGCGACGACCGAGCCCCATAAGGTCCCGGTCACAATACGCTCGCGCTGTCTGCACATACCATTCCACAGGATACCCACCGATAAGATGGCCACTCACCTCGCATGGATAATGGAGTCGGAGGGCTGTGCCGCGGAGGAACAGGCAATATGGGAGATATCGCGGGGCGCAGACGGGGCGCTTCGGGACGCGCTCTCCATGGCTGAGCAGGCGATTGCGCTCGGTTCTGGCAGCCTCACGTCAGATGCCGTGAGGAGCATGTTCGGAGGGGGAAGCAGGGCCGAGATGGAGCTGTGGATTTCGAGCCTGCGCTCCGACCCGGCAGCGGCCTCCGGCATGCTCAAGGAGCTGCTTGGCGCCGGGGTCTCGCCGGAAAGATTTCTTGACGCGCTCTATCCGATATTCCGCGACCTGTGGGCCTATTCCCTCTGGGGAGAGAGGTCGTTCGCCGGGATGTCCCTATCCGGCGAGGAGATGGATTTTCTCCGCGCCGAGGCCATACACTGGTCATCCGACCGCCTCAGGGCCGCATGCTCAGCCTGCGCCGCGCTATTTCCAAAGGCGAGGTGGGGTCTTGGGGCCGAGGTGTTCTCCGGTATGCTGCTCTTCGATCTGATGGCGGCCTCCGACGCGGCGCGGCCTGCCGCGCCGGCAGTGCCAGCCGCGCTTCATGGGCGCGCGAAACCGGTCGCGGCGCAAGTCATGCCGGTCGAACCTCCCAAGCGGGCGCCGGCAAAACAGAGGCCGCTGGAGGAGGAACGAGCCGCGGACGCGCCTCAGATGGATATCCCCGAGGCCTTTACGCCTCTATGGGAGGGTGATTTGGCGCTCTGCGCAGCATTGATCGACGTCAGGATATCGCGCGCCGGCGACGGCCTTTCCTTTGACTACTCCGAAGCGGCGCCGTTTGCAAAGGCTATGCTGGAGTCTCCGAGGGCCCAGGCCATGGTGGCGAGGGCATTGGGCTGCGTCCCGGAGGCGCCGGAGCGAACGCCCCTCATCCCGATGCCCCAGGCGCGAGATTCGGGGAGGGCCGGCGGAGAGGCGCCCCCGCACAGGCAGGGGCTTTCCATGTCTACTATCGAGGAGATCTCAGCTCGCCTGGGAGCGGATCTCCTGATGTCGAAACAGCTCAACTTGGAGGACGAAGCGGGCGACATAGGCGACATAGATGAAGGAGCCGGTTCTAACGAAGCCTCGGACATCACGGAGTCCCAGGAGGGCTGACGCCGTCCCGCCGGCGAGTTTAAATTTTTATTTTTGGAGAGAGGGCATTATTTTATGAGCAGTTCTGACAAACCGTTCGCGCACCTTCACGTACACAGCGAGTATAGCCTCCTGGATGGGGCAAACAGGTGCAGGGATCTGGCCCATAGGACTGCGGAGATGGGAATGGACTCGGTGGCTATCACCGATCATGGAGTCATGTACGGCTGCGTCGAGTTCTACAACGAGTGCAAAAAAAACGGCGTCAAGCCGATACTCGGCTGCGAGGCGTACGTCGCCCCAAGCGGCCACACGTGCAGGGACGGCAAGGAGCAGCACCATCTCATCCTGCTGGCCGAAAACGAGGAGGGCTATCAAAACCTGACGAAGCTCATCTCCATCGCGTGTACAGACGGCTTCTATTACAAACCCCGCATCGACCATGACCTGCTCTCGCGCCACAGCAAGGGCATCATAGCTTCCTCCGCGTGCCTCGCGGGGGAGATTCCATCGATGATAATGGCGCACGACTACGACGGGGCTCTTTCGAGGGCCATGCTGTACAGGGATATAATGGGCCCAGAAAATTTTATGCTCGAAATACAGCATAACTCCATCCCGGAGCAGGCGCTGGTGAACAAGACGCTGATAGAGATGAGCAGGAAGCACGGGTTCAGCCTGATAGCGACGAACGACGCCCACTACATGAACCGCTCCGACGCCGAGTGGCATGACGTGCTGCTCTGCGTTCAGACCGACAGCAAGGTGACGGATGCCAAGCGCTACCGCTTCAAGGGCGACGACTACTACTTTAGGTCCCCGGAGGAGATGTGGGAGCTGTTCGGCGACGAGGTCCCCGAGTCCCTGACTAACACCGTATTGGTGGCGGAGAGATGCAACGTGGAGCTCGAACTGGAGAAGAGCTATTATCTCCCCAACTACGAAATACCGGAGGGGGAGACGCTGGAGACGCACCTCCGCAGGATAGCCCGCGAGGGGCTGGCCTCCAGGATGCGGGGACATGAGATACCGGAGAACTACGAAAAACGGCTGGAGTACGAGCTGGGCGTCATAGAGCAGATGGGGTTTCCCGGATATTTCTGCATAGTGTCCGACATAACGGCCAAGGCCCGGGAAATGGGCATTCCCATTGGCCCGGGGAGAGGATCGGCGGCCGGCTCTCTCGTCGCGTGGTCCCTGCGCATCACCGACCTGGACCCTATAAAGCACGGACTCCTCTTTGAGCGGTTCCTCAACCCGGAGCGTATAAGCATGCCCGATATTGACACCGATATCTCGGACAGGGGCCGGGACGAGGTGATATCCTACATAGTCCGAAAGTACGGCTCGGACCACGTCGCCCAGATTATCACGTTCGGACACATGATGAGCAAGGCGGCTGTGAAGGACGTAGGCCGGGCGCTCGACATCCCATACGCCGAGGCCAACAGGATAGCGAAGCTCATCCCGGATCCGATGAGGTCCGGCATAAAGAGCATAAAGGACGCCATAACCCAGAGCGATGAACTCAAGACAGCGTACGAGTCGGACACCGCGGTTCGCCGTTTGCTCGACATCGCGAGCAAGATAGAGGGGCTCGCGCGGCACGCGTCGCAGCACGCCGCCGGCGTGGTGATCACTCCCAGGCCGACCATGGAGATGGTGCCGGTAACCAAGATAAAGGGCTCGTCTCAGGTAGTCACCCAGTACTCGATGGAGCCCATAGAGAAACTTGGCCTCGTCAAGATGGATTTTCTAGGGCTGCGCACCCTATCCATATTGGAGCGGGCACTGGAGAACATCAAGGCCGGCGGGTACGAGCCGGTGGACCTGGAGTCGATACCGATGGACGACGAGAAAACGTTCGAGATGCTGAGAGCCGGCGACACTCTTGGGGTATTCCAGCTTGAATCGAGCGGCATGAGGGAGCTGGTGAAGAGGATACAGCCGGACAGCTTCGACGACCTGGCTCCGCTGATGGCGCTCTACAGGCCAGGTCCTCTGAAGAGCGGCATGACTGAGTCCTATGTCAGGCGCAAGCACGGCCGTGAGAAGGTGGAGTATCCCCATCCGCTCCTCGAGGAGGCCCTGTCAGAAACCTACGGAGTCGTGCTCTACCAGGAACAGGTCATGCAGTGCGCCTCCCGCCTCGCCGGATACACACTGGGGGAAGCCGATCTGCTGAGGCGCGCAATGGGAAAAAAGAAGGTCGAAGTCATGGCGGCCCAGAGGACGAAGTTCATGGAGGGGGCGGAGCGCAACGGCGTCTCGGCGGCGAAGGCTGGAGAGATATTCGACATAATAGAGGAGTTCGCGGGGTACGGCTTCAACAAGTCGCATAGCGCCGCCTACGGCTTGATCAGCTACCAGACCGCATACCTAAAGGCGAACTACGGAGCGGAGTTCCTGGCCGCGTACCTCTCCGCGCTCGTCGGCTCGAAGATGGACGTGCTGGGCCGATATATCGTGGAGGTTCGGGCGCTGGGATATCAGGTTCTGGGGCCCAATATAAACAAGTCGGGGGCGGATTTTACCGTTGCGGACGGCGCCATCCTCTTTGGACTCTCCGCCGTTGCCAAGGCAGGCGCCGCCGCGGTTGAGAGCATTTTGGGCGCAAGGGAATCCGGCGGGCGGTTCAAGTCCCTGTGGGATTTCCTCTCGCGAGTCGATCTGAGGACGGTGAACAGCGGCGTACTGGAGAATCTGCTCAAGTCCGGCGCGTTCGACGAGATCGAGTTGAACAGGAGAAAACTGCTGGAGTCGCTGCATGAAATGCTGGATATGGCCGCCCGCAGGGACGTTTGCGCGAATCAGAGGTCGCTCTTTGACGACGACGATGCTGACGGCGAGACGCCGGAGATGCGCGACGTTCCTGAATACATGCCGAGGGAACTGCTCAAGCTCGAAAAGGAGTCGGTCGGTATTTATATATCCGGGCACCCCTACGACGAGTACCTGGCCGACGAATACAGGTACGCGGCATGCGCGCTTCACGACCTGCCGCACTGGAGGACGTCCGAATCCCCTGTGACCGTCCTGGGTCTTCTGGCCGGCTTCAAGGAGAAGTATACAAAAAAGGGTGAAGCCATGGGAATACTGACGATAGAGGACTCCGAGTGCCAGACGGAGGTGGTTTGTTTCCCGAGGCAATGGCCGTACGTAAAACCGCTGCTGCAGGATGGGGCGCCGTATATAGTGAAGGGGACGCTCAGAAGCGAGAACGAGGTCTCGATAGTGCTGGATGAGATGGAACTCCTCTCAGAGACGAGGGCCAGGGGACACGCCGCGGTCCGGATCCTCGTTCATTCCGACGGGCTGCCGGACGAATTTTTCAGCTCGCTTCATTCCGAGCTGGCGAAATTTCCGGGTTCTTCGCCGGTAATGCTGGATTTGCAGATGCCTGACGCCCATGCCCTGCTTAAAATGAGGGCGCTGAAAGTTTCTATGGCGCCGGAGCTGGCCGAGGCGCTCAGCTCCATGTCCTCCGGACGCGCTACAATCGTCTCCTGACAGTCTCCAGGGAGGGTGATACGGTTGCTGCGCCGTTCATTCGCAGCATGGGAGGTATTTAAAATGAGAAAGGTCAAAATAGTCTGCACACTGGGTCCGGCTTGCGGCGAAGTTGAAAAACTGCGCGCGCTGGTGGATGCCGGTCTAAACGTCGCTCGCTTCAACTTCAGCCACGGGGATTACGAGACCCACGGCCGAATGCTGGAGATGATGCGGTCTGTCGAGGCGGAAGGGACGATGCCGATAGCGACCATCCTGGATACGAAGGGGCCGGAGATACGAACGGGCCTGCTTGCGGGACACACCCCAGTTATCGTAAAGGCCGACTCCATAATGAGGCTTGTGACCAAGGAGTGCGAAGGGGACGGCGAGCACGTCAGCGTGAGCTACGAGGGCCTCCCCAATGAGGTGTCGGTTGGACAGGACATCTTCATAGACGACGGCGAGATTCACCTCAAGGCGGAGAGCGTCTCGCGGAACGAAGTCATCTGCCGGGTCGTGACGGGAGGCGCGCTCGGAGAGCGCAAGGGGATAAATATTCCGGGCGCGGATATGTCGGTCCCGACACTGACAGAGAAGGACATAAAGGACATAGAGTGGGGAATGGACCGCGACATGGATTACATCGCGGTGTCGTTCGTGCGCTCCCGTGAGGATATAATGCAGGTGAGGCGCGTGGTCGAGAGCCACGGGGGCAGTAAAAAGAAGATAAACATAATCGCAAAGATAGAGACCCTTCAGTCGGTGCAAAACCTCGAGGAGATCGTTCAGGTAGTTGACGCGGTCATGGTGGCGCGCGGCGACCTTGGTGTCGAGATGCCCACCGAAGTTGTCCCGATGGTCCAGAAGAAGATAATAGAACTCTGCCGCGGCCTGGGAAAGCCAGTGATCGTAGCGACCCAGATGCTCGACTCGATGATAAGAAACCCCCGCCCCACGAGAGCGGAGGCCAGCGACGTCGCAAACGCCGTCATAGACGGGGCAGACGCCGTAATGCTCTCTGGGGAGACGGCCAATGGCAAGTATCCGGTCGAGGCCGTAAAAATTATGGAGAGCATAGTGATAAACACGGAGAAGGAGATAATGGGCCGTTATTTCACAAACAGGGCATCAAAGACGGCGACAGGGGCGGCAGACTCCGTCAGCCATGCCGCGATGCTGGTGGCTGAGGAATTGAAGGCAGCCGCTGTCATATCCCTTACCAGGAGCGGAAGCACCGCTGCCATGGTGAGTAAATACCGTCCTAAGGCCACAATAGTCGCTTCAACGCCCCTTCTCTCCACCTGGCGCGCTCTCTCCCTCATGTGGGGTGTCCACCCCATACTCTCCGAGGAGATCTCCGACACGGAGAACGCGGTCGACGTGGCAATGGAGGACGTCCTGAAACACGAATTTGTCAAGGAGGGGGACGTCGTCGTCATAACGACAGGTTTTCCAGTCTTCGTATCCGGGACTACAAACATGCTGCTCGTCCAGACGGTTGGCCGCGTGCTTTTCCACGCCCACTCGATAATCAAGAGGGAGGCCGCTGGTTTCGTCTGTCTGGCCGCCACGGCTTCCGAGGCCGTCGAGAAGATGGCGGAAGGAAACATACTGGTCGCTCACTCCGCGGACCGCGCCTATCTTCCGGCGCTCAAGAAGGCGGCGGGGCTTATCCTAGAGGAATCTGGCATGACCGGCTTTGCGCCGATGACAGCCCTTCAGCTCGGGATCCCCTTTATGACAGGGGTCGACGGGGCGATGCGCCTTATGCGCGATGGAATGCTGGTGAGCGTCGACGGAATTCACGGGGTCGTTTATGAGGGAAGGATGAGGTCCGTCAACTGATGAGACAAGAGGCGGGATGTCCCTGATCGGCGCGCATGTTTCCGCCTCCGGAGGTCTGCATCGTGCCATAGAGCGCGCTAAGCTCCTTGGGGCGGAGTCGATGCAGGTATTCACGAGCAACCCGCTGCAGTGGACCGGCAAGAATCCGTCCGGGGCGGAGGTAGAATCATTCAGGAGGGCCATCCTAGGCAGCTCCATAAGAAAGGTGATCTCGCACTCGTCATACCTGCTGAACCTCGCGGGCGACGACGGCGTCCGAGGCAAGAGCGTCGATGCCCTGATTTGCGAGATATCCAGGTGCTACCAGCTTGGAATAGACGCCGTCGTCCTTCACCCCGGCTCGTCCAAGGATGGGGACAGGGGGGAGGCGGAAAGACGCCTGGAGTCCTCACTGTCGCAGGTCCTTGTCAGGACGGAGGACAGCCCGGTCAAAATTCTTCTGGAGACCATGGCCGGCCAGGGCGGTACGCTGGGTTCGAGCGTGGAGGAGATTGGCGGAATCTTAGAGGCGCTCGACTGGAACGACAGGCTTGGGATGTGCGCGGATATGTGCCATCTCTTCGGCGCCGGTGTGGACGTCCGCAGCGACGGAGGTTACCTGAGGCTGGTTTCCTCCATAGACTGGCACGTGGGGACGAGCCGCGTCGGCTGCTGGCATTTGAGCGACAACAAGGGGATGCGCGGCAGTAATGTGGACAGACACGAGCACATTGGCCAGGGAGAGATTGGTATTATTCCCTTTGGTATGGTAGTATCTGATGATAGATTCAGCGATACGCCGTGCCTTTTGGAGACTCCAAAGGACGGCATAGGGGACGAGGGAAATTTGGCTCTTCTGAGAAAGCTCAGAGGGGCCTGAGCGGGGGAATTGTTCATTTTCACCAACATCAGATGGCAGGATCTCATAGATATACTCGTCGTCGCGTTTCTCATCTACCGTGTCCTGCTTTTTTTCGTGGACACGAGGGCGATGCAATTGGTGCGGGGACTGCTGGTCATCGTCGCCCTGGGGGGTGCGGCGAGAGCTTTCGAGTTGAAGACGATAACATGGGTACTCAGCCACATTCTGAGCGCAATCCTCATAGCGATACCGATCGTATTTCAGCCCGAACTCCGCCGCCTGTTGGAGGAGCTTGGGCGAGGCAGGCTGCTCTCAGGTTCGAAGCGTGAAAATGAGCTGGCGGAGGGCGTAGCGGATGACCTCATTAAAGCAGTGACGTATCTTCAACAGCACAGAATAGGCGCGCTGATAGTTTTTCAGAGGGAGACGGGGCTCAGGGAGATATGGAGATCGGCGGTGCAGCTGAGGGCTGAGATAACTCAGGAGCTGGTGCTCTCGATATTCTGGCCGAATAACCCTCTGCACGACGGAGCGGTTATAATGGACAGACAATCTGTCATAGCAGCGGCTTGCTATCTGCCGCTGACGGACAACACGGATATTTCGAGGTGGTATGGGACGAGGCACAGGGCGGCGGTAGGAGTCACGGAGGTCTCAGACGCTCAGGCGCTGGTCGTGTCCGAGGAGCAGGGGCACGTGTCGCTGGCGATTCGCGGAAGGCTTTCGCGCCCTCTCACCGATGAGCAGTTGACTCGCTTCGTCCACAGGTACTTCAACCCTCAGGGTGAGAACCTCACCATACTCCAGAGGCTGAAGCGGGAGATCCAGGCCCAGTGGCCTGGCTCAGGCAGATAAGGATAAGACCTGATAGCAATGAGCGATCAAACTAACGGGCAAAAAAAGCTAAAATCCACCTTCTTCGACCTATCCGACGAAGCGAAGAGGAGAAAATGGGTTTTGAGGGTCCTTTCGCTTGTTTTTGCGGTGATAATTTGGCTATTCGTCACATGGGACGGCACGACCATGAGCACGAGCGAGATAAGCGTGCCTCTAAGGTACGTGGACACCCCGGACGGCTACTCCATCTCGAACGCGGCTGGCGAGGTCAAGGTCAGTGTCGAGGGCAGGATCGACTTGCTCGCCCTCATGGGCAGCAACTCCATCAGGGCGACTGTGAGCGTCCAGGATATGATGCCTGGCAAGTACAGGCTGCCGGTGCATTTGAGTGTGCCGGACGGAGTCCGAATCGTGAGTTACTCCCCTCAGGTGGTTGAGACGGAGCTGAATCGCCTTATAGAGAGGACACTGCGCCCGTCCCTCGTCCTTACAGACTCGCCGCCCTCCGGAACCTCTTTCGGAAACGCCGACATACAGCCTGGCGAGGTGGTCGTCAAGGGGCCGGAGGCGGATGTGCTCGCCGTGAGGAGAGCCGAGATCCGTTTGTCGGCCTCCGATCTCAAAGCGGGCGCCTCAAAAGAAGCAGAGGTGATCTTAGTCAGCGATGCCGGGGAGGTTAAGGGGCTGACTGTCGAGCCGGCGGCCGTATCGGTGATTGTGAGCCTCTCGGAAGTCAAAAATGAGGTCATGGTTCCTGTGAGGGTAAATGTTGTCGGCATACCTGGGGGCGGCATGGATATAGCCAGCGTTACGATATCGCCTGATACTGTCGCTCTGAGGCTGACCGGGACAGACTCGCCGCCGATCACAGAGTTGATACTAGATGATATAAACGTGGCTGGGCACACTGAGGACGTCAATATCGACGTGCCTATAGAGGCGCCCGCCCCAGGGACAGTCCTCGGGGGGCCGAGTTCGGTGAACGTGCGCGTCCGATTCCGCTCTGCCCTCGAGACCAGGACATTTCTTGGAATACCTGTTAAGGTCGGGGGGGAGAGCCAATACAAAAAGTGGTCCATCTCTCCGCCGTCAGTTAGCGTCACCCTGGAGCGGCTGGTCGATGCCAGCGAACCGTTCGATCTCGGCAATCCTCCGTTCGAGCTGTACGTGGACGTGACGAACGTGGTCTCGCCCAGGATGGTACTGCCTGTCCTGGTTCGAAATGTGGCTGTCGGGATGAAGGTTTTACGCACAGAGCCATCCCAGGTTTCCATAGAGGCCGCGACTCAATAGACTGCCTGGCCAATGCAATTATGATAATTTATGAGGAGTGGTCCTTATGACAGCGTCAGAGAGAGTTCGTTGCCTGTTCGGAACTGACGGTGTGCGCGACGTCGCAAACCGTGGAATAATGACTCCCGAGATGGCGCTTTCCCTTGGGCGCGCTTTCGTACTCTTTCTCACTGAGAGGGGAGCGCCGAGGCCGGTCATCATCACAGGCAAGGATACGAGGAGGTCAGGCGCAATGCTCGAGTCCGCGCTCCTGTCCGGGATGATGTCGGCAGGCGCCGAGGCGCATACTACAGGGATCTTTCCCACGCCAGGGATAAGTTTTCTCCTGAGGAGAGGCGGGTTCGACGCGGGCGCCATGATCAGCGCCTCCCATAACCCTGCCGAGTACAACGGGATAAAATTCTTCAACGCCCATGGTTACAAGCTGTCTGACGACGACGAGGCCTCCATAGAGGAGTACCTGAGCGACGATCTGTTGGAAAACTGGCGCCCGACCGGCGTGTCGGTGGGGCTCATGTTCGACGACAGCGGCCTGAGCGACGCCTACGTCCTCTGGCTGACTGATTGTTTGTCGTCTGTGGGCAAATGCGAATGGCCCCTGGTGATAGACACGGCGAACGGCGCCGCGTCCAGCATAGCTCGCAGGGTGTTTGCCGCGTGGCCTGGGGATGTATATCACTGCGGGGCCGCGAGCGACGGCATCAACATAAACGACGGCGTTGGAGTCATGCACATGGAGCATATTTCGAGGACGGTCCTGGAGCGCTCCGCAAGGCTGGGCATCGCCTTCGACGGGGATGCCGACAGGGTATTGTTCTGCGACAGGAGCGGCCGGGTCATAGACGGAGACATTATGCTATGGGTCATCGGCCGGTTCATGGCGAGGGATGGGCGCCTGGGCAGCGGCGTAGTGGCCACCGTCATGAGCAACATGGTTCTGGAGGAGAAGCTGGAGGAGGAGGGCATAGAGGTATTTCGCTGTCCGGTCGGCGACAGGTATGTCCTTTCCAGGATGCAGGAGACCGGCGCAGGGCTGGGCGGAGAGCAGTCCGGGCACATCATAGCCTCGGAATACGTGGCCACTGGCGACGGACTCTGTACCGCGGCTCTTTTCATGAGATCGTGCATGGAGTTGGGGGAGGATCCCGACACTCTGGTCGATAGGTTCCCTAGATACCCGCAGATCTTGAAAAACCTGAGAATAGCGGACAGGGAGCGGGTCATATCGTCCCCTCTGCTGGAGGAAGCTCGGGCAAACGCGATGAAGAAGCTCGCGGGCAACGGCCGCGTCCTGTTGCGCTCATCCGGCACAGAACCGCTGCTGCGCATCCTCGTGGAGTCTCGCGACGAGTCGCTGATGAAAGAGGTTTGTATGGAGATAGAAGAGAGAGTGCGCGAAATAGGCAACAGCCTGGACGAGGGTTGATTTTTTATCGTTCCGCTGCCAATACAGATAATCGCTCCAGGCTGTTTCAGAAAAAATCTTACGCATCCTCCATTGCCTTTAATTCTTCCATCGTATGCTCGACGGTTTTTCCGGCCTCGA
>JAITNX010000125.1 GCA_031290235.1 Synergistaceae bacterium | reverse complement strand
GAGCTGTGAGCTAAGTATAACTGAAAATTATTTTTCCGCATCAGTAAAAACACTTATTACCACCTCTATCATATGAAGATTTTTTGAAGATTTACGTAGTAATACTAACAGCTTTTGTTATGATAAGTCAATGGTCATTGCTAGAAGTGAGCATAAAGTCTCATTTTTGTCACACCAAATTTACCGGCGTCGCGTTGACCGGCGTTTCGTCTTTATTTTGGTGTATAATTTAAAATATATATCAGCGATTACAAACAAGCGAATAACGTGAGAGTGAAAAAAATTTCATGCCGTCTTGCGCCTTGCGAAAAGGAGTGGTCATACATTATGAAGAAAATTATCGCCATCAACGGCGGTCCCCGAAAAAACTGGAATACCGTCAACCTGCTTCAAAAAACGCTGGACGGCGCCTCATCCACCGGCGCACTGACGGAGATGATCCACCTCTACGACCTCGATTACAAGGGCTGTTCGAGCTGTTTCTCCTGCAAAAAGGCGGAGACGTACCGCGACGGTAAATGCGCCATGCGCGACGGCCTCTCTCCCGTCCTCGACAAGATCATGGAGTCCGACGCGGTGGTCATGGGGTCGCCCATCTACCTCGGCGACGTGACGGGAGCGCTGCGGTCGCTCTGGGAGCGCCTCATCTTCATGAACCTGGCATACGATGCCAACGACAGGTTCATCACCGCCAAAAGCGTCTCGTGCGGAGTCGTCTACACTATGAACGTGACCGAGGAGAAGATGAAGGAGCTAGGCTACACAAAACTTTTCGAATCGCACATCTCATTCCTCAAGGCGCTGAACGGCCGCGTCGAGTACCTGACCGCCTGCGACACATTTCAGTTCGACGACTACTCCAAGTACCACGCGCCGATGTTCAGCGAGACATCGAAGAAAAAATCCCGTCTCGAGCGCTTCCCCAAGGACGCCGACAAGGCGTTCTCGATGGGCGTGAAGCTGATGGAGGGATAGGGAAGGAACCTATATATAGGAGGCTGCCGCTTGATAATAAGACCAAGAAGACTGCGGCGAAGCGAAGCTCTTCGTTCGCTTGTCTGCGAGACGCGTTTGTCGGTTTCCATGCTCGTCTACCCAATGTTTATACGTGAAGGAAGTGGGATAGAGGAGGATATCGTCTCCATGCCCGGACAGAAGAGATACAGCCCGGACCGCCTGCCGTTCGCCCTGGAGCGCGTTATCTCATCCGGAGTTGGCGCTGTTTTGCTCTTCGGCGTACCGGAGAAAAAGGATTTTTTCGGGAGCGAGGCGTACAATGACGACGGCGTTGTGCCGAACGCTCTCAGGGAGGCCAAACGTCAGTTTCCGGAGCTGCTTTGTATAACGGACGTCTGCCTATGTGAATACACGGACCACGGCCACTGCGGCTGTCCGAGAGACGACGGCGGCATAGACAATGACGCGAGTCTCCCCCTGCTTGCGAAAAGCGCCCTGTGTTTTGCCAGGGCCGGCGCGGATATCGTCGCTCCTTCCGACATGATGGACGGCAGGGTCGGCGCGATACGGACCGCGCTGGACGCCGAGGGATTTACAGACACTGCCATACTCTCTTACGCCGTAAAGTACGCGTCCGCCTTCTATGGTCCATTCAGAGAAGCCGCCGGTTCCGCCCCCTCCTTTGGCGACAGGAAGACTTATCAGATGGACCCCCGAAACAGACGGGAGGCGCTGAGGGAGATGAAGCTGGATCTTTCGGAGGGCGCCGACATCCTGATGGTGAAACCTGGCCTTCCATACCTCGATGTCCTGAGGACCGTGAAGGATGCGAGTCCCGTGCCGGTTGGCGCGTACTGCGTAAGCGGCGAGTATTCGATGATAAAGGCCGCGGCCGAAAGAGGCTGGCTCGACGAACGCGGGGCGGTATGCGAGGCGGCGCACTCCTTGGCAAGGGCCGGCGCCGATATATTGATTACATACCATGCGCCCGAATTGGCGCGGTGGATTGCGTCCGGAAATTTTTAAAATTAGAATTACGTGTGCAAAAAAAATTATTTTGCAGCGCGATGCCCGGCCAAAATAGCGTCAAATAGGGCGTCGTCGTCCGCGTCGATCGCGGTAACAGCGTCGTAGCCCGCCTCGCTCGCGGCAAGGGCCGTAGGGCGGCCGATGCATACCGCGAAAATTTTTTCAAGATCCTTGCCGGGATCGACTGCCCTCGTGAAGGCCCGGACAGCGGAGGCGCTGGCGAAGACGACGGCGTCCCCCTCATCGCAGAGGTTAACCGACTGGGGAGCGGACTCCGTCGTCTCGTAAATTTTTATCTCCTCAAAGCCTATCCCGCTCTCCAGAAGGATTCCGGTCCACTCTGGCGTCCTGCCGGCGGGGCGCGGCAGGAGGGCTTTTTTCGCGCCGAGCGACGCGATTCCGCGCGCCATCTCCTCCCCATCGTGAACGTCGGGGACGAAGTCCGGGCGTATGCCCATCTCCTCCAGCGCCTCGCCCGTAGCGTTTCCCACAGCGGCGATCCTGGCGTCTCCGATCGCCCTTATATCTAAGTGATTGCGCCTGAGCTGACGCCAGAAGTTATCGACGCCGGAGGTACTGCAAAACAGTATCCAGTCGAATTGTCGCAATTTTTTGGCGCTTAGTTCGACGTCGAGCGGGCGTATTTTTATGCAGGGGGCGTTCACGGTCTCTGCGCCCGCGTCGCGAAGGAGCCGTCCCAGACGCGGCTCGCCCGGGGTTCCGCATTGGTTTTTTTTCGCCTGGGTCAGCCAGATCCTCAGACCGGCCAGAGGCATCGAGGCGCGCAAGTCCATGAGTTCGCGCAAAGCCGCGACGTCGCCTATCACTATGACGCAGGGCGCGTCCATGCCCTCCTCCTTCGCCCTGCCAGCCAGCTTGCCGAGCGGGGCGTACAGGCCGCGCTGGCGAGCGGTCGTTCCATTTTCGATGATGGCGGCTGGGGTGCTTGGATCCCTGCCGGCCGTCAAAAAACCCTCAGCTATTTCCTTTATCAAACACGCTCCCATCAGTATGACAATCGTCTCGCTACGCATGGCCGACATGAGGTCGAAATCGAGGCGATCTTTGGAGTCGTCTCCGGAGGCGCGGCGGGCCGTGACCACAAAGACTCCGCAGCTCGTCCCGCGGTGGGTCGCCGGTATTCCCGCGTATGCCGGGACTGCCAGCGCCGACGTCACTCCTGGGACGACCTCGCACGGTATTCCGTGTGACGCCAGGGCCAGTATTTCCTCTCCGCCCCTCCCGAATATGAACGGGTCGCCGCCCTTGAGGCGGGCGACCCGCTTTCCCTCCGACGCCTCTCGTATCAGTATCTCCTCTATCTCCCTCTGGACGGCGGTGTGATTCCCAGTCCTCTTGCCGACGTCTATGAGGACGGCGTTTTCAGGGAAGTAGTCGGACATGCCCGGTCCAATGAGCCTGTCGTGGACGATCACGTCCGCGTAACGCAGAACCTCGGCGCCTCGCACAGATATGAGTCCTGGGTCGCCAGGGCCGCCGCCAACGAGCCATACCTTGCCAATTATCGCGTCAGACATTCTCGCTCTCCCCGTTCTTCATGCGTTCGATCAGCTTTGACGCCAGCTCCTCGCCAATTGACTTCGCCCTCTTCTCCGGCCCGCTCGCGCTGCCTCGCAGAAAGATCCCCAGTTCCTCGTTGACGTACATCCCAATCAACGATATCTCCCCCCCGCTCGTCGTTGCGTAGGCCGCGACAGGCGCGAGGCACCCGCCGCCCGTCGCGGCGGCGAAGGCCCGCTCCGCTGTGGCGAGGATCTCAGAGTCGCGATCCGTCGTCCCGGACAAGTAGCCGTAGTCCTCATCCCTTCGTCCCTGGCAGGCCAGTATCCCCTGCCCGGCGGCAGGCGTTATCTGATCCGGCGAAAAAAAACAGCTTATCCTGTCGGTAAGCCCCAGCCGTATCAGACCGGCCGCGGCCAGAACCAGAAAGTCATATTCGCCGCCTCCGTCCAGCTTGTCCAGCCTCGTCAGGACGTTTCCCCTTATGGGCCTCACCTTGCACCGCATAGCGCGCGATAGCTGCACTCTGCGGCGTGACGACGAGCATCCGGCGACCGGAAAAGGCGGACCTTGAGACTCCGCTTCAAAACCCGCCAGGGAACTTGTCCCCAAGACCTCAGATTGTAAAAGCGTTTGAGGATTTTTTCTTTTTACGGCGACGTCGCGCGGGTCCTCCCGTTTTGTGTACGCCACTATCGGCAGATCGAAGTTTTCTTCCAGCGACATGTCCTTCAGGCTGTGGACTGCCAGATCGATTTCTCCGTTCGAAAGCGCGCTCTCCAGCTCCTTTACGAAAAGCCCCTTGATGGCCAGCTTAGAGACAGGAAGCGGCGACGATGGGTGCGCGGCCGAAAGTCTGTCGCCCTGCGTCTTCATCGTGACCAGCTCCAGTTCTGCCTCCGGGTGTGCGCTCTCAATGGACGTCATCACATATCTGGCCTGAGCGACCGCGAGGATGCTGTCGCGGCTGCCGACGCGAATTTTTCGGTCGTATTTGGCGTATCTGCCGAGCGTCATTCTAAACGTCCTCGACCCAGCCGCGCCAAAGTCCTCTCAGCCTTTCGGCCAGCCTGCGGCATTTTGACGGCGATCTGCCGGAGCTGGATATGCCGGCCACAAATCCATCATGCTCCACGAACGACGGAAAATAAAACGTGCAGTCCCCCGGCGAGTCCGCGACGTTGACCTGTATGCCAAGAGCCGCCGCGTCGCTCGCCACTTCGGCGTTCACGTTCCTGTCGTCCGTCGCGGCGACGGCGACCGTGACCGGCGTCCCGTCGCTCAGCGGGGCTGTCATGTCGTCAGTCAGGTATGAGCGCCGCGTAAACTCGATCATTTCAGCATTGCCAACAGTCTCGAATCCAGCTTCGACCGAGGGCGAGGCTACGCGCAGGCGGGCGCCGCACCTCAGCAGGACGCCCGCCTTTCTAAGCGCGACCTTTCCTCCGCCGGCAATGAGGACGCCCCTTCCGCTCAGGCTGATGAACATAGGAAAGAGCGGCGCGCAAAACCCTGCCGGTTCCAGGATCGCCGGTTTTTTTTCGCTTTTATCCGCTTCGCTCATTTGTTTTTACGCGTGAGCTATATTCGTGTGTCCCGATATCTCGCTGTTTATAGTGACGAGGTCCTCCGCGCACAGGTCGCGCAATCTGGCGTGCCCGGTTATCCTCGCGTATGTCTTTAGCTCCGCCAGCGTCACGTTCAAAAAGTTCGCCAGGCGTCGAGCGGCCGCCTTGGCCGGGAAACCGGCGCGAAGGGCGGGGTCCTGCGTGGCGGCGCCCACCGGACAGGTTCCAAGGCCGCATACCCTGTACTGCTGGCAGGCCGCGGCCATCAGGCTCGCTGTGCCTATAGCCACGGCGTCGGCGCCCATCGCTATGGCTTTGGCAAAGTCGGACGAGACGCGCAGGCCGCCGGTGATAACTAACGATATGTCGCTGTTGTGACAGGCGAGATATTTTTTGGCGCGGTAAAGGGCGTAGACCGTGGGAAGGCTCGTTGCGTCCCTCAGCAGCTTAGGGCTTGCGCCGGTCGCGCCGCCCCGCCCGTCGATCGTGATGAAGTCAGGTTTCGCGAATACGCAGTATTCGAGGTCTCGCTCTATGCGGCCAGCGGCGATCTTTATCCCAATGGGCCGCCCGTCGGACTTGTCGCGCAGCTTATCCACGAGAGCCGCCAAGTCCTCCTTCGTGTCGACGCCGGGGAACTTCGACGGGCTGATGATGTCCTGCCCCTCCGGCTTGCCTCGGACCGCGGCTATCTCTGCCGTCACCTTCAGGCCAGGCAGATGGCCGCCCATGCCCGGTTTTGTCCCCTGACCTATTTTTATCTCGATTGCGTCAGAGTTCCGCAGATTCTCCGGGGTGACGCTGTACAGGTTTGGAACGTACTCGAAGATATATTTATACGCGGCATCCATCTCCTCGCGCAGTATGCCGCCCTCGCCGCTGCAAATCGCCGTGCGCGCCATGGCGCTGCCCTCCGCGAGCGCGATCTTCGTCTCCCTGGATAGCGCTCCGAAGGACATGTGGGTGACGTACACCGGGTTTTGAATGACCAGCGGTTTTTTCGCGCGCGGACCTATGACAGTTTCGGTTTCGACCTCCGCGTGTTCGTCCAGCGGCGGCGGGTTAAGCTGCGCCCCGAGCAGCAGGATGTCGTCCCAGCCAGGCATTGGCATTTTGGTACACATAGCGTCTATGATGGTGTCTCCAGTGACTGCCATCTGGTGTATGTCGTCCATGTACCGGCAGGTCTGGTCCTGCCGCTCATGAAGATATGCCAGCTCGTGTTCCTTAAAGGCGTTGTCTCCAACGCTCTGGCCGTCCGAAGCCGCGGCCCCGCCGACTATTTCCGGCAAAGATCCGCAGATCGGGCAACAGAGATTGCCGGCCGCGTTGCGTTCCGCCTCCGTCTCGTCAAACACGTGTCCGCATACTTTGCATTTGTAATCCATCGCGCCGATTCCTCCTCTTTTTTTTATCCATTTATTATATTGTCTTATCTCCCGCCGTCCATGAAGATTTCTCGCAAGGGGGCATAACATTTGTCATTATAACCATTATGATTTAATATATCTATGAATTATTCGTGATAACGGCGTAAAAAATATTGGCTAATTGGGGAGGAAAAGATTGAATCCATGGATGCTCAAACCGTTCTGACGGCGTTTGGACTGACGCTGTTCGCCGGGCTTTCCACTGGCATAGGCTCGGTACTGGCTTTTTGCGCAAAGAGGACAAATACGCGTTTTCTCTCAGTGAGCATGGGTTTTTCGGCGGGGGTCATGATCTACGTATCCTTCGTGGAGATCCTGACGGAGGCGCGGCGTTCATTGACAGGGGAGTGGGGGAACGTTTCAGGCGCTTGGGCGACAGTCGGCGCGTTCTTCGCCGGCATGGCCCTGATCGCCGTCATCGACAGATGTGTGCCGAGCGCCGACAATCCTCACGAGGTCCACACGATCGAGGAGATGGACCTGGGCAAAGAGGGGCACGCGGACAAACACCACGACATGAAATCACTGCACCGCACAGGCGTCTTTACAGCCATCGCCATAGCAATCCACAACTTCCCAGAGGGACTCGCCACCTTCGCCTCCGCCATTGTAAATCCCAATCTCGGTACGGCTATCGCCGTCGCTGTGGCAATTCACAACATCCCGGAGGGCATCGCGGTTTCAGTGCCGATATTTTACGCCACAGGAAGCAGGAAAAAGGCTTTTGTCTACTCCTTTCTATCTGGGCTGGCCGAGCCGCTTGGCGCGCTGATAGGGTTTCTTGTGCTGATGCCGTTCTTATCCCCGGCTGTTTTCGGCATCCTGTTCGCAAGCGTCGCGGGGATAATGGTGTTCATCTCCTTTGACGAGCTGCTGCCTTCAGCCGAGGAGTACGGCGAACATCACCTGTGCCTCTACGGACTTATATGCGGGATGATCGTCATGTCCATATCCCTGCTGCTTTTTATCCCCGAGTAACTAATTCCGAAAAAATACTGAATACATATCCCTTTTGCGTGATCAAAATATTGGCGTCACGGTAATATTACCGAAAATTAAAGAAGCGGCTTCGAGGATGTTTATGCCGCATATTGTGGGGCGGGGATGCCATGTATAGGGTAAACGGAAGAGTTTCCATCGTTCCAGGGGATGTCATGGAGCGGCTGGGCGCGCTGTCCGTTCCGGTCATCGGGGATGCCATGGGGCGGTACGGCTGCATGAATTATCAGATCAAACCTTTGAGCGACGCTTTCAAGGTTGCGGGGCCGGCCTTGACAGTACAGACGTATCGCGCGGATAACCTCATGATACACGCCGCGCTTGAGATGGCGCATGAGGGCGACATCCTCGTGGTGGATGCGTGCGGTTTCTGCGATACTGGCCTTTGGGGTTCCCTTATGACCCGTATGGCAATTGCGCGCAAGCTCGGCGGCATTGTGTTGGATGGGGCGGCGAGGGATAAGCTGGAGGTGATAGAGCTGGGATTCCCAGTCTTTTGCAGGGGAGTCTCCCCAATGGGAGGGTTCAAGGATTCTCCAGGTTCCGTCAACGTTCCGGTATCCTGCGGCGGCGTTCCAGTCTCGCCCGGCGACGTCATAGTGGGGGACGCGGACGGTGTGGTCGTCGTGCCGTCGGGCAGGGCACTGGAAATAGCGGAATCTGCCCGGAGGACATCGGACAAAGAAATTTCATTTCAAAAGGGCATTGCGGAGGGCAAAAGTTTGTTTGACCTTCTGAACCTGGGCGAATCATTGGAGAAGCTAGGCATCAAAAAATTATGACGAATTTTTTGGGGGGGTGTTGTCTTGGAAAAACATGAGTTGTTCAGGATGACATGGAAGGAGATCGAGGACGTATTCGCCAGGGATCCGGTGGTGCTCATCCCGATGGGATCGACGGAACAGCAGGGTCCCCATGATCCCACGGGGGATTACCGGCTGGCTGAGGTTCTGGCGTCTGATGTTTGCGGGCGAACCGGAACCTACTGCACCACGACGCTTCCATTTGGGTGTTCCGAGTATTTCAGGCCGTTTCCAGGCACAATCTCGGTCTCCCAGGACACTATGTACAGCGCTCTGAACGACATCTGTCAGAGTTTCTTCGAACACGGCGTCTCGCGCCTCATATTCTTCTGCGGACATGCGGGCAATGGCCCTGTACTCGATCGCATATCCAGAAAGATTCGCCTGGAAAAGGGGCACATCATCCCGACTATAGATCTTTGGCAGCAGATACCGCTTCAGGTCAAGCTCGATGTCTTTGGCGGCAATAACCCGTCCGGACATGGAGGAGAGCCGCTCTCCTCCATCTACGCTTATCTTTTCGAGGACGAGACGAGGATGGACCTTTTCACGGAGGAAAAAACGAACAAGGAGGCGCTTGGATTCGAGATCAGGGGAGTGGCTAAGGCCGCGATCAAGGACACAGACATCGAATTTTCACTCTATTACAACATGGACGACATTTCTCCCGAGGGCGTAATGGGAACCCCGAGGCTTGCATCGAAGGAAAACGGGAAATTGCTCTACGAATGCGTAAGGGATCGCTGCTGTAAATTTGTGGAGGCGTGGAAAAAGCGGGACAAATAGAAACAGGGCTGATTAAGGGAGGAAACAAGATGGACTTTTTGCGATACGCGCTAGAGATCGAGGACGAGGTCATTGGGTGGCGTCGCCGGATTCATCAGAATCCGGAGCTGGGGAATATGGAGTACAAAACAGCCGAATTTGTCGAGCGGACGCTTCGTTCGATAGGCATCGAGAACATAAGGCGCATTGGGGAGACGGGAGTCCTGGGGATTCTGGAGGGGCATGGCGCAGGCAGGGTCGCGGCCGTGCGAGCCGACATGGATGCGTTGCCCAGCGACGAAAAATCGGACTATCCGTATCCCTCTCAGTGCGCCGGTGTGGCGCACACCTGCGGGCACGATATTCACACCGCCATCCTGCTTGGCGTTGCCAAATCGCTGCACAAGTGCAGGGACGAGTTGCGTGGAACGGTGAAGTTCTTCTTTCAGCCGGCGGAGGAGATTTTAGGGGGCGCGGTGAGTATGATAGAGGGCGGCGCTCTGGAGAATCCGGACGTTGACTGCATTCTCGCCCTGCACGTTTGGCCGGAGCTGCCGAGCGGGGTAATCGGGGTGCGCTACGGCCAGATGATGGCGGCGACCGATCATGTGCTGATAGAAATCACAGGCAGTCAGGGGCACGCGGCTCACCCTCACAAGTGCGTAGACCCAATTACGATAGCCGGACAGCTCATAACGAACGTCCAGGCAATCGTCTCCCGCGAGGTGTCCCCAGTCGATTCGGCAGTTCTCTCGTTCGGAAAAATTTCAGGAGGCACGGCTCACAACATCATTCCGCAAAAGGTGACGCTCGAAGGAACCATACGCACAATATCGCCGCGGACGCGCGAACAGATGTCCGAGGCAATCGAGCGATTCAGCTTGGGCGTCGCCCGTAACATGAGGGGAGACGCCAGAGTCGTGGTGACAAGGGGGACGCCGCCTTTGATCTGCGACGAGTCTCTTTGCGAGCAACTTGAAAAAAGCGCCGTCGATCTCCTTGGCGCGGAAAAGGTGATCCGGCTTCAGACTCCTTCAATGGGAGGCGAGGATTTCTCCTTCTACTTGGAGAAGGTTCCGGGGGTTTTTTATCGTCTGGGATGCGCTTCGGAGGGCAAAAAAAGCGTCCCGCTCCACTCTCCGGAATTTTATCCGGACGAAGGCGCCTTCAAGACCGGGGTCGCGGTCACGAGTCGTTTCGTTGCGGATCTGTTGAAGTAAAGAGAGTTTGTAAATTACATGAAGGGGAGTGCGGTTATGTCCAGGAAAATTTTGATCATTTGCGCGGTTATGTTGTGTTCCGCGGTTATGGCAGCGCCGGTTTGGGCCGCTACGGAACTGAAGATAGCGCAGGTTTCCGATATACAGGGGTTGGACCCGCATCGCGCCAACGACGCCGCATCGTCTCACGTTTTAAAACAGGTTTATAACTATCTGGTCACTCTGGACAAGGACCTGAACATAGTCCCGGATCTGGCCGAGAGGTGGGAGAATCCAGACGATCTGACGTGGGTATTCTATCTGCGCAAGGGCGTTTTGTTTCACAACGGCGAGGAGTTCACCGCAAACGACGTCAAATTCACAATAGAGCGTATGCAGGATCCCGAGACGCGGTACACTGGAACGGCGCTTAGGGGGAAGGAGATGAACAAGGTCGAGGCCGTCGATCGCTATACCGTTAAAATCACGACCCAAGTCCCATTCCAGCCGCTCCTGTTTGGTCTGACGCGGCATGAGATGGCGATACTGAACGAAAAAGCTGTCAGGGAAGCGGGAGAGAACTACTCCAAACAACCGGTAGGGACCGGCCCCTTCAAGTTTGTCGAGTGGGTACACGGTGATCGCGTAGTGCTGGAGAAAAACGAAAAGTATTTTGAAGGGGTTCCCAAAATCGACCGGCTGATATTCAGGTCCATCCCTGAATCGTCCACCCGTATTGTCGAGCTGGAATCCGGCGGAGTGGA
>JAITNX010000202.1 GCA_031290235.1 Synergistaceae bacterium | reverse complement strand
ATCTCTCATAGAATACATAGGCATCCTCCTCTACATTCAGGCGAAACCCCTTTTTTGCTTCTTTAAGCGAATCGTAAGTGATTAAATCGACAGAACGTCCCAACATTTCCTCCAGGTCCAGCATTATTCCGGCTAAATCAATGTATGTCACGTCTGGCAGACAATCCAGCAACATGTCTACGTCGCTTTCATTTGTAAAATCGCCCCTTGCTACCGAGCCGAACAGCGCGGCCTTTTTTACAGGATAACGCCGCAAGATTTCCGACGCTTTCCGCTCAATTTCCTCTCTTGCTATAATTTCAACAGCCTGCGTCATTTTAATTCCCTCCGCTGACTTCTATTATCGTCATCGTGTCGTTCCCGAATATAAAATCCCCCGTCCACCTCTCCCCGACCGCGCCGGTCAATGTTTCGTTTTTTCTGTCGGATACTTAGATTCGCTTGAATAAATTCGGCATCCGCTCCAAAAGGTTTTCCTCGAGAAGCCGCGCGAGACTATTAAGGGGATAAGATACCAATCGCCACTTTAAAGAAGGGTTGATTTTCTAGCCTGCTCCAGATCGTCCTTCATCCTCCCGCGCGCTTCTGGATTCGTCAGGACTATCAGCCCCATCCTGGCTATGGCCCTTGCTCCGTTTTTGATTCCGCTCTCTATCTGATTTCTGTCGCCAGCCAGCTCGGCGTACTCCTTGGTGTGCATGGCGATGCGTTTTTCGGTAAAGGACAGGTGCAGGTGCATCGTAGGGCACCTCCAGCTGACGTTTCCTACGTCGGTCGAGCCGCCGGCGTAGGCGTTATTGGAGTAGTGAATGCCTACTTCGTCCAGGACGGACGCCATTTGCTTCTCCACCTCTGGGTTGGGCAGTATCTCGTGAAAGCTGGTCTCATGATGACGCCACGACACCTCCGTTCCGGTGCAGAGGGCCGCGCCGCGCGCGCAGTCGTAGGCTTTTTCGAGAACGGTCTCCAGGTAGCTACGGCTTGGGGACCTGAAGTAAAATTGCGCCTGCGTGGAGTCGGGGACTATGTTGGGGGCGTTGCCGCCCTTCGTTATGACTCCGTGTATCCTGGTCTCCGGCCTCACGTGCTGTCTCAGCATATCCAGCGCATGGAAGAGCAGCTGAATCGCGTTCAGCGCGTTGAGTCCATCCCAGGGGGAAGATGCCGCGTGGGAGGCCAGTCCTTTGAAGTTGAACTCCACGGGAACGAGGGCGAGAGATCTGTACACCGGGCTCGACATGCCGGAAGACGCGTGCGCCATCATAGCGAAGTCCGTCCCATCGAAGACGCCCTTCTCGGACATCTCGACCTTTGCGCCGTTAGTCTCCTCGGCGGGGGTCCCGACCACCCGTATCTCGCCTGGGACCTTGTCCAGCACGGCGTCAGCCAAAGCGACGCCGGCCAGCAGGGACATGACCCCGTTCAGGTTGTGCCCGCAGGCGTGTCCTATCTCCGGCAGGGCGTCGTACTCCGCCATGAATGAGACCACTGGTCCGGCGCCATTTTTTTTGACGGCGTTGAATGCGGTGGGCAGCCCAGTGTAGGGGTATTCGACGTTCCACCCCCTGGAGCGCAAGGCATCCACGAGCATGGCGCTCGTCCTGAACTCGGTTCCGCCCAGCTCAGGGTTGCCGGCTATATCGAGCGCCATATCCACGAATGTCCCGAGTTCCTCGGACACCCTCTTGTCGATGAGTTCTTTGTAATTACTCAAAAGGATCGCCCCTCCCCTTGTTTATTAAAGGCTGATTTATCGCTGATTGGCACCGCATCCCCAAACGGCAAAATCTCATTTTTGCGATTTAATCAGCGTTTCCTTAAATATTATACATGTTATTACCGGATTACTCACGTGTAGAACTCGGAGCGGTATGAATAGGTAATTTTGCTGGCGAACCAATTTTTAAAATTATTATAATTGGGTATCAGATTTTTGCCCAAATACCAGAGAGGAGTGTTTTTTATGGAGTGTTGTTCCGATATCGCGAGGATTGGTCAGGAGGCGCCGGATTTCAGCGCGCCCGGTTTCGACGCGGTCAAGGGTAGTTTTGAATCCTATTCGCTCTCCAGCTGCAGGGGAAAGTACGTGCTGCTGTTCTTTTACCCCGGCGACTTCACTTACGTCTGTCCCACTGAGCTTGTGTCAATAGCCTCGCTCGAGGATAAGTTCGGCGATCTTGGCGTTCAGGTGTTCGTAGTCAGCACCGACAGCAAGTTCGCGCACAAGGAGTGGAACGAGAGTGAGCTTTCGAAGGCTGTCGGCGGCAGCTATCCTTATCCGATGCTTTCGGACACCCTTGGACGCATCGGCCGCCCATACGGAATATTCAACGAGAAGGACGGGGTGGACCTCAGGGGGGTCGTCCTAATAGACAAGAAGGGCGTGACGCAGCTAATCTACGTCAACGCCGGCCCGATTGGCCGGAACCCCAAGGAACTCCTGAGGCTCGCTCAGGCGCTGAAGGCGCACGACGACAACGGCGGCAAGGTCATCCCCGCCTGCTGGATACCGGGCGAGGAAGTGATCGA
>JAITNX010000185.1 GCA_031290235.1 Synergistaceae bacterium | reverse complement strand
CGTAACCGTTTGAATTTATGGCAATCGGGCACGCTTTTGGACAGGCGGTGCAAATCATTGCGCTGATGCTGGGACTCATGTGCTTTACGAAAACGGGGAACGATGATATTTTCCCGGTTTTTGCGTATTCCGCGGCGAGAGCCCCCGCTGTTTCCGACTCGACCGTAACATCGTCCACAGTGTCGTGTACATAGCAGGAGTTGCCGCATAAGAACAGCCAATCAGGGAGCCTCCCGTCCGTACTTGCTTCCTCGCATAGCTCGCGCTCCGGGATTAGTCCCACGGAGGTAATCAGCGTGTCGCAGGGGATACGCTCTTCGACGCCGCTGTCGAGATTCATCTCGGTAACGCCCAAAACGCGCTCGTTTCCGTAAATCGCGCTGATGGTTCTACGGGTACGCAGCGGAATGCCATACCGCTCAAGGCAGTTTATACGGTTGCGTTCTAAACCTCCGCATTTGTCGCTTTGCTCAAGGACGGCGATGACTTCTTTGCCTAATTGTTTCAATTGCCGCGCTACAATCATCCCGACGTCGCCGGAACCGAGTATCACAAAATGAGCGCCGATGTCATAACCGCCAATGTTCATCATTCTTTGAGCCGCCCCAGCCGTGAAGACGCCAGAGGGCCGAGTGCCCGCGATGTCGAGCGTCCCAATCGGACGTTCACGGCAGCCGGACGCTAGAATCACCGATTTCGCCCGCACGGTCATCAGCCCTTGGCTGCCGCTGAGGACAGCTATTGCGTCCGGCTGGAGCGAAATCACGCACGTATCAGTCATAACATTGATACCGGATTCGTTCACGCGAGCGACAAAGCGCGCGGCGTATTCCCGCCCAGTCAGTTCTTCTCTGAAATACGTCAAACCAAAACCTGAGTGCGCGCATTGGTTTAACGTCCCGCCCAGGGCGTTCGAGCGTTCCGCAAGCAGAACGCTCGCTCCGCGTTCACTCGCGGACAATGCGGAGGCCATTCCAGCGGGGCCTCCGCCAATTACGATTACGTCAAATTCCGTTACGCGCACCTGCCTTTCGCACAATGTATGAACCAGCGCCGTCTTTTGGAATCCCAGAAACGTCGGAGCCAAGTTCACGCGCTAACAGCTCAATTATACGCTGAGTGCAGAAACTGCCCTGACAGCGGCCTGAACACGTTCCGGTCCTGCGTTTAACTCCGTCGATTGTCACGGCGCCAGGCATACGGCGGATTGCGGATATGATCTCGCCTTCGGTTATGCCTCGGCAGCGGCAGACGATTCTGCCGTAACGAGGATCCGAGTCAACCAATCGCTTCCGATTAGCTGACGAAAGCTTGTCAATTTGGATGGGCGCCTGGCGGATAGGGCTGAACTCCGTGTTGATATCCGCGCCGAGATGTGAGGCGACGCGCTCCGCTGTATATCTGCCAAGTTGATCCGCGCAAGTCAGTCCGGGCGTTTTCACCCCAATCAGGCTGATGAAATTCGATGCGGATTCCTGTATGCAAAAATCGTGAATACTCTTGCTCTCTGAACCAACCGCGACCGGGTTCGGACGTATCGCTCCGAACGAGCGGATAATATGCTCGAGCGGCAAACTGGGAATAACCTCACAGACGAGCTTGCGGAGCTGCCGCAAGTCCGAGAGCGACACGGCAAACCCGTCGTCGCTGGCGGGCGATTCCGTGGGGCCGATGAGAATATTGCCGCTGACTGTCGGAACAAGCGTAAGACCTTTGCCTTTCTCCTCCGGCTCGTGGAATATTACATGCCGGATGAATCCGCGTGTTTTAGTGTCAAGAATGTAGTAACTGCCCGAACTACGGTTAATCCTGACGCTCGGCGCGTATATCATTTCGGATACTGAATCCGCTGACAAACCGGCGCAGTTTATAACAGCGCGAGTGAAGAACCGCGCTCCTTCAGTCATCACGCAATAGCCGCCGTCTGCCCGCTGAATTCCCGCAACGCGCGAGTTCAGCAAAATCTCGCCACCGTTGTTTAGCGCGTTTTCCGCCGCAGCCTGCCCGAGTTCCCACGGAATCACAGTGCCCGAGTCCGGGGCGTACAATCCGGAATACACATCGGATCGAAGGTTCGGTTCCAACTCCAATACTTGTTCGCGGGAAAGCAGCGCTAAACCTCGCACTCCGTTTGATTTGCCGTTTCCGAACTTCCTTTGAAGCACACGCTCTCCGCGTTCGCCAAAGCAAATCATCAGCGAGCCGCACGGGCTGTAACGCACTCCTAATTCGCGGCAGAGTTTCTGAAAGCTCTGCGACGCGCTCACACACATCGCGCTTTTCAGGGAGCCGGGCTTGTTGTCGTAACCGGCGTACACGATCGCGGTGTTCGCACGGCTAATTCCGGTGCAGATATCCTCTCGCGTCTCGAACAGCGCCGCACGGACGCGATATCGCGCTAAACTTCGCAACGCAAAACAGCCGAGCAGCCCTCCGCCTATTACGATTGAGTCGTATTTTCGCATCCATAACCCCACATCATGTCTGGAGTAACGTTTCATCTCTATTCCACTCATGGCAGTTCGTAGCCGCCCATGCGCGCTACCGCGTCTCTCCATTCCTCGCTCTCGATAGCTTTACCGAGCGCAGCCGCCGCGGGATGCTCCGCAAAGTCCTCCGAAAAGACGAACTCATACGGTTCCCTCGCTATGGGGATAAAATGCAGCCCCAGCGCGGAGGCCGCCGAAGCGATGCCAAGCGCTGCGTCAGCCACGCCGGACGCCACCTTGTTGGCTGCCTCCATGTGGGTTATCGATATTCTGTCGTACCCGCGAATGTCGGAGGGGCTTAAACCATTCTCCCTCAGCATATAATCCAGCAGCACTCTGGTCCCGGCGCCCGGCTGCCTGTTTTCAAAGACCGCTTCGCCGGAGGCGAGATCCGCAAATCCGCGTATGCCTTTTGGGTTGCGTGGCGCGGTCATTATGCCTTGCGCTCGATAAAATATAAGTCTGCGCCGCCAGTTTTTCCCGTTCGCGAACTGTTTTATATAATTAGTGTTGTAAGTCCCGTCGGAGACGTCAAGAAGGTGCGCCGCAGCCAGATGCGCCTCGTCGCGCCCAAGCGCCGCGAGCCCGCCCATGCTGCCGACAGTCCTTATAGCAAAGTCTGCCCCCATCTCCCGTATTATGGGAACCAGCAATCCCACAGCGGGATCGTCCGACCCCTGAAAGAGCAGCCTCTTTGAAAAATCGACGCGTTTTACGAGGCGCACCGAGGCCGCCGTACCTTTAGGGCATTCCAGCGTTTTTTCTGGGAGATGGACTATCCCATCGGCCTCGGCCAGCGACCAGAGGACGCTGGCGCCAGCGGAGAGAGGCCAAAAGAACATATTCCCGCCGACTGACGCGCATTTCACCCTCAGCCATTCTGCTATGCCCTGAGGGGAGGAGTGCTGGGTCATAAACAATGCCTCCACAGTCTCAATTGATGCTATGGCCTCGGATATGTAATCGGAAGATATTTTTTCACCCGACAGCCGTTTTAAGACAGGGTATGCCAGCGACCAGAGAGTCACCGCGCAGGACATTGGGAAGCCTGGGGATACGATGACTGGCGTTCCGCCGATGTTTGCGGCCATCGCCGGCCTTCCGGGCTTCATCCGCACGTATCTGAAAAGCATTTTGCCCAATTCGGAGAGTATGCCGGCGGAGTGGTCTCTTGTGCCCTTTGCTGACCCGGCGCTCACAAGCACTAAATCGTATTCGCCAGCCGCGCGCCGCACCGCGCCTTTTATTATGCCGGGCTCGTCCGGCAGTACGGGAGCCACGTCCAGCTCATAACCCCAAGACGCGAAGATGGACTCGGCGTAGAGGGAATTGCTGTCAACCACCACGCCTGCCGGCGTATATTCATCGGAGAGCCATTCCTCGCCGGAGACTATCTCGTTTCCAGTCGGTATGAAAAGCGTCCGCGGACGCGCGCGGGCTGAAACTTCTTCGACTCCAGCGCATAACATGAGAGAGACCAGGGCGCACGTCACTCTGTCTCCTCTTCCGGCAATCAGTTGTCCGTTCATCACATCCTCGCCCACTGCTCTGATGTTATCCCCCTGCGTCAGGCTTCGGGAAATTTTCAACCGCCCGATCTCTGAGCTATCGGCCGGGTATTCGTGCTCAGTCGACGTATCCTCCACCATCACGACGGAATCATATCCTTCTACAGGCATACCGGTGTTGACCCATGAGAATTTCCCAGATTCGAGCAGGACAGGGGTGGCCGGAGTGGCCCCGGCGGTAGCGCGAGCCATAACCGCGTAACCGTCTACGGCGGAGGCTGTGTAGTGAGGGACATTTTTCCTTGAATAAACATCTGCGGCAAGCACAAAACCCAGGGCATCGCGAGCCCTGATGTTATGTTTTTTCAGCGTGGCCGTGGGAAACTCGTCCAGGAGCGTTTTAAGCGCTTCGTCCAGAGAACAGTGCTCAATTGACCTCACCATAGCCACACCTCCGCGGTCTCGCGTTTTCTAAGCGTCTCGGTGTCGGGACGCAACCTTATGAATCCGTCGGCGCGCCTCATCGCGGACACGTATCCTGATTTTGCCGCGAGCGGGTGAGCTCCTTTTGCATCGACCCTGACAGGGATGAACTCGTCCGATCCGCTTCGCCCGGACACGTCCTCGGCAAGGGGCAGCATACAGTACTTCCCGGCTGTCCCGCAGCCGGCGCCGCACATTGCGCCTATCAGAGGAAGAACGACAAAGAGCACGGCCACCATGCAGGATAAAGGATGTCCCGGCAGGCCTATGAACAATTTTCTGTCACCGATCGAGCCGCCTATGATGGTAGGTTTGCCCGGCGTCATGTTTATTCCCCGCGCCAGAAGCCCCGGGATCGAGAGGGAGTCTATCAGCCGGGCGGTGTGGTCCCTCGCCCCGACGGACGATCCGCCTGACAGCAGGACGACATCGCAATCGTGAATGGCTTTCTCAGCGCACAGATCAAGAGACTCCCATATGTCCGGCACTATCCCGTACGATGTCGACGGCAGCCCATATTTGCTGAGAACGGATTGAATTATGAGGGTGTTGGAGTCCCTTATGAAACCCATCGGGAGCGGTGATGTCCCTATGGGCAAAATCTCGTCTCCCGTTGAGATGATACCTATGCGGATATCCATGACGCTCACCGAGGAGATTCCGAACGCCGCGAGAAGCCCGGGCGCCGATTTATCGATAATCTCTCCCTTGCGCAATAAAATATCGCCCTCCGCTATTTCCTCTGCAGCGCGTATTATATTCTCTCCGCTCTGCACGGAGGAGCGGATTTCAATCCAATCGCCGGCTGTAATTGTATTCTCGGCCATCACGACGGAATCCGCGTTTTCGGGCAGCATCCCTCCGGTTGGTATGGAAGCCGCTTCATCTTGAGCCAATTTAAAAGATGGCGCCGACCCCATGAGAACTTCCCCGGCCAACCTCAAAAATACCGGCGCACTTGCGGAAGCCCCGACTGTATTTGAGTGATCGAGCGCGTATCCGTCACGCAGGCTCCTGGTAAACGGGGGATATGGCTCCGGCGCGCGTATGTCGATCGACGAGCGTGAGAAAAGCGCGTCGGCGACGCTTGCCGTGCGGCGCCTCACATTCCATGGAAAACCGAGGCCCTCCGCCACAAAACTCAGGCAATCGTCAATTGATCTTGCCTCCTCAACGAAACCGGACATAGCGACACCCCCAGACTAAATATATTACCAAAAAATTTGCGCGATCGGCTGACATATCCGCGTGTTTTGCTCATTTTGAGCATCAGCGCTTATCCTCGGCAAGGCGCAATTCATAGTATAATATTACGCATAGTTATTGGGAGAAGAATCATCGCTCATCAACTATAATTAGGGAGGGCAATCAGGTGGATAAAATGAAACTCCTGGCGGAGTGGAATTATACTCCGGTTGCGTCGTATCACGGATATACCAGGGAGACGCTTTACGTCGGGCTCGGCAATTGCGACGGCAATTACAGCTTTGAAAAACGCCCGGTAACAGATGACATGATCGATAAATTCATCGGTGGGCGAGGGTTCGGGCTGAAGCTCTTGTGGGACGCGGTGACGCCCGATACCAAGTGGAACGATCCTGAGAACGAAATAGTCATATCCGGCGGTCCGATATGCGGAATCACTCAGTATCCTGGCGCCGGGAAATGTTACTCCGTGTTCCTGTCTCCGCTGACCGAACAGACGTACAACAGCAACGCCGGGGGATATTTCGCGCCCCTGCTTAAGTTCTCCGGATTTGACGCTTTTGAGCTCCAAGGGCGCTCCGACCGCGAGGTGATAGTATTCATAGACGGCGATAACGGTCACGTGGAGATCCTGGAGTCGAACATCACGGAGGACAAAAACGCATACGCCGTCACTGAGCTATTGCACGAGTATTTCGCCGTGGATGAGAAAGACAGGAAAAACATATCGGTAGTGTCGAGCGGACAGGCCGCGGCCCACAGTTTTTGGGGCTGTATGAACTTCAGCTTCTACGACCCCAGACGCAAAATGGCTAGGCTGAAGCAGGCGGGCCGAGGCGGAGGCGGGAGCGTGTTACACGACAAAGGAGTGCTGGCCCTGGTCGTGAAGATGAGCCACGTCACAGGAGGATCGACCGGGCCAGCTGACGTCGAGACGCTGAGCAGGGTGGGAGGCAAGGTGCACAAAGAAATTCGCGACTTTGACGATGTCCAGTGCAAGATGCGGAGCATCGGAACGGCACACCTGAACGAGATAATGAACGATTATAATCTCTTGCCTGTGCACAACTACAAATTTGGCCACCACGACAGCATCGGCAGGATCCATTCAGAGGAATACAAAAAGCGTTTCACTCAAGGATTGCCGGACGGCTGTTGGTACGGCTGTACGCTCTCCTGCGCGAAAGCGACCCCTCCCTTCGAGCTTGCGACCGGCCCATGGAAAGGGCGTCAAATAATAGTGGACGGCCCGGAGTACGAGACGGCCGCCGGACTTGGTTCCAACGTGGGGATATTCGACCCCGAATGGACGATAGAGGCAAACTTCTACGCCGATCACTACGGAATAGATACGATATCGCTGGGGACTGGCATGGCTTTCGTGTGCGAGTGTTACGAGCTGGGGCTGATAAACAAGGAGAACACCGGCGGACTGGAGATGAATTTCGGCAACAAGGCCGATCTCATGGAGCTGATCCACAGGATAGCGCTCGGTTTTGACGAATTCTCCCGCATCGTGGCGCTCGGCACTCGCAAGATGAAAAAATTGTTCTCCGAAAAATACGGCGCCGACAGAAAAATTATGGAAGACATCGCCATGGAAGGACAGGGGCTGGAGGCATCGGAGTACCGGTGTCAGGAATCCATAGCGCAATGGGGGGGATATTTCCTCACGCTAAAAGGGCCGCAGCACGACGAGGCGTGGCTCATATTCATGGATATGGTAAACAAGCAATTGCCTACATTTGAGGACAAGGCGGAGGCTCTCTTTTACTTTCCGAATTTCAGATTGTGGTTTTCGCTCGTAGGGCTGTGCAAGCTTCCGTGGAACGACATAGAGCCTGAGGATAACCACACGAAGTACAAGGGCATCGAGGCTGCCAAGGTTCCGGAGCATGTGCAGAATTACGTTGACATATACAACGCCGTCACCGGCAAGAACGTGGTGAAGGAAGACCTGATCTCGATGTCGGAGAAAGTTTACAATTTCGAACGGATTTTCAACTTGCGCATGGGCAAGGGAACGCGCAAGCATCACAATTGCCCGAACAGAGGGCTGGGCCCAGTGTTTGAAGACGAGTGGATGGCCCGGCCCGAATACTTCGACGGCAAGCTCCAAGAAGCCGGAATTGAACCCGACGGCCTGACCGTGAAGGAAAAAATAAAAAAACTTCAGCGGCATCGCAGAGGACAGTGGGATCAGTTGGTCGACAAGGTTTACGCCCGCCGGGGATGGAACCGCAACGGCATACCGACTTTGGAGACCGTCCGGCGATTGGGCATAGACTACCCTGACGTGGTAGAACTTCTGGAGCGTAATCTGATACCGGAGGACGCCTTTCAATGATAACTGTAAACGAAGAGCGATTCGAATGGAGGGAGGGCCTGACAGTTCAGGACATCTTGGATGAAAAAAACTACACCTTCAGAATGATATCCGTATGGATCAACGGGCAGGCGGTCAAAAGTCGCGGCGATTACGCCGTGACGCTTATCCCCGACGGGGGAGAGGTGGAGATAATCCACATGATATGCGGCGGATGACAGTCGTTCAGTGGCCCGCTATACCATTTTGCCGCGTTTCGCAATGAGCCGGGGCGCTCGCGGCGCCGCCGGCTCCGTTAGGCGTGCCTGTGGAGTGGGATCATTTGCCGAGCATCATCAGGCAGATGGGGAAGTCATCCTCCGGCAGGTTCAGGGCGCGCTTTATCTCGCTACGCTTCATGGAGTGTATATACCGCGCTCCAAGACCGAGCGCCGCGGCGGCTAAATAAGTGTCCTGCGTCATCGCGCCGGCCGCCACGTTGGCAAACTCCTTTTTTTTGTCGGAGTCCTTGAAGTTCGACAGAGCCTCCGCGTTTCCCACAAGGATAAGGATACATGGGGCAGTCG
>JAITNX010000180.1 GCA_031290235.1 Synergistaceae bacterium | reverse complement strand
ACAACGAACGAAGATGACAGCCAGTGCCGGGACGAGGAACGCTCGAATACCTTTTCAACGGTTATGGCGGGACGCCTTTCAAGCGGAATTTTTACCCTCATTTTAATTCCTGTTTAACTTTGAACATGCCGGTGTTTAGAATCCGCGCTTAATATGTGAGAATGTAAGAGCGGCTGGCAATGACAAAAATTTGAGGAAGTGATCGATGTGGAGTCAAAGATAAAAAAATTTCCGTCACGCGCGGCTCGTCTTTTTGCGGCGATGTTTGTTTTTTTCGCGCTCCAGAGCTATGCGGTTCAGGGCATGGCAGCCCCGGTATTGAGCCTGGAGGATTGTCTCGCGATAGCTCAGGCAAACCACCCAAGTATAGCCGGAGCGGAGGCGTCGATTGTCTCAGGGCGCGGCCAGCTTGCCAGGACCGTCGCATCTGACAGGCTCACAGCTACAGGCGACGTCTCGACGTCGAGGACAGGCGCCGAACACGGCGAGGCGTCGAGTTTCTCAATGGGCGCCACCGTAAGCGTCAAGATCTTCGACGCCAACCGCAACAAATACGCTGTAGATTCAGCGCGATATTCCCTGTCCGCGACGGACGAAGACGCGCGGCGGACTGCGACGGAGGTCAGGTCTAACGTGAAGTCCTCCTACATGACGCTGCTGCTCAATCACGAGACCGCGCGCCAGAGACTGGAGTCGGTCAGGGCTTTTGAGCGGCATCTCGAACAAGCCAAGGGACTGTACGAGAGCGGATCGAAGCCATGGTACGACGTAACAAAGGCCGAGGTCGATCTTGGAAACGCTCAGCTCGCGTTCGTAGAGGCCGAGGGCGGCATCGAGACCGCGAAGGCCGCTCTCCTGAACGCTATGGGGATAGACCAGAGCGAGGAGTTTGACATAGCCCCGGTCGACCTCGACGCCGCGAGCGCTCCCGAGTGGACCGGGGATGAGGCGATGAGGCAGGCACTGGAGAACAGGCCCGATTACAAGTCGTCCGCACTCAAGATAATGGCCGGGCAGGCGAACCTCAGCTCGGAGGCCAGGGCGTCGTCCCCCACCCTGTCCCTCACTGGAGGCTACAGTGGCAGCGGAAACGATATCTCGGACTTGGAGAGAGGTTGGAACGTAGGACTCAGGATGTCGGCTCCGATAGCGGACGGCGGGGCGGAGAAGGCCAGAGTGGAGTCGGCGCGCGGTCAGGTTATGTCGCTGGAAGCGTCGCACGAAAAACTGAGGCAGGACATAATGCTGGAAGTCCGCAAAGCCCAGAGTGACATCACTAAGGCTCGCGAGCGAATCAGGATATCCGAAATAACTCTGACGAGCGCCGAGGAAAACAGAAAGATGGCGGTCGGGAGGTACGAGACAGGGATAGGGGACCCTCTGGAGGTCACTGACGCTCTGCTGTCATACGCTGACGCGATGCTCTCCAATCGCCAGGCTAAATACGACCTCCAGCTGGCGATAATAGGCCTGGAGAGGGCGATGGGGACTGAGCGTTGAGAGAAATCTGACCATTCATCGAGATGATATAAATTTTTACATTCGTAAGGAGGAAATCGCTATGAAGAAAAAACTGAAATATATATTCATCCTTGTACTGCTCGCCAGCGCTGGCTACGCGGCGTACCAGTTTCTCAAGCCGGAGGCGCCAAGCTACGTCTACAGGACCCAGCCGGCGACGATAGGCGCAATCACTTCGAGCATAAGCGCGACTGGAAAGGTCAACGCGGTCGAGATGGTCGAGGTTGGGACACAGGTTTCAGGAACAATAAAGGAAATTTACGTCGACTTCAACAGCCCTGTGAAAAAAGGGCAGCTGCTCGCGCTGCTGGACCCGGATGTTCTCGCGTCGAGAGTTGAGGAGAGCAAGGCGAACCTCGCCCTGGCCCAGGCTGGAGTGGCCAAGGCCAAGGTGGAGGTCGAGAACGCCTCCCGCAACGACGTTCGCAGCCGTGAGCTGTGGGAGCGCAAGCTGATAGCCAAGAGCGAGATGGAGAGTTCAGGCTCGCAGCTCGCTTTATCGCGGGCGTCTCTTGCCGAGTCCAACTCGCGGGTCATTCAGGCTCGCGAGTCGCTGAGGCAAGCCCAGTCGAATCTGGAGTATACGAAGATAACATCCCCCATCGACGGAGTCGTTGTCTCGCGCCAGGTGGACGTGGGACAGACTGTGGCGGCCAGCCTCCAGACCCCGACGCTGTTTTCGATAGCGAGGGACCTGACGCAGATGCAGGTGGAGGCGAACATCGACGAGGCGGACATCGGGCGCATCAGCGAAGGTCAGAGCGCTATTTGCAAATTCGACTCATGGCCCCAGGATTCATTCGAGGCCGTTGTGTCGCAAAAGAGGCTGAGTCCCGAGACAGTGTCCAACGTCGTTACATACGTCGTCATTTTGAAGGTTGGGAACATGGAGGATAAACTCATGCCAGGCATGACGGCCAATATATCGATAGTCACTGACAAGAGGGACGGGGTGCTGAGGATTCCAGCGGCGGCGCTGAGGTTCTCTCCTCCGCCTGATGTCGTCGCGGACGCGTCGGCCAGGAGTGACAATTCGGCGCGGACGTCCGGCGGCCTCCTCCCGATACCGCAGAGGGGGCGCGGAGGTCAGAGCGGGAACCAGGGCAACGAGCAGATAGTCTGGCTTGTAGAGGACGGGAAGCTCGCCGGGAGAGTCGTCGTCGATGAGACCGGGGTGAGCGACAGGACTTGGGTCGAACTTCGCGGAAGCGCGCTCGGCTCGATCAAGGACGGGCAAGAGCTGGCTGTCGCCTTCACAAAGGAGACCGGCGGTTCAGCCGCTGCCGGGACGAGATAATGAACGAGATAATCGAAGTGCGCGATCTGGTCAAGACATACAAGTCCGGGGACTCCGATCTGAGGGCGCTGGACGGCGTCTCGTTCTCCATCGGACGAGGGGAGTTTGTGGCAATCATGGGGCCTTCCGGTTCCGGCAAGTCTACTACGATGAACATGCTGGGCTGCCTGGACTCACCGACTGGCGGAGAATATATCCTCGACGGGCGTGACGTATCCAGGCTGACGAGCGACGAGCTGGCCCATGTTCGCAACGCGACGCTCGGGTTCGTCTTCCAGGGCTTCAATCTCCTGCCCAGGCTCAACGCCCTGGACAACGTAGCGCTGCCGCTGGTCTACGCCCATGTCGATTCGGGCGAGAGATATAAGCGCGCCAGCACCGCGCTCGAAAAGGTCGGGCTGGGCTCCAGAATGAAGCATCGCCCGAATCAGCTCTCCGGCGGCCAGCAGCAGAGGGTCGCCATAGCCCGGGCGCTCGTCGGCGAGGCCCCGCTTATCCTGGCGGACGAGCCGACCGGAAACCTGGATACAAAGACAAGCATGGAGATAATGGAGCTGCTTGTTGAGATAAACAAGGAGGGCCGCACAATAATACTTGTGACCCACGAACCGGACATCTCCGAGTACGCGTCCCGGATGATGCGCTTCAAGGACGGGAAGCTCGTCGGAGACGAGAGGCGGGGGGCGGATAAATAAAATGTTCGAGATAATGCGCACAGCGGTCGGATCTCTCACAGCGAATAAGACGCGCTCCATGCTGACAATGCTTGGGGTCGTAATAGGAGTCGGGGCTGTCATAGCCATGATAGCTGTCGGGAACGGAGCGAGCCGCCAGATGGAGGGAGTGATCTCCAGCATGGGGACGAATATGATCGTCCTCAGGGCAGGAGCCCCGAACACTGGCGGCGTCCGCCAGAGCGCTGGGAGCGGAGCAAGCCTCACATTGGCGGACATCAGGGCCATAGAGGAGGAGTGCTGGTCGATTCAGGATGTCGCGCCGCAGGTCAACGCAAGCTCGCAGCTCATTTTCGAAAATCGCAACTGGCCGTCACAGGTCATCGGTACGACCTCCGGATTTTTTAACATTCGCGAGTTTCAAGCACAGAACGGACGTCTGCTCGACGACGAGGACGAACGCGGAGCGGCCAAGGTGGCTGTGATAGGCGAGACCGTGGCTCGCGAGCTATTCGGGAGGGTTGACCCGGTAGGAAAAAATATCAGGATACGGAACATCCCCTTCGAGGTGGTCGGAGTCCTTGCGCCCAAGGGACAATCCGCAATGGGGCAGGACCAGGACGACACCGTGATAGTCCCAATCACTACCGCTCAGCGCCGACTGGTGCGAAACGTCTTCGCCGATTCCGTCAACATGGCGTTTGTACAGGCCGCGGACATCAGCATGATGGACAGCGCAATGGCCGAGATAAGGGCTCTCCTGAGACAGCGGCACCGCCTGACCCAGGACAAGGAGGACGACTTCAATCTGCAAAATATGACGCAGATGATGGACACGCTGGCTCAGTCCACGCGGGTGATGTCCCTACTGCTCGGAGCGGTGGCGTCCATATCGCTCTTGGTAGGCGGCATAGGCATAATGAACATCATGCTCGTGTCAGTGACGGAACGCACCAGGGAGATAGGGATACGCATGGCTATAGGGGCCCGCGGTTATGACATAAGGGTTCAATTTTTGCTCGAGGCCATGCTGCTTTCCCTGACAGGGGGGATAATCGGGATAATTCTCGGACTCGGGGCCTCTGCCGCCGTGTCGAACGTCCTGAAGTGGCCGACTTCCGTCTCCGGGGGGGCGATAGCCATGGCCGCCGGTTTCTCCTGTGTCATTGGGGTTTTTTTCGGGCTGTACCCGGCCTGGAAGGCCTCGACACTGAGGCCGATAGACGCGCTGAGATTCGAATGATTCTATAATTATGAATATAAGGCGCAGGCTGTTCATATCCCATATCCTGATGGTCGTCATACCGCTCGTAGTCAGCCTCGTCGTCTTCCATGGCGGGCTGCACCTGTTCGTCACGCTCAACGAACCCAGGGACGACCGGGGAAGGGGGGACGTGCGAAATTTTTTGGAGTACTCCGCTCAGCTTCAGTCTCGCGCGGAAAAATGGCGCGAGTCCCCAAATATCGACGAGATGACCAAAGAGGCGAATGAATTCAACGAACAGCATAGAGCCTACGGCCCGGTGCTGTTGATATACAGGGGCGAGACCCCGGTGGTCGATAAAAAAATCGACGCCGGTGAACCGTTTGTGGATCTTGTAGCGGAGCAGGGGGGCCAGGGGACGTTCCTCGGCAGGAGCTCGGCGCACGTGGAGGATGTAGGGGATTACAGGGTCATATTGCTCGATGAATCACGTTTCAACAGACGGCCCAGGAGCTACAGGGACGTCATGTTCATGGGCGGTATAGTGTCGCTGGTTTTATCGGTGTTCATCATCCTTGTGACCAATCGATTCCTGACTCAATTTGTCTTCAGCAAGATACTCCGCGCGATGGACACCCTTACTGGCGGCGTTCTCCAGCTGCGCGACGGCAACCTTGGTTTTCGGATAAACTACAGGGAGAACGACGAGTTCAAGCCAATTTGCGAGGACTTCAACAAAATGGCGTCTCGCCTTCTGGAGTCGGAGAGCGCGAGACAGCAGGACGAACAGAGCCGCAAAGAGCTGATCGCCGGGATCTCGCACGACCTCAGGACGCCGCTCACGTCGATAAAGGCCTACGTCGAGGGCATCGAGAGAGGGGTCGCCTCGACCCCCGAGGCGCAAAAGCGTTACATTGACACGATAAAGAACAAGGCGGACGACCTGGAGCGCATCATCGAGTCTCTGTTTTTGTTCTCGAAACTTGACACAGGGGAGTTCCCGTATCGCATGGAGAGGACCGAGATTTACTCCGTGGTCAGGGAGATAATCGACGAGGCCTCGGAGGAATACGCGAATAGGGGGCTTGAGATATCGCTGCGGAGGGACTGCCGTGATATTTTCGTGAATATAGACGCGGCTCAGATGCGAAACGTGCTGATAAATGTATTTGAGAACAGCGTAAAATATGGGCGAACGAACGGAGGTCATTTGAACGTGACGTTATCCGAAGATGGTGAGAACGCTGTTATCGCCCTCTCCGACGACGGCCCTGGCGTCCCGGCGGACGCGCTGGACAAGCTGTTCGACGTGTTCTTCAGGATAGACGGCTCGCGCAGTAACCCAGGGCATGGCAGCGGGCTGGGACTCGCGATATCGGCCAAGGTAGTGAAGGCCTTCGGCGGCTCGATAACTGCGGCCAATGCCGCGGAGGGCGGGCTCTCCCTGACGGTCAGGCTTCCGATGGCTCGGGGAGGATTGTAGGATGGACGGAAAGAAAATTCTGATAGTGGAGGACGACACCTCGATAGCCGAGATAGAGAGGGATTTTCTGGAGATAAACGGGTTCCAGTGTCTCATAGCGGCCAACGGGAACGACGGACTCCGTGAGGCGTTATCCGACAAGTACGATCTCATACTCCTGGACCTCATGCTGCCGGGCCTCGATGGTTATGAGATAACGAAGAGGATACGAGGTTCGATAGATGTGCCGATACTGATGGTGACGGCAAAGACCCAGGATTCGGATAAAATACGGGGCCTTGGCCTCGGCGCCGACGACTATATTTCAAAGCCGTTCTCTCCTACGGAACTCGTGGCGAGGGTAAAGGCCAACCTGGCTCAGTATGATAGGCTGACCGCCGGCAACTCCGTCTCCGGCGAAATTTTTGCCGGTAACGTCAGGATAAACGCGAAGGCCCGCAGGGTTTATGTCGACGAACAGGAGATCGACCTGAAGAACAAGGAGTATGAGCTGCTTTTATTCCTTGCGTCGAACCCCGACATAGTGTTCGGCAAGGAGACCCTCTACGAACGCATCTGGGGAATGGACGCGCTCGGCGACACCGCAACCGTAGCGGTCCACATCAACCGCCTGCGCGAAAAAATAGAGCGAGATCCATCGGACCCCGCCCATGTCGAGACTGTCTGGGGCGCCGGGTATCGCTTCAAGGCCTGATATATAACGACGGTTTCATTTGCGGTTGGTGCAACTTGGTTGTATCATAGCGTAACCAGAATCGAGAGATTTTGTGACACTCGAAGGAGGCGAGACGCTATGTCTGACCGCGCCAGGCCCGCAAAATATCTTCTGCTGTTCACTATTGCCGCGATTTTGCTCGCGGCCGCCGTCGTGTCGCTCACCGTCGGACGCTATTCCATGCCAGTCGGCACGATTTTCGAACTCATAGCCCTCCGCCTGTCCGGAAGTCCCATCGAAGGCGCGCTCGTTCAGGCGAACGCCGTGCTGTTCGCGCTCCGGATTCCGCGAGTCCTGCTCGCGATTGCGGTGGGAGCCGGACTGTCGCTGTCCGGCGCGGCTTATCAGAGTATGTTCCAAAACCCGATGGTTTCCCAAGACATATTGGGAGTGACCCACGGCGCCGGCGTCGGCGCAGCCGTCGGAATACTGCTGAACCTCCCGACGCTTGGAGTACACATGATGTCATTCTGCGTCGGCATCGGGGCGGTGGCGCTCGTCTTGTCGATCGCCAGGCTCGTCGGCGGCACGGAGCGAGGATCACTCACGATACTTGTGCTCACCGGCATGGTGATTACCTTCTTCTTCCAGTCACTGACGTCGCTCACGAAATACGTCGCCGACACCGACAACAAGCTGCCCGAAATCACATTCTGGCTGATGGGGAGCTTCGCCCGCTCCAACAGCTACCGCAACGCGGTCATCATGATGGCGGTGCTGGTTCTCGGCGCGACGCCGCTCTTCGCGCTCCGGTGGAAGATCAACGTGCTGTCGTTCGGCGACGAGGAGGCAAAATCGATGGGCGTGAACGTCCGGGTCATCCGCTTGATCGTGATAGCCTGTTCGACGATGATGACCGCGTCCGCCGTCTGCCTGTGCGGGACCATATCCTGGGTCGGACTGGTCATCCCACATATAATCAGGATGATAGCCGGGCCGAACAACGACGTGCTCTTCCCCGCGTCCATGCTCGCCGGTGGGCTTTTCCTGCTGATAGTGGACAATTTTTCGCGGGTCATCGTGCCTGGAGAACTGCCGATAAGCATTTTGACGTCGATGGTGGGCGCCCCGATCTTCATCTATATGTTATTCCAGGGTAGGAGAAAGCTGCTGTGAACATCGCGATCGAGAACCTGCGCTGCGGCTATGGCGGCAGGGTGGTGGTCGACGGCTTCAGCGCTGAAATCGAATCGGGCGAAATTTTCTGCATATTGGGACCCAACGGGGTTGGCAAAACAACACTTTTCAAAACCGTGCTCGGCCTGCTTCCTCTGATGGGAGGAAACATCACGATAGACGGCAGGGACATGACCAAACTGCCGGCGAGGGAAATCGCGCGGCTTGCGGGATACGTGCCCCAGTCACGCCCGCCGCCTTTCGCGTTCACGGTATCGGACGTCGTGGTCATGGGCCGGACGTCCCGCATGAGCGCCTTCAGCAGCCCGGGAAGGAGGGATTATATCGTGGCGGGCGAGACGATGGACCGGCTCGGGATCGGATTTTTGCGGGACAGGGTCTACACTGAGCTGAGCGGAGGGGAAAGGCAGATGGTTCTGATCGCGAGGGCCTTAGCGCAGGAACCGGCTTTTCTGATGATGGACGAGCCCACGTCAAGCCTGGATTTCGGAAATCAGGCCATACTGCTCGAAAATGTAGCGAAACTGGCATCGGAAGGAATGGGCGTCATAATGACGACGCATTACCCGCAGCACGTGTTGCAATGCGAAGCGCGCGTGGCGCTGATGAAAAACGGAAAAAGTTTCAGCGTCGGAAGCGCCTGGGAGGTCATAACTGAGGAAAATCTGCGTGACGCGTACGGCATTCCCGTCGCGGTGGCAAGCGTGGCCTACGGGGAGGAAAGGCTTTACTGCTGCCAGCCGCTTTTGCGGCTGGCGGAAAAAACCGAGGAACATAAAACAAATATAAAGGAGTGAAACGAGATGAAAAAAATACGCATAATCAGCATTGCCGCAATTTTAACGATATTCTTTGCCACGTTCGCCACGTTCGCGGCGAGCGCGGCGGACACGCGAATCGTCAGGAACAGCAACGGGAAGGACGTCGAAATTCCGCAGGTGGTGACGAAGGCAGCGCCTTTGATCGGCGCTTTCGCTCAGATGACGGAGATGCTCACAGCCGGGTCGGGCAAGATTTCGGCCGCCGCCACGAACAACATCAGCAATTATTTCAAGAAAGTATTCCCCGACTACGTCACGAGCAACCCCAACAACTACAACTCCAGCTCCGTCGAGGATCTGATCGCCTCAGGAGCGCAGGTCGTCTACGGACCTGAGGGCATCTTGTCGGACGAACAGCTCGGCCAACTCTCCTCAGCCGGCATAGCATACGTTGCGATCAACAACATCACCAACGTGGACGGCATGTGCGAATCCTTCGGGATAATCGGATCGATACTGGGCCCCGATGAGGAAAAAAGAGCGGCCGGGTTCGTGGAATACTACCGCGGAAACATAAACGACGCCAAACGCAGGACGGACGGAGTCAAAGACAAGCTGCGCTTCGTGTCGCTGTTCTATTCCGCCGACAGCTACGTGACGATAAACGGCAGGGATATCTGCAATGAATACATAGAGGCCGCCGGCGGGGTCAACATGGCCAAGGATTATATGCCAAAGACCGGGGGCAACTCCCTCATCGTGGACACGGAACAGATCGTGGCCTGGAATCCCCAGTTCATAATGACCAGCAACCAGTCGGGCAGGGAAAAAATCCTGAGCGACCCAGCCCTAGCCGAAGTGGACGCCGTCAAAAACGGCAAAGTCCACGTGACGCCGTACGGCGTATATCTCTGGTCGGTGCGGAGCGGCGAGGGCTCGATGCTGCCACTGTGGCTCGGCACGGTCATGTATCCGAACCTGTTCGGGGATATAGACATGAAACAGGTCGTGAAGGACTTCTTCAACAAATATTACAGCTACGGCATATCGGACGACGAGATTCAAACGGTCCTGGCAGGCGACACTAACACAGGAATGACCCGATGAAAAAAACGCGCGGGAGCCCGACCTCCCGCGCGTTTCGGTATATTTGCAGGATGTTGTTGACCGCGATCCACTCCATTCAAATCGTTCCACGTCAAGAGTTTTTTAAAAATGAAATCGAAACACCCCATTGACATAACAGGCAGGGCGTAACTATAATGACTCTTAATTTATATAAAACATATAGATTTATATATATTCATACTGGGGGATTATGCAGCCATGGGTAATAAATTGAAACAGATCGCTATTTACGGCAAGGGTGGGATAGGAAAATCGACTACGACGTCAAATTTGAGCGCGGCGTTGTCGAAGATGGGGTTCAGGGTAATGCAGTTTGGCTGCGATCCCAAGAGCGACTCAACAAATACGCTGCGCGACGGCAAGTATATCCCGACAGTGCTGGACACTCTGCGAGAGAAGGGTTCCGTAAAGGCGTCGGAGGTGATCTTCGAGGGTTTCAACGGAATCTATTGCGTGGAGTCAGGCGGCCCCGCGCCAGGGGTCGGCTGCGCAGGGCGCGGCATAATATCCGCGGTCGAGCTGTTCAAACAGCAAAAGGCGTTCGAGGAACTCGAACTCGACTACGTGATCTACGACGTGCTTGGCGACGTCGTGTGCGGCGGTTTTGCGATGCCGATACGGGAGGGAATCGCCCAGCATGTTTTCACGGTCTCGTCGTCAGACTTCATGAGCATCTACGCGTCGAACAATCTGTTCAAGGGCATAAAGAAGTATTCGAACTCAGGTGGGGCCCTGTTGGGCGGGGTTATCGCCAACTCCATAAACGAGGGTTATTCCAGGGAGGTAGTGGATGATTTTGTATCGCGGACGAAGACCCAGGTAATGGAATACGTGCCTCGCTCCATAACGGTGACTCAGTCGGAGCTGAAGGGGAAGACCACAATCGAGGCGGCCCCCGACTCTGAACAGGCAAAGGTGTATATGAACCTGGCTGGAAAAATCGCTGCGCACGAGATATCGACGACGCCGTCCCCAATGGAGGTATCGGAACTCCAGGCATGGGCATCCTCCTGGTCCGACAAGCTATTCGAGCTGGAGAACGGCACGGTCGTGGGGGGAAGGGCATCCGGGATATAGCCCCATAGACGTCCGCGACGCGGAGGTGTTGCGAGTCAGAAACATGATTACTGCGGCATAAGCGATCTCTTCAACACAAACAAATTCCTTCATGAGCGGGGTAGGCTATAACGCCGCCGCGCCCATGCGGGTATTCTCGAAGGACCCCGGTACTTTCCCAAAGGTGTCTTATTCTAATTCCCTCACCACGTTGTAATAAACGTGATACCCTTTCACAGGGAGGGTCATCCGGTAATTTGGCAT
>JAITNX010000166.1 GCA_031290235.1 Synergistaceae bacterium | reverse complement strand
CCGAGGGGTTTATCCCCGTCGGCCAGTCCGAGGTTCAGCCACCTCATCGCGCAGTCTATAGCAAGCGTCAGCGGCAACGGCGCAAAGCCCCATCGGCGATGGAGTCTAAAATCATGACGTAAGAGTCCGACAGCTCCCTTATCGCCCGTTCTCCGTGCGCGGTCAGGATTATCTCGCGGTCATCCTCCCCGGCGCCGGCCTCGGTTTTTACAAGGACATCCCATCTGTCCTCGCGCCTTGGGGCGCTCCAGCGCTCACCCCATTCGACCAGGACGACGTCCCCTTCCTCGATATGTTCATCGAGCTGAATGACCGTCTCGGACGTGTCCTCAAGCCGGTAGAGGTCGGCGTGGACAAACCGGAATTTTTTTTCCGAGCCGTCAGGCAGGCAGTGGACCGACTCGATGGCAAATGTCGGGCTCTTCACACCATCGACTCCAAGCTCCATGCCCATCGCCCTGACCAGGAGCGTCTTTCCGGACCCGAGGCCGCCAGAGAGCAGGACCAGCAGTCCTCCGTACAGTCCACGGGCCAGCATTCTCCCGATTTTAGCCGTCATATCCGGCGACGAACTCGAGAGCGTCGGAAATTTTACGACCGGCGAGCCAGAGACCAACGCCGTTACCTCCGCCCGCCCAACCGAAACAACACCAGACAGCCGAACGCGGTTCCCCCAATCATGAGTATCATGGGGCCTATGCTGAATTCGGGGTTTCTCGCCTTGACCACGGCCAGCACCGCCATTATGGCAATGAAGCTCATAAATGTCATCCAGCCGCCGCCAAACCTCTTGGGGCGTTCGTTTCCGTTTGATTCCTCGGGAGACGGACCGTTGCGGCGTCTTCTCCGTCCCTCTCTCCTGTAGTACATCAATGACTATCCTCTGTCGTTATGTTGTCGGCGATCTCCCTCGCCAGGATGCCGTCGCGCCTGCCGCATCTCCTTCCTGCCTCCGCGTGAACCAGCGCCCCCAGAGTGGCGGCATCCAGGACAGACAAGCCGGCCGCCAGGTAGGCGCCTATAATTCCGGTCAGGATATCGCCGGACCCAGGTACGGCAAGGCCCGGACCTCCCTCAAGGATGACGCGCTTCTCGCCGTCCCCGAAAATAAGAGTGCGGGGTCCTTTCAGCAGAGTGGGGCCGTATCTCCCGTTAAGCTCGTCACACGAAGCGAGGCGTTTTCCCATAATCTGTCTGCTCGTGCTTCCAAGGAGATATGCGGCCTCTCCGGCGTGAGGGGTTATTAGCATTCCATCCCTTCTGGCGGATGGATACAGCGTCTTTTCTATATTCGCCAGGTGAATCAAGGCGTCCGCGTCCACCAGAAGCGGTTTCGTCCACTCCTTGTGTATGTAGCCGAGTACCTTCTCGCACTCCGGCGAACGGCCAAGGCCAGGTCCTACGGCAATTGCCCGGCATTTGTCGAACCACTGTTCTATGATGCGCTCCGTGGTCTTGAACCGGATGAAGCCGTCCTTCGAGGGAAGCGGCAGGAAAATCGCCTCCGGCAGCAGCGCGTTCGCCTCCTCGACCTGAAGATCGGGTATCGCAAGGATGACGAGACCGCACCCGGCCCTGAGAGCGGCTCTGGCCGCCAGGACCGGGGCCCCTCTGTAGTTTGACGACCCGCCGATTATCATCAGCCCCCCGCGTGCGCCCTTGTGGACGTCCAGCGGGACGGACGGGACGAGCTTTGAGATGTCGGACCTGTCGTATCCTATGATAACATCGGAGTTGTCGAGAACCCTCCCGGCCGGGACGCCTATATTCGCGACCTCCACCTCGCCGCTGTAGATCGCTCCTGGGGTGAGGGCCAGCCCGATCTTCTCCGCCAGAAATGTGACGGTCATTTCGGCCGACACGACATCCTTCCCTGCTTCGCCGGTGCTGGCGTCTATGCCTGACGGGATGTCGAGCGACACGATCCTGCGCGCGCCCTCCATGAGAAATATGAGCCGCTGAACCTCTCCCCTCGGCTCTCCGCTCGACCCTGTGCCAAGCAGCGCGTCGACAATTACGTCGGCTGTCACGACCAGCGCGGATATCTCCTCGTCCTCCCTCTCGGACGAGGAGACCGTCACTACGCCCGATTTCGCGGCAGACATCGCCGCCGCAAGGGCGTCGTCCTTGTACCCGCTTGGGTCGATGGTGGAGATGACAGTTGCGCCCAGCCCCCTCATTACGAGGTGGCGCGCGGCTACAAATCCGTCTCCTCCGTTGTTCCCAGGTCCACACATGATGAGGTAGTTCTTTGCGCGGGGATATTTAAAAATCATTGCCTCCGCCGCTCCGCGTCCGGCGTTCTCCATGAGGACCGCTCCCGGCACTGACAGCTCCTCTGAAGCAATGCGGTCGGCTTCCCTGACCGCAGAACTTGGGTAGAATTTTTTCATTATCAGGACTCCAGTATTACGAAGGCAAGGGCGTAATCTCCCTCGTGGGTCAGAGACAGCCACCGTTTTATAACGCCCAGCTCATCGAATTTTTTTTGAAGCGATTCCACCACCATTATAACAGGCCCATCCTCTGTTCGTCTAACCCAGGACGTCGAGAAACCCAGACCCGCCATCCCAAGACGAGACGCCTTGGCGAGCGCCTCCTTGGCCGCGTAGGCACTTGCGAAATGCTGCTCGGGGAGTCCTTTCGATCTCGCGTACTCTATCTCTTCCTCAGAAAATATCCTCCTCACGAAGTGCTCGCTCTTTATCGCGCGCTTCATGCGCGAAATCCTGCAAATATCGGTTCCAATCCCAGCAATCACAATATTCTCACCGCCGGCTTCAACAATCTGTACTATATATTATATAGGAGAGGTCAATGCCGGCCAGCGAAATGACATTTCAGGACACAAGCGCGGAGAGGAGGCCCCCAGATCGACAGGGGCCTCCTCTCCGTTTACCGCGTTGATAATTTTACTTCTTGCGAAGAACCGCAGCGCCGGCCGCAGCCAGCAGGACCATGGCGCCGAAGCCGGCGTCGCAGCCACCGCCGCCACTGCTGCCGCCGTTTTCCGGCGTTGTGGGCGTCGCCGGGTTCTCGGGCGCAGCCGGCGTTTCGGGCGTGTTCGGTGTTCCTGTGCTATCGCTGCCCTTCACTTCATATCCGCTGACGAGCACGCCGCTGTAATACAACGCGCTGGTGGGGTCAGATGTGGCGTACGTTATGTCGTAGATTCCGGGCGGCAGTTGAGACTCCGCGTAGGGTATGGTGATCACGGTATTGCCGTCAACAACGCTGGACGTCGCCGCGAGCGTTACCGGATCGCCAGCCGCGCCTCTTCCGCTCCCAGCCGCCGGCGTTGCCATCACTGTGAACATGTGGCCGGTCGGGATCAACTGTCCGAACGCCGTCGCGATGATCGAATGGCCTGTATTCGCCGCCGCCACGTCCCATTTGTTCTCCTCCAGAACTATCCGCGCTTGATGCGTCAAGAGGTTGATCACCCTCGGCTGACCACTGGAGAAGTTGATGGTGAGGGTGTTGCCCACGATCGTTATCGATGTGATCGTGCCGCTGTCGGTGACGTACGTCGGGATCTTGCCGTTCGCGCTCGGTCCGCTGGAGCTGCCGCCACCACCGGGCGTGCTCGGCGAGCCGGGCGCGGCGCTCACGACGAGGTTGAAGGGCACAGAATAATAAACGTCGGTGGTGTCGTCGAACTTCAGCCTCAACTGGTGAGTGCCGCTGGTAGCCGCGGACGTCGCGTTGACGACTACGCTGGTGGTACTGGAAGCGGCGACATTCGGCGTGCCGCTGATGCTTGCCCATGCGGGGGCACTGGCAAATGAGATTGCAAAGCCAGTGCCAAGGTTGGTGGTGGTCACGACGAACGTTGCGCTGCCAGCGCTGCCAGCGGTAATCGTTCCAGACTGCGAGCCGACGGCTATGGTGATACCAGTGTCCGTCAAGGTTCCGCTGGCAGTATTACCAGGATTATCAGGCTGCGCAGTGATCAACTGCCCATCGTTCGTTATCCCTCCGCCGGCGCCTGTAGCAACCGCGAACCCGTCCCCGTGCCCAGTGGCGTTGAGTGTAG
>JAITNX010000143.1 GCA_031290235.1 Synergistaceae bacterium | reverse complement strand
TCCCTCCGTCTTCCAGAGGCTCAGGTTGCCCTCGATCCTGAGCCTTATCCTGCCTGCGCACCCTATATACTCAGTCACGCCGCCAGCCCGCACCAGCTCATACAGCTTGAAAGCGCGTCTTTGTTCATACCAAGTCGCGGTCAAACGTTTGCCTTTAATTTGCCTGAACAGTGGCATAGCCTGGTTTTTACGCTTTACCCTTCATGCCTTTGATTTCAAATTGGTATCAGTCTTTGCCGCGTCCTGGCGCGGGCCGACGCTGGACAATGTGTTATAATCGACGAGTTCGATGTTGAGGAACCGCTGGTTAAGAAAACTTGGGCTGTTTATTCGGCGTTTCCTTATAGCTGCGGCGCCAACGGGTGATTGCCTCATTGTTCCTGGCCGCGGCCTCATAATTATGATGACTGGAATGATTTGAATGGCATTCGAATCCGGAAACGAGAACCAGAAGAGCCGCGAGTCTGAGGGCGAGTCTTTGTCTGGTCGTGCGCCCGGCCGATTTGGCCGTGTAATAACTAAGAACATACTCGGCGCGTCAGGCTCAAAACCTCAGATAGAGATCGTCGACACTGGGACAGTTTCTCCTGTGGACACAATTCTGCGGGACATCCTGCGCAAGCTCGGCACGATGCGGAACATAGCAGCAAAAGCGGCGTCCCTGCCCATGGATAGCGCGGAGCTGGCATCGATGCAGGAGGAGATGAACAAGCAGAGGGATGAGATAGACGCTCTGTCGAAGATGGTGGCGATGGTCGTCCCGCCGGATAAGATGGGCGAGGAGTATGATACTATCCTTCAGGTTGGCGATATGGTTGGAGGGTTGCTGAAAAAAGCCGTAGACAGCGACCTCCGGGCAAGCCGCGCATCGCCGGAGGACGCTTCGACAGACGATGAAAAGATAACTGCATGGATGCAATCCCTTATGAAGGGCTGGGGCATGGGCCGCTCCGTCTGAGCGTAAAAACGTGGCGCGTTCCGCCCTGTGAAGCCGTTATGGCAGAGATTTGTAGAATTGAGCGAACTCCTTGTCGTGAACGAGGATGTGGTCCTTCAGCCAGCCGACGACGGTCTTGTTGACCTCCATGTTGTTGGTCACCGTTGGTCCTTCCTTTATATACTTCTCCTTCAGTTTCCGAAAGGTCTGTACGTAGTTGTCGTGGTATTCCTTGTGAGCCGCGGCCTTCGGGTATTTGGCCTGCGCGTGCATATTCTGCTCGTCCGTGAAGTGCTTGACAATGTACTTGCCGAGAAAGTCAAGCGTCGCTTCTATCCGATTTTCATTCTTGATGTCCAGGAGAATGTCGATCTGACGAAAGAGCTCCTTGTGCTGTTCGTCGATCATATCTATTCCAGTCTCAAGGTTTTTGCTCCATAGCATAACGAATAACCCCCTTCATTATTTTACGCTGTTTTGTGGTACAGCGTCTATTATACATATATATAGGCCGTTTAGCGGAGGTTATTTTTTCAGGCCGGACATCAGGTCGATCACCAGCACGTTCAGGTCGCGCCACGACGCCCCCATGCCGCTCTTCTCGTTGGAGTTGATGCGAATCAGGCCGGTTACGAAGCGCATCAGCTTCTCCCTGCCGTACTTTCCAGCCGCTGTCTCCGCCAGCCTTGCCGCGTAGTCCCTGGCGCCAAGAGCCCGGGCGAAGGCGGTTTTTTCCTTTGGGAATGCCGCTATGTAAAGCGCCAGCCTTATTCTGTTGTGCAGGGCGGAGAGGAGCGGAAGCAGCTCCGCGTTTCGCGACATCGTGTCGAGGGCCTGAATGCTCTCGGAGTGGAGGCCATTGCATATTCCGTCGAGGAGCTTCAGCATGCTCCTGCTTCCGTCTGAGAGGCAGAAGCTCCCGACGTCGTCGGTAGTTATCTCGTTCCGACCGGCCAGCGCGCAGAACTTAGCGAGTTTCGCCGACTCGGATGCCAGCTCGCCCATGTCCTCGTACAGCTCCTTTAATAGCATCACGGCCTCGCGGCGGATGGCCGCGCCGTTTTTTTTTGCCTCGCCCACCACTGTTTCGTCCCTCTCTTTCGACCAGGGGGACGGCTCCGACGCCTTCGAGACGCCGCACAGATGAATAAGGTCCTTTGGGATGAGAGAGGGAGTATCCGATTTGCACACCAGCAGTATTACGACGCTCGAATCCGGCGGAGTAAGCAGCGTCGCCAGGTTCCCAGGCATCGGTCCGAGTTTGTCGGCGTCCTCGACTATAACGACGCTTTGCTCGTCGAAAAGTCCGCCGCTCATGTTTTCGGTCACAATGGAGCGCCAGTCCCCGCCCTCCTGGCGGCGGACGTCGCTGTAGCCTTTGCCGGCAAGGGCAGAGACAGTCGATTCCAGAAGCCTCCTCTGAGAAGAGCCGGAGGCGATGAGCAGATGCAGATGCGGCATGTAAAAAACCTCCCATAAAAGCTGGGCCGACGGTCAGCGCCTTCGGTCCCGCCGGGGATGCGGGGTCAATTAGGGTTTTAACCTTTACCCTTTAGGTCCCTAGCGGTAAATCAGCCCTTCCTTGAAGCTGTCACTTCACGACTATATTTACAAGTTTATCTGGTACCGCAATAACCTTCGCTATCTCTCGGCCCTCTATCCGGCTCTTTGTCGCCGGCTGATCCATGACCTGTTTTATCAGCTCGTCTTTGCTAAGCCCCGGCGTCATCTCGAATTGTTCGCGGAGTTTGCCATTTATTTGCAGTACGATCGTTACAGCGTCAACCTTGAGGGCGCCGGCCTCCACCTCCGGCCAGGAAGCGCCGGCCAGGAAACCCTCGCCCCCGATCATCTCCCACATCTCCTCGCAGACGTGGGGACAGAAAGGGCATAGGCAGAGCAGCAGCGTCTCCACTCCCTCGCGGAACAGTGTCCACTCCGTCGCGCCCTGGGGTTTGAACGCGACGAGTCCGTTGCACAGCTCCATGAGACGAGCCACGGCTGTGTTGAGCTGGCGCTCGTCACGGATGTCGCGCGTCACCCTGTCTATGGTCGAGTGCGTCAGTCTCTTGAGATCCCTCAGGCGCTCAGCGGAGAGGGAGTCCATCCCGACGCGGCCGCGCTTTGCGGATTCGAGGCCGGCGATGTTGTCCTCGACAAGCCTGTAAACCCTGCCGAGGAACCTGTGGGCTCCCTCGACACCCTTGTCGGACCAGTCGAGGCTCTTATCGGGCGGGGATGCGAATAGAATGAAGAGCCGCGCCGTGTCTGCTCCGTAGGACTTTATTATCTCGTCAGGGTCCACCACGTTGCCGAGGGATTTTGACATCTTGGCCCCGTCCTTTATGACCATCCCCTGGGTCAAAAGCCCCGTGAACGGCTCGCGGACATCGGAGGGAACCAGGCCCATGTCCGAGAGGACTTTTGTGAAAAACCGGGCGTATATCAGATGCAAGCAGGCGTGTTCGATGCCTCCTATGTAAAGGTCGGTTGGCATCCAGTACTTCGCGTCCTCGGCCCTGAATGGCGCTGTGTCCAGCCCGGGCGAGAGATAGCGGAGGAAGTACCAGGACGAGCAGATGAACGTGTCCATCGTGTCCGTCTCTCTCCTTGCCGGCCCACCGCACTTAGGGCAGGTCGTGTTCACCCAGTCGGGGCAGCCGTGGAGGGCGTTGCCTCCGTTTTCCGGTATCACGGCGTCGAAGGGCAGCTCTACAGGCAGCGATTCCTCCGGCAGCGGGACTATGCCGCACTTTTCGCAGTAAACGACGGGAATCGGCGTGCCCCAGTACCTTTGGCGCGAGATGAGCCAGTCGCGGAGGCGATACTGAGTCTCTCGTTTGCCCCAGCCCTTGGCCTCGAACCACTCGCCTATCCGCTCTATCGCCCGCGGGGTCGGCAGCCCGTCGAACTCGCCGGAGTTGCAGGCCACGCCGTCTGCCTCCGTGGCGGACGCCATCTTGTCCGGATCCGGTATTGGCTCGCCATCTATGCGGACGACCGGTATTATGCCAAGGCCGTATTTTCTCACGAAGTCGAAGTCGCGCTGGTCGTGCGCCGGAACTCCCATTATAGCTCCGGTTCCGTAGTCCATCAGGATATAGTCAGCTATCCATATCGGTACCGTCTTCCCATTGACAGGGTTTACAGCCCTGAATCCTGTGTCTATTCCCATTTTATCCCCGCCTACAGCGGTGCGCTCTATAGTGCTTCGCTGAGACATCCTCCCGGCGAACGCCAGGATCTCATCGCTTTTTTCGGATGAGAGACGGTCGGCCAGCTCTTTGACTATCGGATGTTCGGCGGCGATAGCCACGAAGGTTATGCCGAATATCGTGTCGATGCGGGTCGTGAAGGCCTCCAGGGAGAGGTCTGTGTCCGCTATCTTTATGTCAAAGCGGACGCCCTCCGAGCGGCCAATCCAGTTCCTCTGCATCGTCAGGACCCGTTCCGGCCAGCCAGGGAGCTTATCGAGATAGTCCAGAAGCTCCTGGGCGTAGTCGGTGATCTTGAGGAACCACTGTTCGAGCCCCCGCTTCACGACCGGTGTGCCGCACCTCCAGCAGACTCCGTCCCCTATGACCTGTTCGTTGGCCAGCACTGTTCCGCAGTCCTCGCACCAATTGACTGGCGCGTGCTTGCGGTAGGCGAGGCCTCTTTTGTACATCTGGAGGAAGAACCACTGGTTCCACCTGTAGTACTCCGGCAGACAGGTCTTGACGACCCTTCGCCAGTCGTAGCTGCACCCCATTGACTTTAGCTGTTCGATCATGTGATCGATATTCTGGAGAGTCCACTTAGCCGGGTGGGTCTTCATCTTTATGGCAGCGTTCTCGGCCGGCATTCCAAACGAGTCGAAGCCCATGGGGTACAAGACGTTGTATCCATTCATACGGAGGAAGCGGGCGGTAAGGTCCCCAATTGAGTAGTTCCTCAGGTGTCCCATGTGAAGCGCGCCGCTTGGGTAAGGGAACATTTCAAGACAGTAGAACTTAGGTCTGGCGTCGTCGGTCTCGACGTGAAAACACCTTGACTCCTCCCACTTTTTCTGCCATTTAGGTTCGATGGCGCTAAAATCATAAGCCATTTATTTTTCGCCTCCGTAGTTTGGTCGCTGAACAGCATGTTTCATTATAATCCACCAGGCGAGTTAAAGACAATAGCGAAGGTGCCAGACAGCGCAGGGACAGGCACGGCCGCCATGTACAAGCGTTTTTTGAATATGGCCGCGCGGTGATTTTAGAATGAGCCCTTGCAAACGCTGTTGTTACGCGGTATATTTGGACAAAAGGAGAATGCTTATGTGTGAGCTTATCTTTGTCGGTTTAGGCGGTTTTTTGGGCAGTTGCTTCCGCTATTTGATTACAAAATTTATGGGACGGTTTTTCCCGTTTTTCCCATGCGGAACATTAATCTCCAATATTTTAGCTGGGTTTTTAATTGGCTTCATCATCGGCGTTGAGCGTCAAACTTCGCCTTTGCCGAATAGGGCAAAACTCTTTTTAACCACCGGTTTGCTCGGTGGCCTGAGCACATTTTCTACATTCAGCATTGAAACAGTCCATATGTTTGAAAATGGAAACATTGCCAGCGCGGGAATCAATATTTTGCTAAATGCCGGCGCGAGCATTTCTTTTGTCATCCTTGGGCTGGCGTTTGCGAAGCTGTTGCTGCTGAGGATATGACACATCATAAAAACGTTCCCTTCGTAAGTGATTGTTATTATATAACTGTGTTATCCGCACTTGCCGCATATTGACTATGGACGTAAACTATCAGGTATTGGCAATGTTGGGGCAGGAAGCAGGCGAAGGGAAATAAAAAGTCAAAATATAAAAACAGGGTGCGAGGATGAAGCTATAGAACAACAGGAGTTGACTCCGCCGGACTGTAGCGTAAAAGATCCTGAATTCAAAGGGAAAAACGAAAGAGGAAGGCAGATCGACATCGAGACCAATTCTGTGGCCGGCAGGCGCAGGCTCATCGTCGGGCTTGCGTGGCCGGCGCTTGCCGAAAGTATTTTGGCCTCGTTTATTTCGATGGTGGATATGATGATGGTCTCAGGCCTTGGGGCGTATGCCATCAACGCCGTTGGCCTTGTGACCCAGCCGAGGTTTGTTTTGCTCGCCTCTTTTATGGCGCTCGGCGTCGGCGCCACCGCCATGGCGGCGCGCTTCAAGGGCGCGAGGGACAAGAAAAACGCAAATGCCGTGTTAAATCAGGCCATAACCATGACGATTATACTGACGGCTATTTTATGCGCCTTGATGCTGATTGGCGGCGAATCGTTATTGCGCTTGCTGGCCGGGAAAAATATATCGGAGCGGACGATTCAGGAGGCCATGGGATATCTGCGTATACAGGTTTACGGCTTCCCGACGCTTTCCCTGACTTTTTGCATAAACGCTGTGCTGCGCGGCGTCGGCAATACCAGAACATCGTTTTACAGTAACACCGCGGCGAACATCGTCAACGTGTTCTTCAACTATTGCATGATCGGCGGCAATTTAGGTTTTCCCGCCATGGGAGTGAGAGGAGCGTCACTCGCTACCGTCATAGGCCAGTTTGTAGGGCTTTGCATAGTTATATACACAGTTTGCAGGAATGGGGAATATTTGAAGTTTGACCTGAGGCAGTTGGTCAGGATCGATCTGTCTATGATTCGCAGGCTCCTCAACATAGGTCTCCCTGCCTTGGGGGAACAGCTCATTATGAGGGTCGGTATGCTGATCTTCACTGCCATCATCACGTCGCTTGGGGAGAATGCCTACGCGTCGCACATGATCGCGATCAACATACAGCAGCTTTCCTTCACAACCGGCTTGGCGTTTGGCGCCGCGGCCGCGACGGCGGTTGGACAGTCTCTGGGCAGGGTGCGGGCAGACCTTGCGATGATATACGTGCGGACGACTCAAAACATGTGTTCACTGGTCTCGCTCATAGTCGCCGTTTTTCTGTTTTTCGGAGGGGAGATGGTTGCCAGTTTATATTCAAATGACGTCGATATAATCCATCAGTCTGCCCACATACTCAAAATAATCGCCGTTTCAAACCCGTTCTCGAACGCCCGTTTCGTTTATATGAGCGCCCTGCGCGGGGCGGGCGACTCGCGCTTCGCCGCCATCATTACGTTCGTCGGGGTTCTGTTGGTTCGTCCCATAATAAGTTGGGTGCTAATAACCCATCATCTGCCGTTTCAGATAGGGCTGACCGGGGTGTGGATATCGCTGGTTTCCGATGGTTTCATCTGTTACGCTATCTCAAAGGTGCGCTTTATGCATGGGGCATGGCAGACGATAGAGGTATAGATAAACAGGACGGTGCTACTCCGGGGACGTGGACTCCGGGTGTTTGGAGGTATATTCGATTAGCGCGTCCCTCGTCCGGCTAAGGTGAAGGGTCATATTCTCCTTTGCCAGGGCGGCGTTTCCGTCGAGAATGGCGTCTATTATAGCAATGTGTTCCATCGACGAGTTGACCTTAGGGAGGCTGACTATGGCATAGTGACGGCAAATTTGAAGGATGGCGCTCACCTTGTCGAGCAGGAAATCGAGAAAATTGTTGTCCGCGTGTTTAGCCATCATGGAGTGGAACTCCTCGTCCATCTTCATGAACATATCGTCGTTCCAGTCTTCAGACGCTTCCCTAAATTTGGCCCGCGCATTCAAAAGAAACTCGGACGGAGGGTTCTGGCAGAGGTGCTCAACCGATATCAGCTCCAGGGCTGTCCTTATCTCATACAAATCCCACGCGTCCTTTGCCGTCGGCAGAAGGACGTACGCGCCGCGACGGGCGGCAAGCGACACTAGCCCTGCCTCCGCGAGCTGGCGTATGGCCTCTCGGACTGGAGTTCGCGAAACGTCGAATTGTTTTGAGAGGTCGAGTTCTGAAAGCTTGGACCCCGCCGGGATAAGTCCGGTTACGATAGCGTCCTTTATTTTCTCGTATACCACTTCCCTTAGGTCGGTAGTGTTGGCGGGGGAAAATATAATTCCTTCCATATCCGTTAACTCCCTTAACGTCCATTCATACCAATTTAAAATCAATTGTGCATGTTTTTTTATAACGTATACGTAGGATAACAGGGAACTCAGATCGACGCAAGCGCCTCCAGAAAATTATTATTGTCCGGAGGCCGCTTCCAGTGCATAATCGGGCTGGTTTTACCGCTTATACCGTTTCGCGAGCAGCCGGCTCAGTCTTTTGGGAGCCCGGGGAGGCCGAACTCCTCGCAGACCGAGTTCAGGTAGGCGCAGGTGGCGTCGTCGATGAAAACTCCCTCCTTCATGGACCTTGCGAGGGACTCGGTCTCCTTCTCTCCGTGGATGTATATGCGATCCTGGCCTTCGGCCCTGTCGCTCTTCCTGATGCAGTCGAGCAGGCCTCCTATGTGCGACTTGAGCTCATCCGGTTTGCCAAAGAGATCGAGCCTGACCGCTCCGAAGAAGTGAGTTATCCCCGCCTCGCGTCCCTTCGCGTATGTGCCGGCGCTGCCGAGTCCGAGCGAGAGGCCGGAGCAAAGCAGCTCGACGAGGAGGCCGAGTCCATATCCCTTGTGCCCGCCGCTCTCCTCTCCCTCGCCCCCTATGAAGAGTTGCCCCCCATTTCTCTGATCCCCGTAAAAGAGCCTCTCGAATTCCGTGGCGTCAGTTGTCCCAATGCCCATTCTGTCGACGACCCATCCCAGGGGCATCGGCTTTTTGCGCCTGTCGTAGACCTCGATCTTGCCGTGTGAGACCGTCGTAGTCGCCATGTCCAGCATGAAGATCCTGCCGCCTGCCTCTGGTATGGCCACGGCTATCGGGTTCGTGCCGAGCATCCTCTGCCTGCCGTAAGTCGGGATTGCGCACCCGGTCGTGTTTGTGAATGCCATTCCTATCATTTCGTTTTTGGCTATCGTCTCCGCCCAGTAGCCGGCTATCCCGAAGTGATTCGAGCTGCGAACCGCGCAGTAGCCTACGCCTGTGTTTCTCGCGAGGTCGATCAGCTTGCTTACGCTCCATTCCGCGATGTAGCAGCCGATTCCATTGTGGCCGTCCACGACTATGGAGGACGGGGTCTGCCACACTATCTCCGGCTGCGCCCCCGGCGTCACGAAGCCATCTTTGGCGTGTCTGTGATGGAACTCCATGCGCGATACGCCGTGGGACGGGATGCCCCGCGCGTCGGCCTCGACGAGTACGCGTGCCGTGACGCGGGCCTCCTCCTCGGTGTATTTGAAACCCTCAACCAGGATTGGCACTATGAACCTCTGAAGCTCGTCAAAATTCATCTTCTTGCTCATCAGGATCTCTCCGCCCTTAATTCGATATATGACCGATTTAATATGACATCTGTCTTTTATACGACATATCCCAGAAGAGATATTCAAACTCGACGCTCGTCCGGAAGATCTCCTCCAGCTCAGCCAGTCCGCGCCCTGTTTTTCCCTCGCACAGCTCGTCCAGGTCGCCGAACATCCACTCGAAGGAGGCTCGGTACTCGTCGCTCGAATAGCTCCGCACCCACGAGCGATAAAAATTCCCCTCCATCTTGTCCTCAAAGTCGCGCGCCAGGCGCACGGCATAGTCACGGTAGCTCCAGGCGCATGGCAGCGCAACGGCTATCGTCTCAGCAGCGCCCCCTGTCAGAGCTACCGACATCATGTTCGAAGTGTAGGCATTATTCATTAGCGACTGCCTTGCGGCGCCCGCTTCCTCCTCGGTTATCCCGAACTCCCTCATATAGCTCCTGTGAAGCTCCATCTCGCCGCAGATGATGGAGTGCTGGGCCGCGGTGAAATGTGACATTATCCTCTCGTTGGGAGACCGGAGCGCGCCTGCCGCAAAAACCCTTGCGTATCGGATGAGGTATATATAATCCTGTATCAGATAGAACTTGAAGGAATCCCTATCGAGGGCGCCGTCGCCCAGCCCCTGCACGAAAGGACTCCTGTAGCACTCCTCCCAGACGTCTTTGGACTTGTCGCGCAGA
>JAITNX010000137.1 GCA_031290235.1 Synergistaceae bacterium | reverse complement strand
AGTCTATTGGGATCATTGCGAACCAGGCCAGGGTCATGGCCGGGTGCCTCGATATCGATGCGTCGTGCAAGGCCGCGCGTCACATCAGGATATGCGATTCGTTCAACATTCCCATCGTGACGTTCGAGGATGTCCCAGGATATCTCCCGGGTCTCAATCAGGAGATGGGCGGCATAATAAAGCATGGGGCGAAGCTCCTGTACGCGTATAGCGAGGCAACTGCCCCTAAGATAACGATTGTGCTTCGCAAGGCTTACGGCGGATCGTATCTGGGCATGTGCAGCAAAGATCTGGGGGCCGACGTGGTTCTGGCGTGGCCGCAGGCTGAGATTGCCGTCATGGGCGCGGAGGGCGCCGCGAATATAATCTTCCGCAAGGAGATCGAGTCCTCCGACAACAAGGCCGCGACCCGCTCCGAGAAGATAGAGGAGTACCGCGAGGCGTTCGCTAATCCATACGCAGCGGCGGCCCGTGGATTTGTGGACAGGGTCATTCTTCCAGAGGAGACAAGAGCGGCCCTCCACCAGGCACTTGTGATGACTGAGGATAAGAAAGAGCTGCGCCCGCGGCGTAAACACGGCGTCATGCCCGGTTAGGCTATGATTATTGAATTGAAGAAGTTCACGATCACAATAGAAGGTGTGGCCGAGACAGGGCAGTTTTCCTTCGGGTCGGATTTGACTCTGTCTGCATCTCCTGCGGATCCGGACGGCGAGCTCGTCGCCGCGATAACCGCGGCCATTGCCGAGAGCAGCGGGGCCGATGTTCAGGTCGTAAGTTGCGTCCCATCGGCGGAACAGCCGCATCCATCTCCGGTTCAAGCCGGCTCTCCGCCTGGGATACAACCTAAATCCAGAGTCTGGAGGACGGTGGGATGGCTTCAGAACAGCGAGGGCTTTGAGGAGTATTTTTGTTAATCGTTAATGAGGAGGTTTTTTTTAAGATGGCTCGTAATTACACGGTGACCGTTAATGGAAAACCCTACGACGTAGTTGTCGAGGAGAAAGGCTTGGCCGCGGCACTCCAGATTCCCGCCGCGCCGCTTCCCCCGGCGCCGGCTCCCGTCGCGGCACAAGCCCCGGCGCCGGCTCCGGCGCCAGCCCCCGCCCCTACATCAGCTCCCGCCGCGCAGCAGCCGGCTCCTGTCGCGGTGTCCGCCGACGCTGTGCCGGTAAGCTCACCGATGCCCGGCAAAATATGGAAGCTCCCCGTCAAAGAGGGCGACAGAGTCGACGATGGTCAGCTTGTGCTCATACTCGAGGCGATGAAAATGGAGAACGAGCTTTACGCGCCGAAAGCCGGTACAGTTGTGAAGGTCAACTGCAAAGAGGGCGACTCCGTAAACACAGGCGATGTTCTTCTCCTCATCGCTTGATCTGTCTGGCTTGGTACGCTAATTAGTATTTTTATATCTAAATATATCTCTACAAATATAAGGGAGGGGTAATAATGGCAAAAGGGAGAAAAATCTCCATACTAGGCGCGGGAAGCGTTGGGGCCACCATCGCGTACACCCTGGCCGTTCAGGGCATCGCTTCTGAAATTGTCCTGATCGACATCAAGAAAGAAAAGGCAGTAGGCGAGGCGGACGACATAATTCAAGGCGCCCAGTTTATCAGGCCGTTCAATATTTACTACGGGGAATATGCGGACGCTGCCGATTCGGACATTGTGATTTTCACACTCGGTCTGCCTCGCAAGCCTGGAATGACCCGTATCGACCTCGTGAACACAAACACGGACATATTCAAAAGCGTTGTCCCGCCCACAGTGAAAGCTGCCCCTGACGCTATCTACGTCATAGTCAGCAATCCCGTCGACATAATGACGTATGTCGTGGCCAAGCTATCACAACTCCCGCCGAAGAGAATAATCGGCTCCGGAACCCTGCTGGACACTGCCCGTCTGCGCTCGATACTCGGAGCGCGCATCGGCGTAAGCGTAGACAACATAGATGCCTACGTGTTAGCTGAGCACGGAGACACTTCTTTTATCCCCTGGTCGCTCTCGTCCATCTTTGGCATTCCGGCGACCGAATATGTCGAGAATATTTACGGTGAGAAGAGTAAAGCCTGGAAGGACGAGGTAATAGACGACGTCCGCAAGGCTGGCGGGCGTGTCATCGCCAACAAGGGCGCAACGTTTTTTGCCGTATCCCTCTCGGCTTGCGACATCTGCAAGAACATCCTGAACAACACAAACACGTATCTGCCGGTCGGCGGTCTGCTGGACGGCCAGTATGGGGTCAGCGACATAGTCCTCAGTCTCCCCTTCGCGGTGGGAGACAAGGGGATTACAGGCGGCCTCACTCCGAAATTCACACCGGACGAGGAAGCGTTGTTCGTGAAGAGTGCCGAGGCGCTCAAGGCGGTCTGCAAGGGATTAAAAATATAAAATCCGCGTGGGGGGAGCGTAATGCAATGAGGAGGAGCTTAGTATGAAGTATAGCTATTATCCCGGATGTACGCTGAAGACGAAAGCGAAGGAACTGGACACGGCGGCCCGTCTATCAGCGGAGTCGCTGGGTATTGAGATGGAGGAGTTGCCGGAGTGGCAGTGCTGCGGAGCGGTATACCCGCTTGGGCGCGACGAGATAGCGACGAAGCTTTCTGCGGTGCGCGCGCTTGAAAACGCGAGGCGTTCCGGCAA
>JAITNX010000121.1 GCA_031290235.1 Synergistaceae bacterium | reverse complement strand
GCAACGACTGGGCGCCCTACGCGAAGCCTCAGCCCATGACCGGGCAATTTTGGGCGAAGGTGGAAGAACACGTCTGCGGCGCCATGCCAAAGGTGAAGATTCATTATATATCACGGCTCTGCAACCACTGCGAGAAGGCAGCCTGCATCGAGTCGTGCGAGGATGGAGCTATATATCGCAGGGATGATGGATTGGTGTTGATCGACCCGGAAAAGTGCTCCGGATGCAAGGCTTGCCAGACCGCCTGCCCCTATGGCGCGGTTTATTTCAATGAAAAGTTGAACATTTGTCAGAAATGCACAGGATGCGCGCATCTTCTGGACAACGGTTCGAAGGTTCCCCGCTGCGTAGAGGCCTGCTCCACCAACGCCATGAGTTTCGGAGAAGAGGCGGATCTGATAGACCTCGTGGAGGGCGCCTCTGTCCTGATCCCCGATACAGGGTTGCACCCAAGGGTGTATTATCGCAACATACCAGGTCAGTTTATCGCGGGCACGCTGTACGACCCGGCTGAAAAAGAGGTGATCATCGGGGCGAAATGCCGCCTCAATTTAGGCGCCAAGGTCTGGGAGACTACTACGGACAGCTACGGCGACTTTTGGTTCCAAGATCTCCCGGTGGGCCTTTTCGACCTGATAATCGTGGCCCCAGGATTTGAGACAAAGCCATTCTATAAGCTGAAGACATCTGAGTGCATCAACCTCGGCGATATTCCGCTCGATGGAAAATAGACGCCTCAAACCAGGGTCTTCAAGAAAGGTAGGGTAACAATGGTATCCCAAAATATCTCGGGCAGCTTATCAAAAGCGATGCGAAGGCGATTGATAGGCCTTGTCATCGCTGCCGCCATCATTGCGTTCTTTGCCGTCTGTCCGCCATTCCAGGGACTTGTGGAGAGTTTGGCGGGCAGGGAAAACGGGAATCCGGAGGCAGCGATGGCCTCGATCGGTATTTTTCTCGGCGCTATCGTTCTCTTCGTCGCGCAGGTTGCCCCTCTTGCGGTCAGTTGTCTGACCCTCATGGTCCTGCTCCCCTACTTTGGGATAACGGCTCTTGGCAGCGTGTGGGCCGATTTCGGCGGCACGTCCTTCTTCTTCGTGCTCTTCTGCTTCGGAATCACGGGCGCTCTGTCCCAGACGACTCTGCCAATGAGGGTCAGCGCCTTGATAACGAAGGTATCGAAGGGAGACCCGAGGATCATAGTCTACGGTTTCGGATTCGCGACCTGCATCTTCTCCGGATTTCTCTCCAACTTTGGCACGCTGATTATGTTCTACAGCATAACGATGGCGTTTCTGAAGATGTGCGATCGCAAACCTGGCGAGTCGGGCCTCGGCAAGTGCCTGATGATAGTCCTCCCCGCCGCGGCCGGCACTGGCGGATTCATCTCCCCAGCCGGATCGCCGGGGAATTTAATCGCGCAGTCCATCCTGCTGCAGCAGGGAATAGATCTCAAGTTCCTGCACTGGTTCCTGATAGCCACTCCATTTTCCCTGCTCATCATCCTCTTTCTCTGCACATGCCTGTGCATTATGTTCAAGCCGGAGCGTCTGCCGGAGGAAGCTCAGAGGGCGGTAATGGAAAAACACAAGGAGGCCGGCCCGATGACCTTCAAGGAGAAGGCGGCCTGCGTCATCATCGCGATAACGGTTTTACTATGGTTCTCCAGCACATGGTTCCCCGCGCTCAACACTACAGTAGTCGCGGCCTGCGCGTTCTTCATCATGTTCATGCCAGGCGTCGACCTGATGAACTGGAAGAGTTATGTGCAGGAGGCCGACTGGAATCTGCTGCTGATGGTCGGTTCCGTTGCTGTCACGATGGGATGCGTCAATTCGACCGGCGCCATGGGCTGGGTTATGAACACCCTCTTCGCGGGCATCGGTCAGCTATCCCTGTTCTCCCTCTTCCTGATCATAGGTCTTGTCGTCGCCGCGCTTAGGGTCACAATCCCGACGGCGCCGTCAGTCGCCGCGATCTTCGGCCCCGTCCTCGTCGGCATCGCTACGGTTGCCGGCGGCAACATGACGGCGCTTGTCCTGATCCCAGTGTTCTGGTCCGGTGCCACGATGCTGCTCGTCTTCACCGAGCCGATATATCTCTATACGTATGCCGCGGGCTACTACGAGGCTGGAGAGCTGTTCAAGGCAGGTATTATTCCGACGCTGCTGATGATCGTAATCATGGCGCTGGTTTTTCCAGCCTACGTGAGCTTTTTTGGCTATAATTAATCATAATTAAAGCCAAACGCTCGACAGTTCACGGCGGAAATGGCATGATTATGGCGCTTTATGGGGTAATGACGTTGGACGAAATGTTAAAAACTGAAAATTACGGCGACGACGAAGGGCGCCGGAGCGGCGAACATGCCGCACAGGGCCCTCCGGTCGTCGCCGTAAGCGGCGTTAAAAACTCCGGCAAGACCACGCTTCTGGCCGGAATAATTCCGGTGCTCAAAAAACTGGGGCTGAAGGTCGCCGTCATCAAGCACGATGGTCACGATTTCACTCCGGATGTGCCTGGAACGGACAGTTTTCGGCTTCGAGCCTCTGGCGCGGCTGGTGTGGCAGTCTATTCCGCCAGTCGCTGCATGATCATAAAAGAAAAGGCCGATGTGAGAGTTGAAGATATAGCTGATCAGTTTTACGATATGGACCTTATTTTACTGGAGGGCGGCAAATTTTCCGGTTACCGCAAGGTAGAGGTTGTGAGAGGCGCGGTCTCGCGGTCCTTTGTGAGCGATCCGGCTACTCTGCTTGCGCTCTGCACCGACGAGGATCTGCATGTGGAGGGGGTTCCCGTGTTTTCTCTGAACGATTACGAGGGGATAGCCGGCAGGATAGTGAAATTTATAAGGGAAGAGGACGGTCATGCGAGACGGATTTGGCAGGGAAATTGATTATATGCGATTGTCGGTGACGGATCAGTGTAATCTCCGCTGCCGTTACTGTATGCCTGGCGGCGGCGCGAGCCTGCCGGACCATGATCAGGTGCTGGACGACGGGGAAATCATCCGGCTTTGCGGCATATTTGTCTCCCTTGGGATTCATAAAATCAAGATTACCGGAGGAGAGCCGCTGGTCAGAAATGGCGTGGTGGAGCTCGTCGAAAGGCTCAAAAAAATGCCGGGGCTTAAAAGCGTGACCATGACGACCAACGGTCTGTTGCTGGCGGACAGTCTCGACAGATTTATCAAAATGGGACTGGACGGCGTCAATATCCATCTCGATACCCTGGACCGCGAGACTTACCGGACATTGACGGGAATGGATGGGCTAAGCCGGGCGATGGACGGACTTTCCAGGGTTGCCGCGGGCGGTATTCCCGTCAAGGTTAACTGTGTGCCGATCAGGGGCGTAAATGACGGGGATCTCGCCATGATGGCCGATTTAGCCAGGGACCGGATTCAGGCCGTCCGGTTTATCGAACTTATGCCCATTGGGCAGGGGAGCAGGGAAGAGGGCATACCAATCGCCGAAGTTAAACGAAACATAGTCGAGGCATACGGGCCGCTGATGCCCTGGCCGGGAACTTTGGGCAACGGTCCCGCGTCATATTGCCAAGTCGATGGCTTTCGCGGAAAGATTGGCTTCATTCAGGCGGTCAGTCACGGCTTTTGTGAGGCGTGCAACAGGGTTCGGCTGACGGCTGACGGCTATCTCAAGCTCTGTCTGGACTGGGACTTAGGTATCGATCTGAAGGCCATGCTCCGAACTGGCGCCTCGGATAGCGAGATAACGGAGGCTGCCCTTCACGCTCTGGAGAAAAAACCGGGACGGCACGGGTTCAACAGCACAGGCGCCGCCGACCGCAACAGCAGGGACATGCACAGGATCGGCGGCTAAAACAAAATCGCCGGAATCTCGCTTCCAATCTCAAGAGCCCCGGTCCCTTCCGGTATGTCGATCAGGCAATTGCAGCCCAAAAGCGACTTCAATACTCCATTGGCGTGTCCATGGGGCAGCGAAACTTCTCCGTCCTTGTAAATTCCTCGGATAAACCGCCTTATATGACTGGCTTTTTTGAATTTAGTCGCCAGGCGCGCCGAAACGCGCATTGGCGCTAAGTCCGGGTCGCCCGTCATGGCGTGCAGCAATGGCCTCATCAACAGCTCGAAGCTCGAAACGGCCGCGAAAGGGTTTCCTGACAGAGACAGCACCGGCGTGCCGGCCAGCTTCGCAAAGAGCGTTGGCGAGCCGGGCTTCATCGAGATTCCATGGAAGACTACTTCCGCGTTCATCCCGTCCAGCGTCTCGTACATCAGATCCCTTTCCCCAACCGACACGCCCCCGGTTGTTATTACCGCGTCGGAAGCGCTCACGGCCAACTTCAGGCATTTTTCGATTTCCTGTCTCACGTCGCCCACAATTTCAGTCATGCCGACATCCGCGCCAAGCTCATCGAGCCGCGAGGCCAGATAGTACAGGCTCGAGGGGTAGATTTTGCCAGGTTCTATGCCGGTCCCCAAACCCGATAACTCATCTCCCGTGGCGATTATGGCGACTCGCGGCCTTTTTAGGACTGGCAGCGCCTCGATGCCAGCGCTAGCGCATACCGCTATGCCTGCGGCGTCGAGTTTGTATCCGTGGGGCGCGAGCAGCTCGCCGCGCTTGTAGTCCTCGCCCCGCTCGCAATAATTCTCGTGGCACTCGGAGGACTCGTATATTTTCACTTCCGGCCACCCCATATCGGTGTCCTCCTGCCTTATGACGCTGTCGCAACCCTCGGGCAGCATTCCTCCTGTCATGATCAGCGCGGAGGAGCCGGAATGGATTGCGGTTATCGCGGCGCTGCCGCAGTATATCCTGTCCACGACTTTCAGGGAAACGGGATTGTCTGCCGATGCTCCAGCCGTATCGGACGAGATGACGGCGTATCCGTCGACAGGCGATCTTGGAAATGGCGGTTGATCCATGCCGGCAGCCACATCCTCCGCCAGGATACGGCCTCGCGCTACCGGGGTCCGGACGCGTTCAGAAGCGAGCGTCCCGACTCCGGAGCATATCAGCTCAACAGCCTTCTCCAGCGTTATTTCTTCTATCGTCATATTAGATTCCGCCTTCCGTAAACCCCAAGACCAATCTGGTTTATACACAATACATTTTAGCGCAACTTTATAAAATTGGCGTTGTTTCTACAATTTCAAGTGAGTTAGGTTTCTTTGGGCCATTATAACATTGAAAAGGATGAATTATTGTTAAAAATTAACTTATCATGGGGAAGTCGCCTCAAATTTCATTTTTTGTCCTCAAGCAGACAGACAAACTCTGATAATGGTGATATTATGAGTAAAATCTCGATACTTACAAGCAGGCTATTCTGAATGGAATTGCCTGTAGGGAGGCACAAAAATGGTAAACCCTGCGGACGTAGGCGTGCCAAATTTTCTGCGGCGCCTGAATAGAGCGATAGATCTATGTATTCTCGCGCTGGCGTACATCGGAAGCGCTATTGTGTTGTTTTTGCTGTTGGCAGTTTGTTTCGCGACCCTGTCCCGCTATCTGCTCAATAAACCCTTTGCCTTTCTAATTGATTATTCCTCCTATTCACTGCTGTTCATAGCCTTTTTGGGCGCGCCCTGGCTGTTGCAGCAAAATGGGCATGTGTCTATCGATATGCTGGTTGAAAAACTACCCCTTAGGTTCAAAAG
>JAITNX010000086.1 GCA_031290235.1 Synergistaceae bacterium | reverse complement strand
GGAGGAACCGCGCCGATATCGCTCCACTCGTAGGTTTCAGGATCGTAAGCCGTATTTCACAATTTCGCGTAAATGTCTCGCCGGTCTCGCCGGCATGTCGCGTCTCGTCTTGATAATGTGTGTTATGATGTCGTGGGAATATGGCGATAGGAGGCTTGGCTGATGATATCGATGATACCCACCGGACTCATGTATATTTGCACTTGTCTTTTTATGGCCTTGGCATTTGCCTGTAAGGCGTTTCAGGCTTTCCGGGCGTCGCCGCGCCGCTTAAAAGAGGGTATGTTATTCGCCGTGGTTTCATCATTGTCCACTCTGTCACTCCTTAGCTTTGGACTATTTTGGTATCCTCTCTTCCGCATATATAGAGTTATCGAATCACTCGGCGCAGTGGAACAGGTCATTTTCTGGGTCGTCTTATACGCGGTACTGTATCGCGTTCTCAGGTCGCCAGCAGCCTCGCCGGCCCGCGCGACGGGAGCGAAAAACGTCGAAGCCGGCGGTCAGGGCGAGGCGACGACTGGCACGACTGGAACGGATGGGGAAACGAAAAACCGCGCGGAGGGCGGTCAGGGCAAGGCCGCGTTTGACGCGATGAGAACGATGGAAAAAACTGCTCATTACATCGTCATGACGATCCTGAAAGAGTTTTCAGCATGTTTTATAACGGCTTTTCTTACAGTTTCGCTCATGTGGCCGCCGTTCCCCACGGCGCTGGTCGCCGTCATTGGGATATTGTCGGGGATGATATTGGGGTGGCGGCACGCGAAAAGAAACTATCTGCCCAAAAACGCCGTATCCAGATATCTGCCAGTTCTTGCGCCGGTCGTCGTATTGCTCGCCGCGAACGTGTTCTATAATTACCGCACACAGAACTTGTTTTATCTGGACTTAATCCTGATGTTTATCTTCGCCGCGTTCCCGTGCGGCTCGTTCTCCGTTTTTTTTGCCGTTTCGGACGCGACGCGCGGGGATAGGGAACGGACGCCATCCGGCAAAAAATTCCTCGCGCCGCTCCTGGCGGTCGTCGCGATCTTAGCCTCGATGTTAGCCGCGCAATCGGCGGCATATCATCGGAACACGTTCACGAATGTAGACGAAGGCCCCACTGTGGCTGATTACATCGATCTGGAGCGGTATCATCCGGCAGTTGAATACAACAGCCTGGCTCGCCTCGACGAAACGGCGTCGCTGCGAATAAGCGATGATTTTCCGAGGGTTGACGGCGCGACCGCGTTTTTCCCAATGTACTCAGCCATCCTGAACGAAACCTACGACCTCCCTGACAAGGCTGAGTTTAAAAACTATTTGTTCTGTTCGAGAACCCCAGAGGCATATAGCAGGCTCATCCGGGGCGAGGTCGACGTGATATTCGTACTCCAGCCCTCGGATGAACAGATTGAGTTTGCCAGAGCGTCCAGAGTCGAGATGCGCTTCACTCCGATAGCTAAAGAGGCGTTTGTCTTTTTCGTGAACATGTTCAACCCAGTTAAGAACCTCTCCATTGAACAGATTCAGGACATCTACACGAAAAAAATTATCAACTGGCGCGATGTCGGCGGGGACGACGTAAAAATCCTGCCCTTCCAGCGTTCAGAGGACTCCGGCAGTCAGACCGCTATGCTGAAGGAGGTGATGGAGGGCAAATCTCTGCCGCCGCCGCTGAAAGACGAGTACTACGCAGGCATGGGCGGCATGGTTCGCGGCGTCGCCGACTACCGCGATTACGCGGAGTCCATCGGCTACTCGTTCAGGTTCTTCACGAAAAATATGGTGAAATTAGATTTCAACGCGCCCCCCTGGGCGTTCGATGAAAAGAGGATCTACAAGCCGTCGCACGGACTAGTGGTGGAGCTGTTGTCTATCGACGGCATGGCGCCGACGGAGGAAAACATCAGAGACGGAACATATCCCTTTACGGTCGAGATATACGCCGCGACCGCCGGGACAAAAAATCCCCGCGTTCGGGAATTGATCGACTGGATCTTATCTCCCCAGGGGCAGAAGCTCATCGAAAAAACGGGGTACGTGGGGATTCGGTGACTGTGGGTGAGAACATCAGATAAGGAGGTGCGCTGTCAGGTGAAGTTGGCCGTATTAATCAAGCAAGTGCCGGCAGTCGATACCGTCAGGATAAACGAGGCGACCGGCGTAATGGAGCGCGAGGGTGTGGAGTCGGAGCTGAATCCGCCCGATCTGCACGCATTGGAAGCCGCGATCAGGATAAAGGAAGAAAACTCCGGGGTCAAAGTCACTGCGATAACCATGGGTCCGGCTCAAGCACGAAAAATTCTTTTGGGAGCGATAGCGATGGGCTGTGACGACGCGGTCCTGCTGTCGGACAGAAAGTTCGCCGGCGCGGACACCCTGGCGACGGCTAGAACCCTGGCGGCCGCGGTGGACAAGCTCGGCGGGTTTGACGCCGTCTTCTCCGGCGAGAGGGCCACCGACGGAGAGACTGGACAGGTGGCCCCGGCAGTGGCTGAATTACTCGGCGTCCCGGCTCTCACTTACGTCAGCGGTATAAAGCGGCTGACGCCAAACCGCGTAGTCGTCGAACGCGCTATCGAAGGAGGACATGAGAGCATAGCCTCGCCCCTGCCAGCCGTCCTGTCCGTGACGAAGGAGATAAACCGCCCCAGACTCACGACACTTGGCGGCAAGCTGCGGGCAAAGGGCGCCGACATCCCTGTTTACGATGCGGCTAGCCTTGGGCTGGACGACTCGGGGATAGGCTTCAAGGGCTCCCCGACCAGGGTCTCGAAGGTGATGTACCCCAAGGTCACACGCACAGGGGAAAAATTCTTCATGGCGGAGGACGCCGAAGGAACGATAAAGGCGCTGTCGTCGTTCCTATCCGACAACGCGTTTCTGACGGAGGAGACATCCTTATGAACGGCCCGAAAAATCCGGAAAACAATGTCGGCGAGGTCTGGACATTGGCAGAGAGACGCGAAGGACGCCTGCATGGAGTCTCGTTCGAGCTTCTGGCATGGGGCAGGGAGCTGGCGGACAAAAAGGACTCGCCTTTGGCCAGCGTCGTGCTGGGGCACGGCGTCAGCGACGAGGACGCGGCATCGCTTATCCGGGGCGGCGCCGACAAAGTGTACGTCATAGACGAACCGCAGCTCGCGCAATTCCTGCCGGACGCGTATAAAAAATCCATCGCGGACCTCGTGCGGAAATACAGGCCCGATATATTCATAGCGAGCGCCACGTCGCAGGGACGGACTATAATGCCGACGCTGTACGCCGCGCTGGGGACTGGACTCACGGCGGACTGCACCGGACTCGACATCGAACCGGGCACAGGGATGCTCATACAGACCCGGCCGGCGATCGGAGGCAACGTTATGGCCGAGATAAGGACCCCGGACCGGAGGCCGCAGATGTGTACCGTCAGGCCCAAGTCTCGCCGCCCACTCGCCCCCGACACTGCCAGAACAGGACAGGTCGTCCGCCACAGGCCGGCGGACGAGTCGCTGGCGTCCGTCCTGGAGCGTTTATCGTTCCGTGGAGAACCGTCGATTGGGCTTCCGATACAGGAGGCCGAGATCATAGTTGCTGGAGGCAAGGGAATGAAGAAGGCGCGGAACTTCAGGACGCTGGAGGAGCTGGCCGGACTGCTTGGCGGGTCAGTAGGCGCCTCGAGAATGGCGGTCGATCTTGGGTGGGTCCCGTACTCCGCTCAGGTTGGGCTGTCAGGAAAATCGGTGACGCCTCGACTCTACATAGCCTGCGGCATATCGGGCGCCGTCCAGCACCTGGCGGGAATGTCAGGCGCCGAACGCGTAATAGCGATCAACCAGGACCCAGAGGCCCCCATATTCAACTCAGCCGACATCAGCATAGTGGGGGACGCGATGGACGTGCTGCCCAGACTGATAACGGAGATAAAGAGCATAAAGAACGACAGGGCGGCCGGAGGTGCGGTGCGATGAACGAGGCAAATAGATCGGAAAAATTCGGGATCCTGACCCCGGAGGTGCTGGAGGAGATAAAGGACGCGGTCGGGGCAAAGAACGTCTACGCGAGCCGCGACGACATAGAGAGCTACTCGTATGACATGACCGGGCAGACGTTCGCCCACAACTTCGACGTGCTGGTCAAACCGGATAACGCAGAGCAGATATCAGCCCTCATGAAGGCAGCGAGCCGCCACCGCATACCGGTCACTCCACGCGCGGCCGGCAGCGGCCTGGCTGGGGCGGCAATACCGATCTACGGCGGCATAGTCCTCTCCATAGAGAAGATGAACCGCATACTGGAGATAGACTCGATAAACAGAGTCGCGGTCGTCGAGCCTGGCGTCGTTACGAACGACCTCTGCCGCGCTGTGACCGCAAAGGGACTGCTCTACGCGGGATACCCCATGAGCACCGAGATGAGCTTTATCGCCGGCAACATCGGCACAAACGCGGGAGGCGGGAAGGTCATTCGCTACGGCAACACCAGACGTCACATTCTGGGGATGGAGGTTGTGACAGCGTCGGGGGATATTCTCAAACTTGGGGGAAAGTTCCGCAAGGATACGTGGGGTTATCCGATCATGCAGCTTTTGATAGGCACTGAGGGGACTCTCGGCATAATCACGAAGATAACGGTCAATCTCGAACCGCTGCCTGGCAAGACAGTAAATCTGCTGGCTGTGTACCTTGACCTCGACTCGATGGTCGCATCGGTGGCTGCAGTGGTCAGCAGCGGAGTAAAGATAATATCCTGCGAGTTCCTGGACAGGCTTTCGGTTGACGTGACCACCAAATATCTCTCGACCGAGCTTCCATATCAGGACAGGGCCGAGGCATATCTCCTGATTCAGGTGGAGGGCGACTCGGACAAACAGCTGGAATCAGCCTACGAGAAGGTCGGAGGAATTTGCGTGGACAACGGCGCGATGGAGGTCTTCATTGCGGAGAGCAGAACCGACTCGACGGCGATGTGGCAGGTGCGCCAGAACCTGGCTGAGGGGATGAGAGCGGCGGATCCCTACACCTCGCTCTCGGGCGACGTGGTAGTCCCCCTCTCCGAGGTGCCCAAGATGATGAAGATCATAGCGGAGAAGTGCAAAAAATGGAACGTGGTAGTGGCCAACCTGGGGCACATCGCGGACGGCAATCTGCACCCTCTCGCCATGAAGCCGGAGGGGATGACGCCGGAGCGCTGGGCAACATACTCCGAGGAGTTCTATGCCGACGTCATTCAGGAGGCTGTAAAGCTCGGGGGCGTTGGCAGCGGGGAACACGGCGTGGGATATGTGAAGCTCGGCGCGCTCCTCGACTCGAAGGACAAGGCTGAACTCGATATACACAGGGGAATAAAGGCCGCATTCGACCCGCTGGGCATACTCAACCCAGGAAAGCTGACGCCGGTTCAATAAGTAGTTATTATTTGCAAACCCTAAACTTTAAAATTAGCTGTGGCTTCACGAAGGTCGGTGGCAAGTCTGGCCAGATTCTGGCTGGACGCGGCAACCTGCTGAATAGATGCCGCCTGATGCTCGCTGCCTAATGAAGCGTGATCGACCTCTTTTGTGTTGTCTTTGCTTATCTTTTCGATCGCGCTGATTGACGAGACGAGTTCCTGGTTGCCGGAGGCTATTTTTTCGATGGCGGATGACACGTCCTTTATCTCATCGGACAACAAGACGATCGTAGACGCGATTTTGGCGAAAATTTCGCCTGTCGTATTGACGATCTCAATGCCGGTCACCACGCCCTGTTCGCCAGCCTGAGCCGTCTCCACCGCCTGCTCCATGTTGTTCTGGTTTTTGAAAATCAAAGCCGATATCTGCTGGGTAGCGTTATTTGAACTTTCCGCCAGATTACGAACCTCGTCCGCCACCACCGCGAAGCCTCTGCCGTGCTCGCCGGCCCTTGCCGCTTCTATCGCGGCATTCAAAGCCAGCAGATTCGTCTGCTGCGCTATGGACGATATGAGGTTCACGATCTCGCTTATCTCACTGGAACCATCGGACAGTTCTATGATCGCTTTTTGTACCTCTGACGAGCCATTGCTGATCTCCCTCATCTGGGCTATTGCCCCTTCGACCGCAGACTGTCCATCCCTGGCCTCATTTGCCGCGTTAGCGGCGATATCGCTCACCCTGCGGGTCGCATCCAAAACTTTTTGGGCGGTATCGGAAATATCGTTAGCGATGGTCAAAATATTCTCGGCCGACTCGACCTGTCTGCTTGCGCCACCCGAGATTCCGGCCATGGCCCTGTTCACATCTTCGGCCGCGGCAGCGCAGCTCTGCGACCCGGCGGTCAGCGCCTCGCTCGAAGATTCCAGATTTTCAGCCTGTAATTTTACCTGCTTAATGAGTTTGGATAAACTGCGTTTCATGGTGACGAATCCAGCCGCCAACTGGCCTGTTTCGTCGTTGGAATTTATGTTGACCTCCCTAGCCCGCAGGTCGCCGTCGGCCAATATCAAGCACTCGTCCCTGATCAGAGCAATGGGGGCCGCCACCCTCCTGCTGATAAAAACGACGAATATTAAGCCAATGACTATAAATCCAACGGACAGCATGGTCATTATTCTGGACATAGTGGCCACATCCCTGTTGACTTCCAGAACCGGAGCCACGACGGCCAACGCCCAGTGCTGATCTCCCTGGAGATTGACGGGCGAGAATACTCCCTCATATTCGTTTTTTTCAAACGAAAAACTTCCATAAACTTCCTTGCCCCAAGTGGAGGCCATATCTCTAAAGGCGCCGAGCAGACTGTCGTCGAGTTCAGTGGCTGTGAGTCCCGTCTCCGTGCCGATTTTCTTCTCGCTAATGTTTAGTTTTCCCACGGCATCCGGAAACTTGGGGTTCGAAATAAGCAGACCATTCCTGTCCACGATGAATCCGTAACCGCTGTCTTTAAACTCGACGCCGTTGATTATAGGAGCCAGACGCTCCAGATTGTACGTAGCTCCCAACATTCCGACAAACCTGTCGTTGTCCATGACCGGCTCGCATATTACAATAGACGGTTTTCCGGTAGAACTCGAGATCATCACTTCTGAAACGTAGGACTTTTTTGTGGCAAGCACCTTTTTAAAGTATTCCCGCTCCTTGGCGTCGAAGGTGGTATTGACTGAACGAATTGCGGAACCGTCAGGTCTGACGAAGAAGAGGACATCGAACGTTTCCATTTTGTCGAACATGTCCGAGAGGATGGAGACTATCTGCTCATTGTCCTCTCCTGCCTTTATGGCCTGCATGACCGATATGATCTGAAGTTCTTTTGTTATTGAGCCCATATAGGCCATGAGTTGATCCGCATAGCGCGAACTCACCGCAACCGCGATTTCTCGAGTGTTATTGGACAGCGACTGCTGCGATAGATTATGGCTTGCGATGGATAATACGAGAAAAGATATTACGAACACAGGGGCAAAAGCTATCAGCAACCTAGACTGAAGGCTACGTTTCTTTGGTATGCCCATAAATTATTCATCCTCCAAAAAGAAATTAGCCAAAATAAAAATTACAGATGCTATTCTAGCAGAAATTCTCAAAATTGATAGCGGTGTTATAAAA
>JAITNX010000069.1 GCA_031290235.1 Synergistaceae bacterium | reverse complement strand
CCCTCGTCCGTCTCCTTGCCGCCGAGGCCGCAAGGACCGCCGGTTGACGTGAAACCTGTTGAATTTGCTACCCTTGGGGGTTCAGATTTTGCTGGTTCTCAGGGAAATATCGATTTGATAGTCGACATTCCGGTGCGTGTTACTGTAGAATTGGGCAGGACTCGGAAAACGATCGGCGAAGTTCTAGCGCTTGGGCCCGGTTCGGTGGTAGAATTGAACAAGATGGCAGGGGAACCTGTCGATGTTCTGGTGAACGGAAAGCTGATTGCGAGAGGCGAGGTCGTCGTTATCGATGAGAGCTTTGGCATAAGAGTTACAGAAGTTGTCAGCAGAGCGGAGCGGATACGCTCGATGGGAGTATAGAGCGCGTCCGTGCGTGAGGCTGAAAAAATTGAGATAACTTCTCCAAGGAGGGTATTAAAGATATGGGAACGAAGGTCTTGATCGTTGACGATGCAGCTTTTATGCGGATGATGCTTCGAGATATTCTGGCCAAAAACGGTTTCGAAGTGGTTGGGGAGGCCGACAACGGAAAGGTTGCCGTTCAGATGTACGGAGAGCTGAAGCCGGACGTTGTCACTATGGATATCACTATGCCTGAAATGGACGGAATAGCTGCCGTCAAGGAGATCAAGGCCGCCGACCCCAACGCGAAGGTCGTGATGGTGAGCGCCATGGGGCAGCAGGCCATGGTGATCGAAGCCATACGTTCCGGAGCGGCTGACTTCATTGTGAAACCCTTCCAGCCGGACCGAGTGTTGGAGGCCCTTGGCAAAGCCCTTTCCTAGAGCGCCGCGCTTCCGGCGGGGATGAAAAACAATTCGCTTTTGCTCATGCTTTCACGGGCGTTAAGGCTTGTCCTTCAAATGGCCTTGACGCTCTTTTTTTGTGTCCTCCAGTCGTCCCGCGCCATGTCGGCCCAGGAGGAGATGGACGCAACCATGTCCGGATACATAACCAGGATGGCGCTGGCCCTGGCAATACTGGCCCTGGCCGGCTATCTGGCGGTGAAATTCGTCCCCGGGCGTTTCCGCCAGGGGGGGCATGGCAAAGCCAGACTTATAACAGCGCTTAACCTTGGGCGCGATATGGTGTATATTATTCAGGTTGGTCCGGATGTCATAGCCATCTTTTCGGGTAAATCCGGCGTGGTCCTAATGGGACGCTGGAGCCTGAATGAGTGGGATAGCTTAGAGGATGAGTCCGAGGGCGGCAAGATTTGACCCAGGTGGTAGGTGAATTTTGAAGATACGTTTCGGAGAGCCGCTTAATGGAAAATTATCGTTGTGCCTCGTTATCGCCGCAGCCCTTCTTTTTGCCGGCGTCAGCGCGGCGTTGGCCGCGCCCGCTCCGAACCTGCCAACGCTTCCGATACCGGCTATCAACATGGCGATAGGGGCGGCGGACGGGCCGCAGGATGTGGTCCTCACCCTTCAAATCATAGCCCTGATAACGGTGCTGAGCATGGCTCCGGCCATACTGCTGATGCTGACGAGCTTCACGAGGATACTCGTAGTCCTTGGGTTCGTCCGCAGCGCAATGGGACTCCAGCAGTCCCCTCCAAACCAGGTGATATCGTCGCTGGCTCTTTTCATAACGTTCTTCACCATGGCGCCGGTCTGGACAAATATATACGACAACGCCCTGACCCCCTATCTTCAGGGGGACGTGCCGGCCTCGGTAGCGTGGGACAACACAGTGAGGCCTATGAGGCAATTTATGTTCAAGCAGACTAGGGAGAAGGAGCTGTCTCTCATGCTGAGACTCGCCGGAGTGGAACAGCCGAACAACCAGGACGACGTGGAGACGATGGTCCTCATCCCGGCTTTTGTCTTGAGCGAACTGAAGACATCCTTTCAGATGGGCGTGGTCATATATATTCCGTTCATAGTCGTGGACATGATAATAGCCAGCATCCTTATGAGCATGGGCATGATGATGCTGCCGCCGTCCCTGATTTCCATGCCCTTTAAAATACTGCTGTTTGTGATGGCAGATGGCTGGAACCTCGTCATAGCTAGTCTGGTGACTAGTTTCAACAACTGAGGAGGGATAAATATATGGAGACTCTCAGCATATCCGACGCGCTTAACGCGGCGATGTGGGTGATCGTCATAGGGAGCATGCCCATACTGCTCGTGGCGATGGGCGTTGGCCTCATAGTCGGCATCCTGCAGACCGCTACGTCCATTCAGGAACAGACGCTCTCTTTCATACCCAAGATCCTCGCGGTCATCTTCGCGCTGGCGGTCTTCGGGCCGTGGATCTTCAGGATAGTCGGCGATATGGCTGTCAACTTCTTCACCGACATGTATAAATATGTCATGTAGGGGACGTCCGCCTTGCTCCCTTTTTTAGCGAACGAGGCAATAGTAAATATTCTGATAGTCCACTTCCTCGTGAGCGTAAGGATAATGGGGCTGCTTTTCACCGCGTCCGTTTTTTTGCTGCCATCGTTCCCGAACCCGGTCAAGTTCTGGCTCGCCGTGGGCTTGGCTGTCGCGATTATGCCCACTCTCGACGCGGAGGTTCCAATGATCCTGATAGGCAACTGGGTCTCGGTCTTCGCGATTGCCGGGAGGGAGCTGCTGGTAGGGTCCGCGATAGGCTTTATCTCCAGTATGCCGCTTTACGCTATGCAGTTCTCGGGGTTCTTGGACAGCACCCTCATGGGTTTCAACATGATGAACATATTCGACCCCCTGTCGGCGTCACAGGTCTCGGTGCTGGCCCAGATGAAGTACATGCTGGCGGTCTGGTTTTATCTGCACTGGAACGGCCACATGCTGCTTCTCCAAGCCCTTTCCGAGAGCCTAAAGCTGGTCCCGATAGGGATTGGCTCCTGGGCGGGCGCGGATCAGGTCCCGTGGACTGACTGGATAGGGCGGGCCTTCATCATAGCGGCCAAGATAAGCCTGCCCATTTTCGGGGTCGTCCTGCTTTCCGAGGTTGGGCTCGGATTTGTGGCGCGCACCGTGCCCCAGATGAATGTCTTCATCCTGGGCATACCGATCAAGATAGGCGTGGGATTGATAGTGCTGCTGACAGTGCTGCCCTCCAGCGTGGATATATTTCACAGCGAGATAGAGCAAGCGGTCGAGTGGGCCCTGGAGGGGATACACTTCTGGCGATGAGAACAGCAGTCAACAGCCGTCCGCGGCATTTCGACATTCAGTTTTTCGCCGAGGAGAAGACTGAGCCGGCGACCCCCAGGAAGAGGTCAAAGACGCGCGAGGAGGGCCAGACCGCGCGAAGCCAGGACCTTTCGGCGGCGGTAGTGATAATCGCAGGACTTCTTGGAATATATGCCATGAGCATGATGATATGGCGAAGGCTGATACAGATGTTCCAGGACATTTCAAACCACCTTGGGTCGCCTCTGATGTTCGATGACGGCTGGTGGATACGCCCCGCGGCGGAGGGGGCCAAGTCGTTTATCACCGGCTGGCTTCCGCTGGGGCTGCTCTGTGCGGTGGTGGCCCTCGCAATCATGGTCTACCAGGTCGGTTTAGTCATCTCCGCAAAACCGCTCGCCCCCAAGCCGGATCGCTTCAACCCTGTCTCGGGCCTCAAGAAGATAATATCCGGGCGTTCTCTGGTGGAGCTGGTGAAGGGTGTTTTCAAGGCCCTTATACTGCTGGCCATGCTTTTCTCTATGATCAAAAACGAGCGCGAGCTGATGCTGTCGGTGATGATGTTCCCTATGGAACTTGGATTCGGCATCATTATGAAGAAGATATGGGATCTGGCCCTCAGGATGGCCCTCGTGCTGTTGGCCATAGCCATGTTCGACTACTTTTATCAGAGGTGGTCGTTCGATAAGTCGATAAGGATGAGCAAGCAGGAGATAAAGGAAGAGTACAAACAGATGGAGGGCGACCCCAAGATAAAACAAAAAATCCGCCAGAAACAGAGGGAACTCGCAAAGAGCCGGATGATGGCGGACGTCCCAAAGGCAGATGCCATAATAACGAACCCGACCCACATATCGGTCGCCATAAAATATGAACAGAAGCTAATGAGCGCCCCTACGGTCGTGGCGAAGGGCGAGGGCTTTATCGCCCTGAAGATCAGGGAGATAGCGACCCAGAACGACATCCCGATAGTTGAGAACAAAACTTTGGCGAGAGCCCTAATGAGCCAAGTGGAGGTCGGCGAGAGCATCCCGGAGACACTGTACCGGGCCGTGGCGGAAGTTCTGGCCTTCGTCTACCGCATGAAGAAGAGCGACTGGGCGAAGCCCTGAATATAAACTGCCAAAATCGCTTCTTTATCGGCGTCCATAAATGTAACGTCGTGGTAGAATATATCTTGGTATAAGTGAAACGGGTATCGATTTGAATTTTTTTTGAGGCGGAAGACATGGCTGACACAGTTGCTCCTTCTGGAAGCGGCGTAACTAAATATGCTGATGTAGGATTAGCGGTTCTCCTGGTAATGGTCGTCGTTATGATGATCATTCCTATACCGACGGCTTTTCTCGATATACTTCTCGCGACGAACATAACGTTCGGGGTGGTCATTCTACTCACCACTTTTTACGTCAAGAGCGCGCTCGAGATATCGGCCTTCCCAAGCATCATACTCATAGCGACGCTGTTTCGGCTCTCGTTGAACATATCCACGACCAGGCAGATACTGCTCAATGCCAATGCCGGGGCTGTCGTGAGGGCATTTGGAACCTTCGTCGTAGGGGGCAACTATGTGGTGGGCGCTGTCGTATTCCTCATACTCGTCGTAATCCAGTTCATGGTCATAACGAAGGGTTCCGAGCGCGTCGCGGAGGTCGCGGCCAGGTTCACCCTGGATGCAATGCCTGGAAAGCAGATGGCCATCGACGCGGACCTGAACGCCGGCATGATCGAGGAGCCGGAGGCCCGTAAGCGAAGGCTGGACATCCAGCGCGAGGCCGACTTCTACGGGGCGATGGACGGAGCGTCGAAGTTCGTAAAGGGGGACGCTATCGCCGGCCTCATAATAACTATAATCAACATCATTGGCGGACTCGCCATAGGGATGCTCCAGCGGGGGATGGAAGTAGGAGTAGCCCTTCAGACCTATAGCCTCCTCACCGTGGGCGACGGTCTTGTATCACAGGTGCCAGCCCTTCTTTTTTCAACCGCCACCGGCATCATAGTAACGAGGTCGGCTGGCGAGGGCAACCTGGGACTCGACATACTGGGGTCGCTCACCAGCAATCACAGGCCCCTCTACATAGGGTCCGGCCTTTTGATAGCGCTCGCCGTGGTTCCAGGGCTTCCGACGATACCCTTCGCCTCGCTGGGGATACTGATGGCATTCCTGGCAAGGGCCGTCAGCAGGGAGGCCGAGATTAAGATAACCGACGCGGACAAGAAACAAGGGGGCGCTGGAGCAGGAGGCGGGGCAGGAAGCGCTGCCGACGCTCATGCCGCTCCTGGGAGTCCCGAGAACGTCCTGCCGCTTTTGACGGTGGATCCGATGGAGGTTGAGATCGGATACGCCCTAATATCGATGGTTGATCCCGGACAGGGGGGCGATATGCTTGACAGGATTGGGACTATACGGCGCCAGATGGCGATGGATCTTGGGCTTATCGTTCCTCCTATACGCATCAGGGACAACATACAGCTCAAGCCCACTGAGTACGTCATTCGCGTCAAGGGAGCGGAGGTTGGACGCGGAGAACTGCTCCCCGATCACTACTTGAGCATGAGCGTGGATCAAAATGACGATACCCTGGTGGGAATACCGACGACGGAGCCATCGTTCGGACTCCCGGCTGTCTGGATTTCGCCGGAGGTCCGCGACCAGGCTGAGGCCATGGGATACACGGTCGTGGACTGTCCGTCCGTTCTTGCGACGCACCTGTCGGAGGTCATCAAGCATTATGGTTCAGACCTGCTCACGAGGCAGGAGGTTCAGAAACTGGTGGATCTCGTGAAGGAAAACAATCCAGCGGTCGCGGAGGAGCTCACCAGCATCCTTGGGTTGGGCGACGTCCAGAAGGTCCTTCAGAATCTGGCCAAGGAACAGGTGCCGATTCGCGATCTAGTCACCATCTTCGAGACGCTGTCCGACTTCGGCCGCTTCGCGAAGGGAGTGGATTTCTTAACCGAGAGGGTGCGCGAGGCGCTGTCGAGGGTCATAACCCTCCGTCTTCAGGATGCGGAGGGAGTTTTGTCGGTGTTCGCGCTGTCGCCGAGGCTTGAGGAGCGGATAAAATCCTCCTTGCAGGGGGATCTGAACGCTGGATGGCAGCTTGGGCTTTCGCCGACCGATATACAGCAGATCATAAAGTCAGCGGCGGCTGCCGCGGAACAGATGGCCATGGCGGGTCTCACGCCTATACTGCTCGCGCACCCAGACGTGAGATTTGTCGTCAGAAAAATTCTGGAAGGGAGTCTTCCTCAGCTTTTTGTTATATCCTATAATGAGATCGCACAAGGGGCTCAACTGAAATCTTTGGGGACGGTGGAATAATTTGAGAGTTGAACAACAGATTGAATACGAAGCGCACAGCGATGCGGAGGCAATCAAGCTGGCGCGCGACAGGTTGGGGAGAGAGGCGGTAATACTTTCCAGCCGGCCCGTCAGGATGGGCGGGGTTCTGGGTTTGTTCAAACGAAACGCTCTGTGGGTGACAGCCGGCATACTGGTGCCGGATAAGGAGGACCTGAAAAATGAATCAAGGGACAGAATGGTCGCGTTCCAGCATTTGCTCGAGGTGAGGCGCGCGGTAGGCGGAGTTGCGGAAAACGCCCGTCCAGCGGTCGAGCGATCGCCGGAGTCGCTGCCGATGTCGGCTTTCTCGTCGCCGCTGCTTCAGCAGCCTCAGTTGCAAGCTGTCCCTGCTGGTTCCGCGGTGCAGGCATACGCTGTGAATACCCTTCCAAAGAAAGTGGAAGAAGCGTCGCCCCTAGCCAAGGACGTGGACGAGATAAAGGAGATACTGACGAAGGTCCTCTCCCGGCTTGACGGCGATGAGGAAGATTACGGCGCGTCTGGCGGCTATGCGCTGGACGAGAACGTGCGGACGCTCATGGCTGCCGACGTTGAAAAGAACATAGCCATCAGCCTTGTCGATGAATTTCGCCGGGTCCCAGGCGGCCGCCAGTTTCAAAACTGGCTTGCGGCCAGGATTCCGGTCATGGGCATCGAGCCGAGCGACGCGCTTGGAGGCCGAAAGGTCCTGTTTGTCGGCCCTACGGGCGTGGGAAAGACGACTTCGATCGCGAAAATAGCGGCCAGCCAGTCACTTTGGGCCAACCGAAAGGTCGTACTCATGACGGCGGACACTTATAGAATCGCGGCTGTAGAGCAGCTCAGGACATACGCAAAGATCCTGGGCATACCGATAGAGATAACGGCCGAGCCTAAGGAGATGGCAAGCGCCATCAGGAAGCACAAGGATGCCGACCTCATACTGCTTGACACCGCCGGCAGAAGCCAGTACGACGGAGGCAGGATGGAGGAGCTTCACACGCTGTACGAGGCATTCGAACCCGACACAGTACACCTGGTCATGGCTTCGAATGTCAAGTATCGCGACATGCTTGGCATCATAGACAAGATGGGAATCGTTCCCCTTTCTGCCATGCTGTTTACAAAGCTGGACGAGACGTCGACTTATGGAACAATACTCAATGTGATGAGGGATTTCTCGCTGCCAGCGTCGTTCTTTACCACCGGGCAAAACGTGCCCAATGATATCGAAGTCGCAAGGGGCGATTATTTCGTTAACAGGCTGATCGATAGCGTCATGGCGGAGAAAGAGAGATAAATGAACCCGGTAATAATGCCTCCCATGATAGGAGATCAGGCCACCGCGCTGCGGGAGTTGGTCTTGGACAGGAGAATCGCGGGGCCCGGGAGCAAGATAACCGGAATGAAGTCCATTGCGATATTGAGCGGAAAAGGCGGCGTCGGAAAGAGCAATATGGCTGTGAACCTTGGGCTTGCCATGGCCGAGATGGGGTTGAGGGTGACTATTCTCGACGCTGATTTGGGGCTCGCCAACATAGATATACTCTTCGGGGTTGTGCCCAAGTTCAACATAGGGCACGTATTGCGCGGGGTCAAGGAGCTGTCGGAGATATTGTACAAGGTGGGAGACCTCGTATCGATCATACCAGGCGGCGCCGGGCTTCGCGAGCTTGCGGACTTGGACGATCAGCGGCAGTCCTGGATGATAGACCGCCTTTCCGTACTGGAGGACGAAACGGATGTGCTGTTGCTGGACACGAGCGCCGGCATACATAAAAACGTGCTGGTTTTCGCTATGGCGTCGGACATGTCACTGCTTTTAACCACGCCGGAGCCGACGGCTATACGTGATTCGTACAGCGTGCTGAAGTCCCTCTGTCAGACGAACGGAGGAGATATCAACGCCGCGATTGTGGTGAACATGGTGGCTGACTATCATGAAGCCGCCATGGTGAGCGAACGGATAATTTCTACGGCGGAGCAGTTTTTGAACATCAAAGTTCCTTACATGGGCTGCATATTGTGGGATTCGGCGCTTCGAGAGGCCGTTAAAAGGAGGCGCCCCCTTCTTCTTGACGACGACTCGTCAGTCTCGGCCCCGTGCTTCAGGGAACTCGCCGCAAGGATCATAGAAGCGCCGGACGGAAATTTCCACAGAGGCGTGGAGTCGGAACAATATTCGTTCCTGAGCAGACTGGTCCGGCAGATGGGGAAAAAGGGGACGCTTTAAAGTGGCGACAGAACAGCTGGAGGGCTTCGAACTCGATTATACCTCAAAATTAAAGATTGGCGCCAAGGGCGAGGTCGTGGTAAACGCCGGCATTTATAAGGGGCGGTATCCCTCCAGCGTCCAGGAGAAGCGCGACGGTAAAGTCGTCGGCCTCGATCATCCGTTGCTTCTGGGCGCTTTGATGCCGGCGTACAGGGATATGGAGTTTACATTCGTCTATGAGGACGGCTCGGCGCTCTATATGTACGACATGGCTGTCATAAGGGTTGAGACTCATACCGGGATTCCTACATTGTGGGCGGAGATCTGTGACGAACCAAAGAGGGTGCAGCGCAGGCAGTTCCTGCGCGTCCCGTGTTTTTGGGATATACTGGTATTTCACGTGGAGTACGAGACGAGGGCGCCGATGTCCGCCGCCTGGATTCCGGCGAAAGCGGTAGATGCCAGCCTTGGCGGATTTCGCTTCAAGGCTTTGGATGAGGTGACAGAGGGAATTTTCTTCGAATCTGGCGACAGGCTTTTCGTTGGTTTTGATCTGGCTGGAAGACGCAATTTTCAATTCGGCAAGGCGTCCCGGATAGTTCACGGGAAGGGTTCATGGGAGGTCGGCTTCGGCTTTGACTCGCTCCCGGCGATCATCGAGAAAAAACTTTTTGAATTTATACGACAGCAGGAAACAATGGGGCGGGAGCAAAAATGAGTCTTTCTCAGAAGATTCGCGTTCTAATAGTTGATGATTCGGCATTTATGCGTAAAGTAATTGGAGATATCCTCTCCGCCGGGTCTGGGATAGAGATTATCGGGAAGGCCCGCAACGGCGACGAGGCCATCGCGAAGGCTAGGGAACTGTCGCCGGACGTGATAACGCTGGATATGGAGATGCCGGGTAAAAATGGGCTGGATGTTCTGCGCGAGATAATGCAGATCAAGCCGGTGCCCGTGGTCATGGTGAGCAGCCTCACCAAGGGCGGCGCAAATGCGACAATGCAGGCCCTCAACGCCGGAGCTGTGGATTTTGTGACTAAACCCTCCGGCACGATATCCCTGGATATGGAGAAGGTGGCGGATGAGCTGCGTCAGAAGATCATCGCCGCAAGCAAAGCGTCCATGAAGAACGCCTATGGTCCGGGGGCCGAAGCATTGACGGAAAGGGTTCAGTCAATGCCAGCCCCGCTCCAGCCACATGCACCCCGGAGGGATGCGCTCCGCAAACCTGAACTTCTCGTGGTCGCGGCATCGACAGGCGGGCCGAACGCGCTGCAGGAGGTAATTCCGGCGCTGCCTGGGGACTTTCCCATGCCAGTGATGGTGGTTCAGCACATGCCGCCGGGTTTTACGACGTCCTTCGCGAGCCGCCTGAACGAATTGAGCGAACTGGACGTCATTGAGGCGTGCGATGGGATGCCGGTGAGGAGGGGGACGGCAATAATTGCCCCCGGAGGTTATCATCTCATAGTGGAGCGGACGCCTAAGGATCTCGTTTGCAGGCTCACGGAAACCCCCCCGGTGCGTTCTGTACGCCCGGCGGCGGATGTACTCTTCGCCAGTGTGTCAGAGGTCGTTGGAGGCAACGTCATAACCGTTGTGCTGACAGGCATGGGCAGGGACGGCCTGGATGGCGCCAGGCTGCTGAGGGCCAAAGGCGCCTATGTGATTACCGAGTCGAAGGAGACATGCGTGATCTATGGAATGCCAGGCGCGATCAACGAGGCGGGCCTCTCGGACGAGGTGCTGCCGATTTACTCGATAGCCGAAGCCATAGAGAGAGCCGCCAGATGATTGTCTTGAATGATTATCCTCGAACAACTTGAAACTATAGAAACTATCGGGACTTGGAGGGTCAGAATATGTCGAATGAAATGGATATGAATCAGTATCTGGGAGCTTTTCTGGATGAAGCCGGAGATAATCTCGACCACTTGAACGAACTTCTTCTTTCTGCCGAGCAGAATCAGAGCGACATGGACATCATCAACGAGATTTTCCGCGTCGCGCACACATTCAAGGGCATGTCGGCGACGATGGGTTTCGCCAAAATGGCGGCGCTCACTCACTCTATGGAGGACGTCCTTGGACTGATACGGTCTGGTACGCTTGCCCTCAACTCGGACGACGTCGATATACTTTTCAAGTGCCTCGACACCTTGACGTCGATGGTCGACTCCATCAGGGGTGGCGGCAAAGACGAGGATGTGGAGTCGGATGAGCTGACGGCCGTACTCCACGCGAGGAGGGATCACCCAGGCGCCCAGACGGAGAGTTCCTCGCCGGCCCCGAGGGTCAAGGAACCGGCGGCGAAAGCGGCGCCCCAAACGGTGAAGAAGGCGGAGGCACAAAAACCGGCGGCATCTGCCGAAGGGGAAGCGGCGGATATCGAAGGCCTTTCTGAGCAAGAGCGCGACTGGGTCGTGTCGGCCAGAGAGTCTGGCATGAATGTATTCGAAGTGAAGGTGACGCTCGACGAGACCTGCATGTTGCGCGCCGCGAGGGCCTACATGGTCGTTACCCTGGCCGGGGATCGCGGGGATATAATAAAGGCCGTGCCCAGCGTAGAGGATCTAGAGAGGGAGGCATTCGAGAGAGACTTTACGATGTACCTCGCCACGAGGGATGAAAAAGACGAACTTGTAAAGCAGATCGAAAAGGTTGGAGAGGTGGCGTCCGCGGAGGTCAGAAACATCGTCATTGGGGAGGGAGATACCCCTAAGGTGGAAACCGCCAAGAAGGAAGAAAACGAAGACAAGGCGGAACATGCCAAGACGTCAGTGGATCATGAGGACGGGCACCACGGAGAGGGCAAACCGACCGCCACGGCAGCCCAAGGCAAGCCTCAGCACCCTGACGCAAAGCCGGGCGCCAATAAGGCCGGCAGCAGGACAGTCCGCGTGGACATTGGCCGTCTCGATAAACTGATGAACCTGGTCGGCGAGCTGGTCATAGGGCGCGCGCGCATAGAACGACTTGTGCAGGAGTCTCGCCTGAAAGCCTTCGAGGAACCCCTTTCCCAGCTGGGCCGGATATCTGGCGACATCCAGGAGATAGTGACAAAGCTGCGCATGGTGCCGGTCTCAATGGTGTTCGACAGGCTGCCGAGGCTCGTGCGCGATCTGTCCCGCCAGATGGGCAAGGACATTCAGCTTCAGGTCGAGGGAGCGGACACCGAGCTTGACCGCACCGTCATAGACGAAATAGGCGACCCGATGGTCCATCTGCTAAGGAACTCGTTGGATCACGGCATCGAGAACCCGGACATCCGGGAGTCGAGGGGCAAACCGAGGCTTGGAACTATCACCGTAGCGGCCTATCAGGAGGGAAACGGGGTTATAATAGAGGTCAGGGATGACGGCGCTGGGATAGACCCTGAAAAGGTGAAGAAAAAGGCAATAGAGAAGGGTATAATAACGCAGGAACAAGCTGCGTCGATGACAGACGACGAGGCCGTTCAGATCGTGATGCTGCCAGGCTTCAGCACGGCTGACAAAGTTACCGATCTCTCCGGCAGGGGAGTTGGAACCGACGCCGTGAAGAGCAAAGTCGAGTCTCTTGGCGGGCAGTTTATGATATACTCAAAATTCGGAGCGGGGTCTCGCGTGGTCATACGGTTGCCGTTGACGCTCGCAATAGTGCTCGCCCTTCTTATTCGGGTTGGAGATGAGACTTATGCCATCTCCCTGGAGAACGTCGAAGAGACGCTCCTGGTGCATAAAAAAGATATAAAATATGTTCATGGTACGCCCGTCACGACTGTGAGAGGGGAGATACTTCCGCTCTCAGATCTGTCTTCCATAATAGGGACACCTGGTGATCGTCCCGAAAGCGAGGAAAATCCGGTCGTGGTGGTCAGGGTAGGACGCGACCGTTCGAGGGTTGGTTTTCTGGTGGACGCGTTCGTGGGCCAGCAGGAAATAGTCATAAAACCCCTGGGCAAACTGCTTCTCCAAGTCAGGGGAATCGCGGGGGCTACCATACTAGGTGATGGCAACGTCGCTCTGATACTAGACGCCGTGTCTCTATAAACTCCCTTTAGAAAGGCTGTTGGACGCCATGGATCATACTTCAGAATTCACAAATATTCACATGGACGCCATCCGTGAAGTTGGCAACATCGGCACGGGAAACGCTGCCACGGCTCTCTCCAAGCTTCTCGGGCGCATGGTTGACATGGATGTTCCAGTGGCAGAGCTGGTCCCGATATATGAGGTCGCGGCGCACTACGGTTCTCCAGACACTCCTGTCTGTGCTGTCCTTATCCGCACCGAGGAGACTTTCTCGTGCAGTCTCATTTTCATGATAGACGAGGAGAAGGCCGACGTGCTGGCCGATCTAATAATCCCGATGGACATCTCTGGCATGGATGAGGAGGCGAGGCTTCAGATAAGGAACAGCGCCCTCTCGGAGCAGGGAAACATAATACTCGGGGCTTTTCTGAACGCATTGTCGCAGATAACCGGCTGGGTAATGCCAACTACCACGCCGGCGGTGGCGAGGGACATGCTGGGTTCGATTATGGATCTGGTGGCGTCGATGTTCGGCGTCATAGGGGACTCGGCCATGCTGGTGAAAACGAGCCTGCATGTAATGGATCTGGAAGATGAGCTGGGTGGAACCGTCATAATGATACCCGACCCAGGCGCCCTCGAAACCCTGCTCTCCAAACTGGGGGTGCTATAGTTCATGGCGCAGCCAATTCATGTCGGCATGGCGGACTTGGTCGTCTCCAAACACCCGGCGACACTCATAACTCTGGGTCTCGGTTCCTGCATAGGGCTTGTTATTTATGATCAGGTCTCAAGGACGGCGGGCATGGTGCATATCATGCTGCCTGACAGCCGAGAGACGAAAAATAACCCTAAGCCAGGGAAATTCGCGGATACGGCCGTTCCGCTTCTTATGGATGAACTGCACAAGCTGGGCGTGAACAAAACGCAGCTTCGCGCGAAGATGGCCGGGGGAGCTCAGATGTTCTCGATGCCTGGGAAAGAGAGCGCTATTTTCTCGGTCGGAGCAAGAAACGTCGAGGCCACGCTCAAGTTTCTGACGGCTGAGGGCATTAAGCTAGTGGCGTCTGATACCGGCGGAAGCAAGGGACGCAGTGTCGAGTTCAGCACGGAGACGTTGAAATTCATAGTCAAGACTCTGGGATCCGGCACCAAGGAACTCTAGCCGATAGGGTTTTTAGGGACGAGTCGATACTGTTTGTGCATGGAGGCGGCAAGGTTGGAGTTGGACAACGATAAGCTCTGGGCAGCTTATATAAGCTCTCCGGAGCCGCGATTGAAGGAAGAGATAGTGAAGCGTTTCCTGCCGCTGGTGCGTTATGTCGCAGCGAGGATGGCGGTTAAATTTCCGGCCGGCCTCGATTTTGAGGATATCATGAGCTTTGGCGTGCTCGGACTGTTGGACGCGGTTGACCGCTTTGAGCCAGAGCGCGGTTTTGTCTTCCAGACGTTTGCTGTGCCTCGGATACGGGGGGCGATTTTGGATGAACTCAGAAGGTTCGACTGGATATCGCGCAGCGGCAGGGAGAAGCTGCAGAAGTTCGAGAGGACTCTTGAAAATATAGCAAAGACCAAGGGCATCGCGGATGACAAGTCCCTGATGAAGGCTATGGATATGGATGAGAAGTCATATAAAGATTTGCTGGAGATAGCGAGCAGATCGTACGTTGTATCCCTCGACGATGTCCTTGCCCTTGAGGACGGCGACATGCAGAGGGAGAACATGGTAGAGGACGACAAGCCCGACGCCCTGGAGCTGATAGAGCAGAGCGAGGAGGCCGAGCAGGTCGTGGCGGCACTGAAGAAGCTGCCGGAGAGGGAGCGTATTCTGCTGTCTCTCTATTATTACGAGGGCTTGACACTGAAGGAGATAGGCCAAGTGCTGGGAGTTACGGAGTCCAGGGTGTCCCAGCTGCACGGGCGGGCCCTCTCGCTTCTGAGGGCCGAGTTGAAATCGAGATTGACCGGATAGCCTGAAGGGGGGAGCTTGCTGGATGGGGCGGGGATTTGAGTTGAACCTCACGGAAGAAGGCGTATTTCTTGTAATCGCGCCTGGCGAATCGGTTTCTGTGTCGGATGTTGTGTCCGAGCTGAAGGATAAGGGAATCACGAATTACGACGGTGGGGCGATGAGCCGCGCGTTGGAGGAGAAACTTGGGACCCCGGTTCGCGTAGCTGAGGCGTTGGAGTCCAGGGAAGCCGACTTCAGGCTGAAGATCTCTGACGATGCCCTGAAGTGCGAGATGTGGTACATCCCGGAGGAGGGTACGGCGCCTCACCCGACGATGGAGATGGTGAAGGGTTTTATGGTGGCCAGGGGCGTGGTATACGGCCACGACGAAGAGATCATAATGAAGATGCTTAACACGCCAATCCGCAGGGAGTGGGTTGTCACAAGCGCCGGCTCCGCACCTAAGAATGGCAAGGACGCAAAAATAGACTATAAGGTCGATTTGAACGTACTCAAGCCGCGGGCGGTTGGCGACAAGGTGGACATGAAGGAACTCGGCACAGTCATAAACGTTATAAAGGGCCAGGAGATAGCCGAGAAGATCCCAGTCGTGCCGGGTGTGGACGGAGTTAGCCTCATGGGCAAGAAAATATCGGCCTACATGGGGAAGGATAAGAACTTGCCGACAGGCAAGGGCACTACGGTATCCGAGGATAAACTGCACCTTTACGCGGAATACGACGGCAATCTTCTCATAAAAGACGGCAAGCTGTCGGTAAACCCCGTCTTCGAGGTGAAGGGTGACGTCGATTACGGAGTCGGTAATATAGACTTTATAGGACCTGTCACAATTCAGGGCAGTGTGCGCGAGGGTTTTGAGGTGAGCAGCGGCAGTGACTTGATAGTCAATGGAGTGGTCGAAGGGGCCTTGTTGACGTCAAAGGGCAGCACGACCATCAAGGTTGGCATACGCGGTACCGGCAAGGCCAAGATAACGTCAAAGGGCGATGTGAACGCTGGCTACATCGATCAGGCCTTTGTGCGTTCCGACTCGAACATAAACGTCGCGGAGGCCATCTGGCACAGCGATATAGGCGCCAGGGGCGTCATCACCGCCATGGGAGCCAAAAAAGGGCAGATCGTCGGCGGACATGTGCAGGCTGGCAACGAGGTCGTCTGCGAGGTCCTGGGCAGCGAGATGGGGACTCGGACCGAGGTAACGGTAGGCGAACTGCCGGAGCTGGCGGAGGAACGAAAACGCAGCGAGGAGAACGTCAGACAGTTCGAGGATCAACTTGAAAAGATAGAGGCAAACGTGACCTTTCTCAAGGGGTTGCAGGACAACGGCACCCTGACTCCAGATAAACAGGAGGTTCTGGCCAAGATAACAAAGGCGAAATTTCAACTCAAGGCCCAGTACGATGTCACTAAGAAGAGGCTGGCGGAGCTGGAGGGCGAGAGGGAAAAGAGCAAGTCAGACGGGTGCGTGAGGGTCAAGAACGTCTGTTACTCGGGCGTCACCATCACCATTCGCGGCATTCGATATCTTGTCAGAGAAAACCATAAGTTTGCCCGTTTCGTCTATGACGACGGAGAGGTGAAAGTCAAGTCGTTCGATTAGCATATATAGGGCTCAAGGAGGAGCGGCGAAATGAGACCGATAGAGGCGAATATGTCTGTGTACAACGTGGATTACAAGGCTGGCCAGGTGAAGGATCCCAGCTCGCACCACGTGTTGGCGGGCCAACAGGACGAGATTGTGAAGAAAGCGCAGCAGCAGGTCGAGACGGTGCAACCCATGGAGAAATCTGAGGGAGAGGTAAAAATTCGGGAGCGCAAGGACGACAGGGAGAAGGACGGCGGCCGGGGGAAAAAAAAAGGCTCATCTCGCGGCAGAGACGAAGAGACAGAGGACAAGGATGTAAAGTCCGCGGCCTTGAAGAGCGGCCTCGACTTCCTCGCTTAAAGGAGGATATTGATAAATTTGTTGGAAAAGGGCAAACAGCTTGTCGGATACTTGACTGTCGAGGCTCGGGAAAACTATTTCAGGGGAGCGGCGCTAGTCACCGACTTCCGGGGCATTCCCACGGATTTCAGATACACGGAGCCCGTGCGGCCGACCAGGCTTGAGCGTATACTCTACGGAGGCGCCCTCGATATATATCTCCGCGAGGAAGTCATACTTGACAACCTTCTTGGGGCGATCGAGACGAGGCCGCAGTTGTGGCTTGTCCCCGACGGGGGGCTTGTAACGCCGGTGCAGAAGATATCCAAGCTGCCGACTTTGGCGGTGGAGGCGTCCAATCGTTCGCCGCTCGAAGCCAGCGGGCAGTATGAGATGACGGCGGAGCAGTGCGTGTTCATATTTCAGGCGGATAATATAAGCGCGCCGCTGCGCTTGACTGTATCCGAGGAGAACACGTCCGCCATATCACAGTTCGTTCAGATTTTGGCGGCTGCCGCCGAGGAGATGGAGCTGATGGAGCCGTTCGGAAGGATAGAGAAGGCTTTAGAAGCAGTGGGCGAGACGGAGCAAAAGTAGGGATGGCGACGCTCCTGGCTGAGGTAAAGAGGAAACTATCCAGGATTTTCCTTGGCCGCATAGTGGTGCGCGAGCTTGGCTCGCTTCGCCGAGAGACGCCTGTGACGACCTCCACCCATAGACGGACCGCCGAGGTCATCCCAATGAGAGCCGAGTCCAGGGTTGGGAGCGCGCTCTTCGTAAAGTGGAAGCAGACCAGGGCAATAGACGCAGGCTCGTTTCTCGGCCTGTCACTCAAAAAAAATTTCAAGATCCACAGGATAGAGCCAGTGCTGCAAAAACCGGCAAAGGTTCAGCGCTACAAGATGAGGCTGAAGAGCAGGGCGGCAGCAAAGAACGCGCTGAAGAGGGTCAAGAAATACCCTATCTCCAGAAAAAACAGGATCAATTTCCTTAAAAAACAGATGAAATTTGAGAAGGGCACACTGCTTGCGCTATATTCGCCAATATTTCAGGAAAAAGTGTCAAAAAGTGCGCTTGATAAAGGTAGCGGAAATCTGTATATCTGGTATGATAATGAACGTGTAAAAAGTGGTGAAAGGTACCATCTGTTATTGTTGAGAGTTTTTGGGGGTGAAGAACCGTTGAAGTGGGTTTGGCTGCCCGCTAACAAAAAATTGAGTTGATTACAGGCGTGTTTGTCGTGTGTTACCGGCAGGAACCCCATTAATTTGAATCGGAGGTTATAATCACCAATGGGAGAAGAGAAAACAACGGCAGCCCCAGTGGGCATAGGTGACGTGCTCACAGGAACCGTGGAGCATATAGCTCCGTACGGCGCCTTCATACGCCTTGAAAGTGGTCAGAAGGCCATGATACACATCTCCGAGCTTTCGCATAACTTCGTCAAGAAGGTCGAGGATGTGCTGGAGCTGTCTCAACAGATAACGGCAAAGGTCATAAAGATCGACGATAAGGGGCGCATAGACCTTTCGGTGAAGGCCCTTCAGATGAAGGAAACTCGCCCTGTGCGCCGCGAGGAGGACTTTGAGAAGAAGCTGACCTCATTCATGAAGCAGAGTGACGAGAAGATCGCTGACCTCAACAGCAAGATAAAGGATGCAAGAGGAGCTAAACGTCGTACCGGTAAGAAGTGAGGGGATTTCCCCCAAAATATCGCCAGTAAAAAAGATGTCGAAGGGACGCGTTGCGCTTCCTTCGATTTTTTCTGATATTGCGTCACGCCGCTCCCCTTCTCGTCCAGATGTGCGGGACATGGAGATCGTCCGGCGGCAGGTGTTGATTTCAAGCGGCGGCTCTGGCAGAAATTTTTCTGACCTTCTTGTGTTGGGTATAGCCGGCAGATGCCAGTACGGGTGCCCAAGGGCGTTGATATGCGCTCCCATGAGAGGCGTGGAACCCTTTCCTACGACTTTTTGGCTCGTGTGCCCTCGCTTGATGCGAAAGGCCGCCGAAATAGAGGGGCGGCAGGGCGTGAAAGAGATGGAGGACTTTCTCTGGGATAGGGCGCCGGAATGGGCGCGATACAACGCCGCGCACGCGAAAATAAGGATCTCCATGATGAAGGCCCAGCAAAAGAAATTTCTGCGCGCACGCAGACAGAGGATTTACGATGCCCTTCGCCTCAGGGGCGTCGGCGGAATATCCACCGGGGCTGGAGGTATCCTCGTGAAGTGTCTCCACCTTCAACTTGCCTCGTACATAGGCATGGGGCATCACCCGGCGCAGGAGTGGCTGGACGCCAGCATGGGCGAATGGAATTGCACGGACGGAGTTTGCTTGCCGGAGTACGGGAGCGAACCTGAAATATCAAAAAAACAGGAGGGATCGTTATGAAGTTTGAGGTTTTGGCAAGCGTAGCGGCCGCGATGACGTTCGCACTGGCGATGGTGGGACCGGCCTTGGCGGCTGACGACGTGTTCAGGACCACCGTAGGGGATCTAAAGGTCAGCATGTTATCGGAGGCCCAGAGGGAGGGCGGAATTGATATTCTGATCGGCGCGTCCGACCAGGACGTCAAAAAGTTCATTCCTTCGGGCAAGTACCTAAATGCCGTGGCCGCCTACCTCGTTCAGTCGCCTGAAGGGGCGATTCTCATCGACACCGGATATGGCACGAACCTAGAGAGCAACATGAGAGCCGTCGGCGTCTCGCCTGGAGACGTACGTCATCTGCTCATCACGCACAGTCACGGCGACCACATAGGCGGTCTGCTGAATGACGGGCGCCCAGCGTTCCCAAACGCCGACGTATATGTGGCGAAACTCGAGTACGAGTGGTCGTCCGCCATGAGGGAGTCGCTGGACAAATACGGCCAGAGTGTGAAGATTATAGCCCCAGGCGAGTTGACTGACGGCGGCGCTGAGATCCTGCCGGGGATTCGGGCGATAGCGGCCTACGGCCATACCCCGGGACACACGGTATACCTGCTGGAGTCAAAGGGTGAACGGCTTCTGATCTGGGGAGACCTGACCCACGCCATGGCCATACAGATGCCGCGCCCAGGGGTGACCGTCCGATATGACTTTGACACTGAACAGGCAGCCGCATCGCGCAAGTCGGTCCTCGAATATCTGTCCAGGAACGGAATACCGGCTGCCGGGATGCACGTGCCATATCCAGGGATAGGGAAAATAGCCCCAGACCTTGAGAACCCAGGCGGCTACAGCTTTGAACCGTTGACGAAATAGCGCGCAAAAAGCCCAATGTCATTGATGATAGACGTTGAAAAGTGCGTCGGGTGCGGAGTCTGCATGCAGGTATGCCCAGCCGTATTCAAACTCGACGATGAAGAGGGATACGCGACCGTAATATCGCGGGAATACGACGATAAAACCGAAGGATTTGTAAAAGAGGCGATAGGCAGTTGTCCCATAGGTTGCATAAATATATAGGCCTATGATATAATATTTTCTTGCGGGCCCATAGCTCAATTGGTTAGAGCCACCGGCTCATAACCGGAAGGTTCCAGGTTCGATTCCTGGTGGGCCCACCATTTCACTATGCAAGACAATGCAGAAACATGCGGCGAAGCCTGTCACCACCGGCCTCGCCGCTTTTTTGCGGTGCGGCAAGGTGAGAGGAAATGCTATAATAATCATGACAACTCGGTACACAAAGCGGTACACGGAAAAAATCCTGTGTACCAGGGCGGCGGTTTAGATGTTTTCAGACTCTAAAGTCAGGAATTTCAAGCATTCGGACACCCGCAAGCGCTACGCCCGACGCGGAGGGGTTGTATATCGATGTTCTTCCGTCGAATAAAAAGACCTGGCTGTTTCGGTATAGTCTAAACGGCAAAAGGAAATGGCTTTCGCTGGGCGAGTACCCATGGTAGGGCTCAGGGAAGCGCGGGATCTTCGCGACAAGGCGAAACGCCGATTGTAAATTCGCCGCCGCGAAGCTCTTGAGCGAGCTGGACGAAGACCAGTTCAGAAAAGTCTACGAATATCTTCGTGATCAGAAACTCTATAGAGGAGCTTCAAAAAAACAAGGGGGCGTGAGTGATGAAGAGAGTTTTATTTGCGGTTGCTCTGCTAGCGTGTTTTGTTTTTCCTGCTGGAGCGGATGTTTATTACTATCAAAATCCAAGCACAGTATATGTTCGGCCTGATCCCAGCTATGAAGCGGGAAAAGCACTAGGTAACTTGCTAGGCGCTATGATCCAGAGTTCTAATCAGAAGGCGGCTCAGCAAGAACAAGAAAAAGCCATACGGGAATTGCAAAACACGATGGACAATATTGTGAAAAGCGATACATCATATATTTGCGATGTCATTTACCAGAGTGGCTTAGAAGTTGCATGGAGTGAAATAGACAAATATATATATTCACTGGGGTCCACCCCATACAAAAATATTTCTGACGGTATTGCCGTGATGTCATTTACCAAATACTTAAATGATGGATTTCAATTATATCAGGAATATTCAATAAACATGAGGACACAACAATGCCGCAGTGTCGTAAGGTTTTCTCCCGGAGGACCCGAGGCTGTCTACGTAGCCACATATATCTTACCACAAAGGCAAATCAGCGAAACGGAAGCCGTAAGCAGTTATCTTGGGGTAGTTGCCTCCACAGAAAAGACAAAAGAAGGCGGTTTTTCAATTCTGGAGGTTGAACCCCAAGGATTATCCGAATTTGCCGGGTTTCAAAAGGGTGACATACTGACAAAAATTGATACTTATGACCTTAAAGAATATGACATTGAAAGAGTTGCTGGATATATTGCGTTAAGACGTCAGCAAAAAGCAATTATTAAAGCAACGATATTGCGTGATGGGCAGACTAAGACTATCGAAATGCAACTATAAAGTCGCCAACGAAGCTCTTGAGCGAGAAGGGGGCATAAGAAGCATGATCCCGATAGAGGAGCTTCAAAAAAACAAGGGGGGCGTGACAGGCATGATTCCGAATACGCCGGCAGCCATTGCCGCGAACGGTAAAGGTGGTACACTGAAACAAAGGGGGGAATTGACTATGCCTATCGATGACAAGCTGTTCAACTCAGACACGCCAAACGAGGAAACCGCGGCCGCTTTACTTGAAAGCAGAAACGATCATAACTTGATAGGTCCCTTTAAAAATATAGACGATTTTATGGTTTCGTTATTGTCTGACGATGATGCTTGACTTGTCATATTCCGGCAAATTCAAGAAGGACTCTAAAAGGGCTGTATTGCGGGGAAGGAATATATTGAAACTCATACCTCCGGTTATTATGTTGCTAAACAGTGAGCCGTTACCGCCGCGATACCGCGATCATCCGCTCGGCGGCGACTGGGAAGGTTACAGAGATTTTCATATAGAGGATGATTGGATTGTCATTTATCGGATTGATGACGATTGTCTTGTGATGGAGCGCACAGGGACACATGTCGATCTTTTCAGGGAATGATGAATGTAAGATACATAAACTAAATCTCTTAGGAGGTAATTGTGATGCAAAGACGTAACCGGAATAGCCCTCAAACCAGCTAAGTCTCTCTTGAGTCAAGGCGGCATTCAGGATATACTAATGATATAGCATAAGCAAGGAGGCGTTTGGTATGATGGTTCTGGATTTAATCCGCAACGACACGATAGACCTAGATCCAGCGGAGTTCATTAAAATGAAACAAGAATGCCCTGAGGAAATAACAGAGGTTCAAATATTGCCACCCATACTTGGAAAATCAAAAGATTTTGGGAAAATCAGGGTAAAATTGTCTACGCCAAGATACGAGGTTAAGTTGTGAGTGACGATAATTCCATTGATACACAATCGTTGTCTCAATTTCTTGAAAATCAAAAATATGAACTGTCCATTAGAGAAAAAGGAATCGAGCTTGAACGAGAAAAAGCGCTTGCGGCAAGTGAGTCAGACCAGCGCCAGTTTTTGTATGCTCAGAAACAGCTTGATGCGATGGAACGAGATCGTCATGACGATAGGGTTTACAAAGAAACACTTGAGAGAAAAAGCCTACATTTGCTTATTGCATTTATTATAGCAGCAATTATCTTTCTTATAATTGCCGTTTTAAAAGATAAAGACCAACTGCTTATCGAGCTTTTCAAAGCGGTTGCATATGGCGGATCGTTTGGTATGGGCGGTTATGCATGGGGTCGCTATCGGCAAAATCACGATGACAAAAAAACAAAAGAGTGATATTTCCTAGGATGTTTACATAATTAACTACATGATGGTACATTATAAACTCGGTACACAAGCCGGTACACAGACAGAAACAACGCACCCAACAAACAAGCCCATAGCCTTTATTGGCGATATTATATCGTGAGTTTTTCACTATTTTCTACTATAAATCGTGTTCAATGGTTTTATATTTGCGTGGACGTCCGCGCCTGTGCGAGAAAGTCTGCTTTGACACATAATCAGGTGAGCAGCCTTCCGGCACTTCAATATCGAAAGCTCTGCATATACCTGTCTGGTCACCAACAAATGGTGTTATCAACTTCGTTTTGTTAGTGTGTTCAACGCATCTGATGGAACGCATTTCGTCCAACACTTCAAGTGATGAAGTGAAGTGTTCATACAGCTCGGTACTCCTCCAGATATGCCGCACATATGAGCTGATCACAAGGGAGACGAACATTATGAACAACCTCCCGATCTTCCCTTCCTCCGACCAATTACGCTGCCTGTCGGCGACCATCTGGTCCTTCATCTGTTCAAAATATTTCTCCTGTTCGTCACGCAGTCGGTAAGCTTCAAACACTTCCATCGCTGTCAGGTCGATCTTATGCGTAGTTATCGAGAAAAACCCGGATACTTTGTGCGCCTTTGCCACCTTCTTTTCGTTGACGGCGTAATGTTGAATGGCGCCTGATGTCTTATCCAGGGTTACGGTGAAGTAGCAGCACTCCCTGCCAAGGGCGGTCTCATCGTCTATAGCCGCCTTACTGTCCGCCAGTTTTGCGAGCGTAACCTGCTGCTTGCTGATGTCAATGTCAAGCTGGAGTAGTTCGCTGCTTCTGCGGACGGAGTCAAAGTAGAGGTTAAGCCTAAGCCGGTCAGCTTCTTTAACCGCCTCGCCCTTATTGACGGCGCTGTAGCTCAAGTCGTACTGCTTATAGTAGAGCCTTGTACGCGGATCGATGGACATGGCATCCGGCCTGGAGTCAAAACTGCCCAGTCCATTTATCTTCTCGAGGACATGTTTCTGCTGCACCTTTGTGCACATGATCATTTCCTGGCCTTTGAGGATATAGCTCTCAAGACTGCGTATCTTCTCGTACCCCCTGTCAGTGATGAGGATGATATCCTTGAACCCGGCATGACTAAGATCGACAAGGATAGTCTCAAGTGTGCGAGAGTCTGGGATGTTTCCCGGAAATGTCCTGTAGTATACTGGCATATGGCTGTTCAAGGCGTAGACGACAACCTCTACGGTCTGCTCAAGTGGAAGGCGCTCCTTGTTCTTACCCCACTTTATGTCGGCGAGGGAAGCGCCGTACGCGCACCTGGATGTGGAGTCGACGGCGCAGTACTCCCCCGAACTCAGTCTGACGGCGCGGAGCCTGAGCAAGTCCATGCGATTCTTCTCCGTTATGGACTGCGTAAGCCTGGTAATATATGTCGGCGTCAGTTCCCTGTTCGACGGCGCCTTCACGAGTCTCTGCCA
>JAITNX010000062.1 GCA_031290235.1 Synergistaceae bacterium | reverse complement strand
GACCGGTAGTGACGTCAATACTAACTATATTCCCCAATGGAGCACCATTTGGGTAAGCTGCGCCCGGATAAAAATGCTTACCTTGCGTCGTTACTGGCAGGGTGATACCGCTAAAAAGTCTATTTTGCACCCACAGCAATAAAGCCTTCGTAGGCTCACTTCCTGTATATTTAATAGCCTCCCCCGCCCACGCGGCGTTCGCCGAGAACAAAAGCGCGACGGCCAAAATCACCGCGCACCAGGACCTCGACGGTTTGAAACTCGAACACGCTCTCTTCATTGAAATGACCTCCTAGATTATCGATTCTTCTGTAGCGATCCTCATATTATCATATTTTCCTCACGCCCGCCTCTTTTTTCCCCGCGCAATCGGTTACAGAGTCGGCAGCCCGCCTATGATGGAGTTGGCCCATATCTCCGATATAGTCCTGTTGGAGAGCCACTCCTCCAGTTCGTCCGTGTCGAGGCGGCTCAGCGTCGTCCTCCCGCCCTTTCGGTCAAGGATGATAATGTCCTCCGCGTTGAACTTATTCAGCAGTTCGGTCGATTGGGTCGAGATTATCACCTGCCTGTAGTTCGACACGACGAAAATTATGTGGTAAATGAGCTCGAGCGCCTTGGGGTGAAGCCCGATATCGGGTTCGTCAATGATGAGTGTGTCCAGCCTTCTCTCCTTCGGATATCTGAAGACAGTGAGAATGCTGGCGAAGCGCAGCATACCGTCCGACATCAGCCTGGCGTCGAGTGGCTGGCTGTTTCCGCGCTCCAGCCATCGGAGCCTTATGGAAGCGGGGTCGTCATCGTCGGGCTCGAGGAAAAAATCCTCAAAAAATGGGGCGATTATCTGAAGCCTCTTCAGTACCCTCTGGTAGTCGCTGTTGTGCTCCTCCTTGAGCGCGTATAGGTAAGCCGCGAGGTTTCCGCCATCCGGAGACAGTTTCCCGTCGCACTTCAGAGGGTGGGGCTGCCTTATCGCGGAGGCGGCGCTCACGTCCTGAAAGTGAAACATCTGGCATCTGACGTTCGGGATTTCTTGGCTGAACTCTCTTATACGGCTCTCGAAGTGGCCGGAGCCCGCTGAAAACTCGCATTTATCGCCATGATATACGGCTTCCTCCGAGAAAACCATCCTGCCGTCTTCGGCAGGACTGATCGCGAAGCGGTAGCTTCTCGACCCGAAAACCAGCTCTGAGGAAATCTCGCGCGTAACCTCGCGCCCGAAACGCAGCATGGCGTCCGGGCCGCCGCTGTGAGCGACATATTCCTGGAGATGTCCGTCGAAAATGTGGCTAATGAGGTTGAAAAATTCTATGAAGCTGGACTTGCCTCCGCCGTTGGGACCAATCAGGACGTTCAGCCTTTCGAGTTTTACCTCGCAGTCCTCGAACAATTTATAGCCCTTTATCAGCACGCGGGACAGGTGGTTTTGATTCATTCATTCTTCCCTCCATATAAAAGCCTGTACGATTTATGATATTCCACGGACGTTTCCCCTGTAAAGGGCAATAAACAGCCTTGTTAGGTAATATTGGCCAGCTTCGATATAATGACTTGTTTGAGGTTAAGGGAATACAGCTTATGACGCAAAGGTATTTTAGCGCAATATAGATATGATGCCGTTCAGGATGCGGCGAATTTCCATCCACCGCGGCAATTTATCCTCGAAGGTTTTGATGAATTTTCGGGGTATCGGACTCGAGGACGGCAGAAGAAGATAGCGGATGTCATCTTCCATCTTCGCCGCGTGGTGACGGCAGTACACCGCCTCCGAAGCGCGGCCGTTGAAACAAATCGCGCGGATGGTGGGGTGGTCGCGCATCAGCCTCGGAATGTCGTTGGGGCGCTCTTCCCGTATGTTCCTGTCCAGTGATCCGGGGCGCACGCATGAGCCCACAGAGTCCCACAGCGCGATACGGTGACGTTTGAGCATGGCGACGCGCGTCCCGTAGTCGGAGTGGTATTTCGGTTCCTCCAGTACGGCATGCATCAGACGCCAGAAATGGTTGCGCGCGTGGTCGTAATAGCGCCCGCTTTCCAGCGAGGCCACGCCGGGAATGGATCCGAGGATCAAAAGAAGCGGGGATTCTCCCACCAGAGGCTCGAAGGAATCTATGCGGACGCCAATGGCGCTCTCGGCGATTTTTACCATATCCATTGTGTCCTCCGGTTCTTAATATGGGTGTTCAATCTGAAATGTGCTTTATAGGGCGAACATGAATCAACTTAATAGCCATAGCTATCGCAATTGCCATAAAAAACAAAGAAGATAGCCCGCGACAAGAAACAATTTAAAGCCTAATTTATCGGCCATAGTACCAACAGGGACCTGCAGCATTATATAGGCGATGGCAAACATCGAGGCCAAGTAGCCGACATTCCGCTCGTGCCCGTCCAGATCAATTATTCGTTGCGGCAGGAACGCTACAATCATTCCTACCCCTATCATCATTAAAAACACAGACACATTAAGACCAAGAAGGGTTTTATCCTTCATAGTTTATCTTTTTATTCTAACTCCGCACGCTCGTCCGGCGCCGTCGATAATATGTAGAGCTGTTCGAGCTGAGAGAGTTCCACCCCGGATGGGGCGCCTGTCAGCGGGCACTGAACCTTCTGGTTCTTCGGGAAAGCCATAACGTCGCGGATTGATTTAGCCCCGCAGAGCATCATGACGAGCCTGTCCAGACCAAGCGCGATGCCACCGTGCGGCGGGGTTCCGAACGACAGTGCGTCAAGCAGAAAGCCGAATCGCTCGCGCGCTACGTCCGGTGAGATGTTGAGCGCCTCGAACGCCCTCGACTGCGTCTCGGGGTTGTGGATCCTTATCGATCCGCCGCCGAGTTCCGTCCCGTTGAGGACGATGTCGTAGGCGCGCGAGCGCACCCGCCCGGGATCGGACGAAAGATACTCGACGTCCTCGTCCATTGGGGCCGTGAACGGGTGGTGGACGGCGGACCAGCGTTTTTCGTCCTCGTCCCACTCGAAGAGCGGAAATTCCGTCACCCAGACGAACTTCCATCCATCTCCGGCGAGCTTTCTGTCGCGCGCTGTCTCCAGCCGTATCTGCCCAAGCATAGAGCAGGCTTTCGTCCAGCTTCTGTCCGCCATGACGAAGAAGACGTCGTCGGCAGTGAGGCCAGAGAGTCTCAACAGCTCGACCCGCGCCGCCTCCGGAAGGAACTTGACGAGCGGCCCTTTCAGCACTCCATCTTTAAGCTGGAAGTTTGCCATTCCGGCGCTCCCCAGTTCCTTTGCCCTGTTTTCGATGTCGCTGATCTCTTTGCGGGAGAGCGAGCCGCCGCCCGGCAATCTCAGACCCCTCACTGTTCCGCCATCGGAGACCATGCCAGCGAACGGATTTTCGCCCCCGGCGAAGACAGGCGAGAGGTCGACCATCTCCATGCCGATGCGGAGGTCCGGTTTATCGCTCCCGTAGCGCTCCATCGCCTCCCGCCAGGTCAGCCGCGGCATCGGCGTCGGCACATCCGCCCCGATCGTCTCCTTGAAGAGCCCGGATAGATACGGCTCGATCAGGGAAATCACGTCCTCTTCAGCGATGAAGCTCATCTCGAGGTCGACCTGGGTGAACTCCGGCTGTCTGTCAGCGCGGAGGTCCTCGTCACGGAAGCACTTTGCGATCTGTATGTACCTGTCGCAGCCGCTTATCATGAGCAGCTGCTTGAATAGCTGCGGAGACTGGGGCAAGGCGTAGAAGTCACCAGGGTTCACTCGGCTCGGAACGAGATAGTCCCTTGCGCCCTCCGGCGTCGACTTCGTCAGGATAGGCGTCTCTATCTCGAGGAAACCGTTGCGGTCGAAGTAGTTGCGGGTGAACTGCACCGCTCTGTGGCGCAGTCGCAGGTTCTTCTGCATCCCCTCCCGCCTGATGTCTATATAGCGATACGTCATGCGCAGGTCCTCGTTCACGGACTCAGCGTTGTCCGGGTCGAACGGCGGGAGTTGGGAGGGCGCAAGCAGGATGAAGTTCTCCGCCAGCAGTTCCACCTCGCCCGTGGCGATCGACAGCTTCTCCATGCCCTCCGGGCGCCCGCGGAGCTTGCCGCGGACCGCGAGAACGTACTCGCTCCGCAGCTCCTTGGCTCTGGCGTGGGCATCCGGCACAATCTCAGGGTTGAAGACTATTTGGGTCACACCGGTGTGGTCCCAAAGCTCGATGAAGATTATGCCGCCATGGTCGCGCCGGGCTCTCAGCCAGCCGTTGAGGACGACATCCCGGCCCGCGTCGGCGATACGCGGCTCGCCGCAGTACAAAGTTCTTTTCCACTCGGCAGTGTAGCTTCCATTGATCATTTACTCAACCATTTCCTCTCTCCACAAGGCTATCTTAGCGGCCGTCCCACTCCTTGGCACGGATACCTGTTCGCCATTTTTCATGTTCTTCACTCCCACAACTCCGGAGGCTATCTCGTCACCGCCGAGAATGCAGACGAAGCGCGCCCCGGCAGAGGCGGCCTGTTTCATCTGGGCTTTCATCCCGCGCCCGGTATAGTCAGAGCCGACGGCGAGGCCGCTCATGCGAAGTTCGTGCGCGAGCGCGCACGCCTCCATGATGGCGTCGTCAGAAGCGGTCACGATGCAGACGTCCGTCTCCGGCGCCTTCCCAGGGTAGACGCCCTGTCCCTCCAGCGTAATGACGATCCTCTCTATACCTGACGCGAAGCCGACGCCCGGCACGTGGGGCCCGCCTATCGCCTCGGCGAGGTTGTCATACCTCCCGCCCCCGCACACCGCGTTCTGCGAGCCCAGCTCGCCCGCCAGTATCTCGTAAGCCGTCTTCGTGTAGTAGTCGAGTCCGCGGACAAGCCTGTTGTCAAGCCTGACGTCCGCTCCTATCCGGTCGAGCCCCCTGCCCACGCCGTCAAAGTGCTCGCGGCATTCGTCGCAGAGAGAGTCTATCATCGCTGGCGCGGACCTCGTCAAATCCTTGCATTCCGGAATTTTGCAGTCCAATATGCGGAGCGGGTTGCGGTCGAACCGATCCCTGCAGGTCTCGCATAGCCCGCGGACGCCGCCCGGGCTCGACGCGATGAAGCTCTTCAGCGCCTCTCGGTAGACGGGCCTGCATTTCGGGCAGCCAACGGAGTTGATCAGGACCTGAAGGTTTGATAGGCCGAGCCTCCGATAAATTTCCATGGATGTGTCTATTGTTTCGAGGTCGGCCATGGGACTCGGCACGCCCAGTATCTCGAAGTCTATCTGCCAGAACTGGCGATAGCGTCCCTTTTGGGGCCGCTCATAGCGGAACATCGGCCCGGCGCTCCAGAGCTTCACCGGTTGAGGCAGGCGCCTCATATCGTGCTCGAGGTAGGAGCGCACCATGGACGCGGTAAGCTCGGGCCTCAGCGTGATGCTTCGGTTACCCCTGTCTGTGAACGTGTACATCTCCTTCTCTACAACGTCGGTCGTGTCGCCTATGCCGCGGCTGAATAGCTCTGTGTGCTCGAAAATCGGCAGAAGCACCTCACTGTAGCCGAAGTCATCCGCGGTCCTCCTGCAGACGTCCAGAACGTGTGTCCACTTCCATGACTCGTCCCCGAGCACATCCCTCGTCCCTCTAGGAGCTTTTATTACCTCCATGCGCCTTCCCCCCATATTTAAGATGCCACGCGGCGCCTATTTTATCACACAACAAATGCGTATACAGGATATAGACTCGCGGGACTTTTGGCAAGTGGCGGGGGAAAGTATCGGACGAAACACCGAAGTCTGTTTCTACGATAGCGCTTATCGCCGACCTTTTCGATCGTGTAGTTTTTCGTCATCTCCTGCAAGATGGCTCTGACGCGCCCCTTGCTCAATGTCAAAAGGTCTGCGGCCTCCGATGCCGTTATCTGCCCGTGTTCCTCAATATAGGAAAACAACACTCGTTTTCTATCGCTTGTTTTAATCGCTTGCCTATCGCTCGTCGCAGTCGATTGGACAGCCGCTTTCCTTTTGAACGTGACTTTGAAGAAGCCAGAGAACTCAAATATCGGTTCGGCGACATTCGCCTCACGCGCGGCGTATCTCATTCGCTCAATGCCGGTCCCGACAACATAGCCCAAATCATGTACGCCGATGTATACCTTGCCGCCAGATGCATTCGCGAAAGCGCAGACCTCTGACGGAAGTTCCTTGTCAGGACTCTCTTTGAACTCGACATTATAGCTTTCACCCTCAGTGAGGATAATCGCCAAATCTTCAATCATTGAACAAAATCTCCTTACTGTTTAGCTTTGATTTTGCCGTAAGCATCGCAAACAGCGGCAACTAATAAATTCACCTCATCATTCAAACTTATCAGCTTAACGATTTCTGACGTTCATTATAACGTAAGCCTCAAAAGACTTATGCTGATAAAGAAGTAGTTTCTACTTCTATCTTACGAGTGCGGCTGGCTCGCTTGCGGAAGTGATTTCGCGGCATTCGTGGCTATGAAGGGAGGAAATTAGATATGAATAAAGGCGGGGGCGTTTTGCCTCCCGCCTTTTTTCACTTTACCGTGTAATATTCACTCCCGAACCTACAAGTATAGTTATTTCAATGAAAGTATGGAACTTTCATCGAGGCCGGTGTACTTCCTGATGGTTTCAGCGGGAAGGCCGTCGGCAAGCATTGAGCGCGCTACCTCAAAAGCCTTTTCTTCTTTCGCGTCGCGTATGTGAATATCCATGACTACTTCGTCTATCGGCCTGAACTGCATCTTCCATACCCCCCTTATTTTCGGGTCAATATCATCGTTGCCAATCCGCAGCAGATGATA
>JAITNX010000057.1 GCA_031290235.1 Synergistaceae bacterium | reverse complement strand
CCCATGCCGGGATCGTTGAGGTAGACCTTGTTGCCCTTGTAGCCTTCCAGCACCAGGAAGTGATTGAAATTCCAGTGGATTATGAAAGGGATCCTCTGCTTTCGCGTCTCCGCCAGCACGGAGCTGGCGTCGTAACGCTTTCCTCCGGCCTCCATGCCGTATTTTTTCGCCGCTTTCACCATGTTGCTGGCCTTGCTGCCGTCCCGATTCACGCCGCACTGGGCGCGAAGCTCCTCGAGCGGAACGATGCGGCCGTAATAAGACAGGATGATCCCGAGCGCCGCGGCCCCGCATTCGACGGCCTCCATCTGGAGAAGGACCGGCGTTTTTTGCACGCGTCTGCCGAACTTCATGTCAGACGTTTCTGAGCCACTGGCTCAGCTTCAGGAATATTTTCTCGAGAGGCGGGGTGCGATCGACCACGATGTTTCCGGTGCATACGCTTCCTGCCGTCACGCTCGGATGATTGCCCACGACCGACGTCCAAAGGTATCCGGACTCGGTCTTTGGATCCCTGACGAGATCGACCCTCACCTCCATCACCGCTCCGTCCAGCTTTTGCGCTATCCAGCTCACGATGTCCGCGTTGCCGAGATTTTTCTGCATACCAGCGCTCGAAACAGGGTACATCGAGATATCCCTCACAACCCCCATCAGGCTGCCGTCCTTTTCCGCGTCAGCCTCGCTCGGTGAGAGACGCACCGCCATGCCTGGCTTTATCTTCTTGCCGGCATTCGCGTTGACATACATCAAAACAGCCACGTCGTCCCTCTCCTGATCGCGTCTTATGCTGCATATAACAGTCGAACCGGCCGATATGACGTCTCCCTGATTGATCGGGACTTCCAGCACTATACCGTCGTAGTCGCTTGTCACCGTGCTGGACTGATACCATTTTTGCACGTTCGAGTCGAAATTCGAGATGCCGCTCTCGACCTGCGAGCGGTTCGTGGACATGGGGATGTTCTGCCGGGACGTGATTATGTCCATCGTTATGGACGGCTGGGACAGCTTCGCGACGACATCTCCCTTTTTAACGCGGGCGCCGGGGCGCACCGTTATTTCCGCCACCTTGCCGCTTACGTCATGGTATATGTTGGCCACTCCAGCGGTGTCCACGATCATCCCAATACCCTCCACCGACACGGACAGGACGCCGTACACGCTCCACAGAATTATTGCGGCTGTCAGGACACAGAGCGTAAGGAGCGCCATCCATGTGACGGGCTGGGTTATTCGGAGCAGCGAGTCGAGTTGTTCGGGCGAGCGCAGCCGCGACAACGCCTCTTCGTTGAACAGTTCTTTTTTCATGATAACTCCTTTACTACGACGTCTATTCTCGTTCCGGGTTCGAGGCCGTCAATGCCGGACGTTATGACGACGTCCCCTTCCTGGAGCCCATCCTTTATCTCGATCAGGCCGCCTCCGTATACGCCGGTGCTCACCTCTCGGACGGCGAGCCTGGAGTCCGGGCCGGCCACGTAAAGCGCGGGGCGTTCCATATTGCCTATGAGTTCCGCCGGTACCGCGAGAACTCTTTTCGAATCATTCCTGCTCACCGTTATGTTGGCGTACAGCCCCGGTTCGAGCAGCCCAATGGCGTTGTCGAGTTCCCATGTCACATTCCGCAGAGGCGCCGAGTCCGCTGGCGGCGGGGTCATGTCCCTGATTTTCGCGTTTATCACAAAAGTCTCCCCGAAGCTCGACCTGAAATCGATGTTGAGCGCTTTTTCGGAGAGATGCGATACGTCCATCCACATCGAATATGATTCGTTCAGGGGAGAGATGTTTTGTATTTTCTTGTCTGGTATCTGACCCCTCAATACAAGCCTGTCGAAATCGCCGACCATGACCACCGGAGCGCCTTTTTGGACAAAGGCGCCCTCCTGCTGGTAAACGACGATCACGGAACCGTCTATGGTGGAGTTCACAGTCTGGAGCCCGCTCTGGTGGTCGAGCTGGCTGCGCGCTATTTTAGCCGCCGCCAGCTCAGCCTGGCCCGACTTCATCCGCGCCACAGACGACTCGAGTTCGCTTCGCGATACCGCGTTTTTTTCCGAGAGACGTTTGTTTCTCTCCATCTCTTCATTCGCCTGGACGAACGCGGCCTCGGCTTTGGCTATGTCCGTATCCGCCCGTGATATCTCGAGCGAGATGTCCATATTGGCCAGCGCGCAGATCTTCTGCCCCCGCTTCACGTGCTGTCCCTGCGACACGAACATCTCACTGACCGAGCCGTCTATCTGGGCGATCACGTCCGTCGCGTGGCCGGCCTGCAGCGTTACGTTGTCCAGAACGATCTCGGGCGTTATCTCGCTGTATGAGACCTTGAATCCATGGACGACGACGGCGCGGGAGGCCATCATAGTTTCTATGTGACTGTCGCTCACCCTGTTCAGATATACGCCATATCCGATGAACGACGCCGATATTGCGATGATGACGGCCATTGCCGCCGAGAAAAATAATTTCATGGTCCCTGAACCGATCCTGTCATTTTAAATTCCCCGCCCATTGAGTTTTCAAGCCGCGAAAGCGCTATATTATAGTCGCACAGGGCCTGTGTGTAGTTAGAATTTGCCTGGGTCAGCGCTGTCTGCGAATCGACGACGTCGATGTTCGTGCCGACCCCTTCGTTGTAGCGGTCGAGGGCGATATCGTAAGCCTCCTGCGCCTTGCCTATCGTCGGGATCGATTCATCGAGGCGTTTCGACGCCTCGATGATCCCGTTGTAATCGGAGTCGATCGCGAGCATCCTTGCGTCGAGCGTCACGTCGTAGTTGTGCCTGGCCCTTTTCAGGGCCGCATCGGCGGCGGCGATCTTTGATGATGCCACGCCGGAATCGAAGATGGTGAACTCGGCGTTGAGGGCGATGTTGAACGAATCCGCCTTCCCGCCGGGCCACGACGAGTTGTCCGAGAGGTTTTGCGTCGCCGTGACGGATGCCTTTGGGCGCTTTTCGCCGCGCGCTATCGCCGAGTCCGATTCAGCGCTCTCTATCGCCAGCGCGGCCATTATAAGTTCAGGGTGATTCGCGCGGCCTGATTCGACGCATTCCTCCAGGGTATGAGCAAATTTTTCATACTTCAGGGTTTCGTTTATGCGGAGTTTTGTGTCGAGCGGCATTCCCATCTGGCTGTTCAGCTGCTTTACGGCGGCGTCATAGTCGTTGTTCGCCCGGATCAGGTTCTGCCTGGAGTTTGATAGCTCGACCTCCGAGCTCAGCAGATCCGCCTTGCCGACCTTGCCGTTTTCGTACTGTATCCTTACGTTGTCTACGTGGGCGACGAGGCGCTCGACCGACCCGGCGTTCAGCTTCGCCATGTCATCGGCCCTGAGTACGGAGTACAGGGCGTCAGCCACCGACTGTCTCATGTCCTGGAGCGTCTTCCTCATGGATTCTTTTTTCGATTCGTACTCGCTCTCGGCCCGGTCTATCGTATGGGTTATCACTCCTCCGGTATAAAGAGGATATGTCGCCTTTATTGCGTTCGAGTACGAGTTTTGATAGCTCTGGCCGTACTTCTCGAAGGCCATATAATCGGCATACTCGGACGAGTGCGCCGCGCTCACCGTGATTCCCCGGGTCCTGTGGGCCTGGCGCCTCGACTCGTTGGCGATGGCGATGTCCGATTCGGCGATACCTATCAGACCGTTATTGGCGACGGCGAGTTCTACGGCCCGCGCCATATCGATCTCCAACGTTTCGCAAGAAGCCCTCGATGCTGTCAGCGACAGCGTAAAAAGCGAAAAAAGTGTAAAAAGCGCAAAAAACATGATAAAAAATAATATCCCGCGTCGCAAACTCATACCAGCCTCCCCTTTATCGCGTCGATATGCGGAAAAAAATAAAACCATGCCATAAACCACAATTTACGAGCATGGGAAACTAATCTTTCGTAGTTTATCCCATTGTGATTACTATTACAAGCCCCCAAACGCGGCTGATTTTGAAAAATAGTATTGTCGCTGCTGTGCGGAGATTCTTAATGATCTCTCTATAGTGCGTTTTGCGCCAATTACATATATAATAAAGTAGCATGGCGTTGTATTCGTAACGAAGGGAGGTATGCGCGCATGTCTTTGGAATCGGCGGGATCGTTTATAAAGCGAGTCGGAGGCGACAAGGGTTTTGCCAGGTGCCTGGATGGGGTAGATTCGAGGGAAAAACTTCTGGAATTCGCCAAAGTCGCGGGCTACAATTTTACGCACGACGAGTTAAAACACGCGGTCATCTCAGCGATGGACCTGTCCGAAGACGACCTGTCCGCCATAAGCGGCGGACTATCCATTGATTACAAGGTTTTTTTCGACATAGTCTCCGTGCTGGGGTGTTAATTTTTGGACCTCAGCAGGTTTATGAGCTGCGACCTGTTTTTGCATTTGTAACGATGCAGCATATCCGAGATGAGGTTTTTCATCGTGCCTGGCGATAGATTGAAAATAGCCGCGATTTCGTTGTTCCTTTGCCCCTCGGCTATTAAATCGAGTATCTTTGTCTCGCGATTGGAGAGCTCCTGCGAATGTTTGATGTAGTGATCGAGAGCCGGCGCCATGAAGAACTTTGAGATCACGATCCGGTCGAATACGAAGATATCGGCCGCGATGTTGGATATCGCCCGTCTCAGCGACTCCTCCGAGACGCTTCGCAGGACGTAGCCGTCGCAGCCTGACGCGACTATCTTCACGAGGTAATCGATGTCCGAGTATTCGGAGATGATGAGGATCCTGAGGCTGGCGTTGGCGTCCCTGAGCCGCCCGATAATCTCGATATGCTCGTTGATATCCTTTGTGGTCGTATGTGCCAGCAGAACATCGGGGGATACGCCCAAAACGCCCGAACCGACGAGCGCGGCCGAGTCCGTATTGAAATCGGACGCGCACACTATCTCGAACTCCGGTATCTTCCCAAGAACACTCGTCAGCCCCGCCCTGAAGATCACGCAGTCGTCGAATATCGCTATTTTTACCCTCCCGCTCAACTGTTTTGCCTTCACAAAATCACCCCTTTGAGGAAATTATAGCATGTTCATTGCCATATCATGGGCAAAATCAAGTAGATCAGGCAAGCTGAACATATCACAATAATGCTCAGCCATCGCACGATTGGATAGCTTCGGCATAATTCGTCGAACCACACACGCATTTTGAATCCGAAATATGCGATTATAGCAATGCACAAAATTGTAAGGATGGGGTGTACCTTCCACGACATTTTCAAGCCCTCCTCAAAAATATAAATATAATATCCTAGTGATGGTTATGTATACTTCCCCACCGGCCCCTATTCCACGGCGAACTCGTCTATCAATATCCTTTCGCCGACCTTGCCGCTCCGTATCGCGTGGTATCTGGCGGTTTCATCAGCCTCTCCGTAGTTTCTGAAAATTACCGCGAATATCATTGGAGGTCTGCCGTGGATGCGGCCGTCCGCCGTGAACTGTGCCTCGACGCGGTATCTCCCGGGTTTGGGGTCGCGCAGGGCAAATTCCGAGGGGCCGTAGGCGTCTCCGGAACTCCTCATCCTTCCGCCCTGGTATGTGACGGCATTGTTATCTGAGACGTCCTGCCCGTTTGGGTCCGTGACATGGAGTTGAAAATCCGCCCCTTCGCTGTCCCATTCCATCAAAACTCTCAGGCCGAGCGGCATGTGTCTCAGGAGTATCGGGTCGATACCGACGCCGTCCGCGCCGTCCGCCGACTCGGGAGAACCGGCCATCATGGCGCTGATATCGGTCAGCGCGTTCTCGGCCGCCACGTCATGGGCGGATGATGAAAAGCCGTCTTTGGCAGCCTTGACGAGGCTTGCGAGGGCTTTCTTTTTATCGCCGGACGCCGAAAAAGCAAGCGCCAGATCGTGGTACGCCGTCGCGGTCTCCGTGATGGACGCGACGTCGGCGAAGATTCTCGCGGCGGGCCTGTATTCGCTGAGTTCCATCAGCTTATAGCCGAGCGATCGCAGGCTTTCGCCGTCCCCGGGGGCCGTTTCGGCGATATTCGAGAGAACTCTCAGCGCCGCGGCCCTCATGCCGCGATTCAGCAAAATATCGGCGGTATCCATGTAGAAGTCGGGGGCGCCGGCGTATTTGGGGCGCTCGGCTATATAAATCGAATAAAGGTCTTCGCTTGACGCGCCCTCCATCATCTGTCTGTACCGGGAATTTCCGCCGTATGGCTCATCAGTCCCTGTCCGCTGCGTTACGGGTGAAGCGGGTGAAAATGGAGCTATCTGGACGGCGGGCGGCTTACCGGCATAGTGGGCGGCGGGGGCGTCAACCGCAACCGCATTATTTGGCGGTATGGTTTTGGCGGATACGTCCTGTTCGCTTCCTTGAATATTGGCCGAGCCGGCCGACTCGGCCGGCAGGGCAGGTCGGCCCGGCCAAGTGCTTCCCAGGATCATGAAGGGGTTGAAGTATCTTTTTGCCGTCGGGGGCAGCGCGCCCTTTGGAAAACCTGTTTCCCACCACTCTATCCTGGCGAGCCACCCGGCCTCGACTCGCCCGGCCCTGCCTATGTCCGGCGAAATGGGGATCGCGGCGGTCCTGGGCGTTCTGCCGGGGATCAAAAGAGACGTCCAATCCGTAGGGAGGTTGAAATCCATGCCGAGGCGTATAATTGCGGACCTGTTCGAATTTTTGCCGGCCTCCAGCTTCGCGAGCCTCATCAGAGCCCATATCAAAGGGGCCAGGTTCGATTTTTCCGCTCGCGGCCCGACTGTGAACTTGACGCTCCTGAATTTCCTCTTGCCGTCAGCCGTGCCCGGCATTGCGAAGACCAGGGTGACGGCGGCGGATTTTGCCTCCAGAACTCCGGCCACTCCGATTGTCGTATCCCCTATATCCGGCTGCGAGTACGCGAAATCCGACGCGCCTTCGGAGGAGATCCCGGCCAGAACAGGCCGCTCCGTTTCCATCGAGGAGACCGCCGCCTCGACGTCTGTGGCGCCGCCGGAGATATCGATAGCCCTCCCGCCGGTTCTGGCCGCTATTGATTGCAGCTTGGCGCGGTTTGCGCCGGACGACGAGGAGAACGCGAACAGCGGCGCGTTTTTTGGGGAAGAAAATTCATCGATGCCGTAATTGTCCAATCCGTCGGAGAAGAGCAGATAAACGTCCGAGCCGTCGTCGGTGTCGAACGCGCCGAGATTTGTTGCGCCGTCGTAAGCAATTCCCCGTATCGCGTCCCTCAGTTCGTCCCAGTTTCCATTCCACACCTCGAAATAGCGCGTCGGTTCCGCCGTGTCTCTCGCGATCTGGAGGTTCGCCCTCACGTTTCTGTTGCGGGCGAAAAACTCGGACAGGAGCGAGAACTCCGCCCTTTGATTTCCGGTTCCTCCCGAGAGAGACGCATCCCAAAGGATGGAGATCTGATCCGGGTTTTGGTACGGGACGGGCGGTTGTGTAAAAATATCGGCCGGGACCTCCGCGTAAAAATATTTTTTTCCATTGAAATCGCCCGCGTAGGCCAGGGGGGACTTAGGAGCGGGTTCCCTCCGGCTCTCGGCTTCCATGTACGAGATTCGGGCACGTCTGGTTTCCCCAGGGTTCAGAGGTTGAATCATCATCCTGAACATGCGGGCCGGCAGCGCTGGCATCGCCGGTTCAGTCCCAGGCCGCGCTACTTCCGCAAACGCCTCTCGCGCTTCCAAGCCGTCAACCGCCACGGCGTCGCGCATCTCGCCGTCGCCGGATTCAAACGCGAACCCAGTGACGGTCCTCCTCTCCGACAGGGGAAAGCCCAGCTCCCCGGCGCGGGCTCCCTTGTTTGGGTTGAAGAGAACAATGTCCACAACAGTCCGGGCGATTCGGCCGGTCACAGTCCTTTTCTCGGTCATCGAGCGAACTTCTATGGGGAGGCCTTCTTCCGAAGCCATGGCCGGCGTTCCGCCGTCCGCGGCCAGGCAGGCGCGGGTTTGTGAGAAGGCTATCAGGCTTAGGAGCGCCGCGGAGGCTAAAATAATTTTCTTGGTCTTTGTCAGCGGCACGAGTATCGCCTCCCGCGAAATAACGGCGCCAATGAGGCGCCGCAAAGATAATACCGCTATATTTTACAGCAAAAAAATCGAGCTTTGAGATTATAGTTGTTTGACGTGAGTTATTTATGAGGTAAAATCAATGTCGTTGGATTACCGATTGACAATATCAGTAATAATACCTTGAGAGGAGGTGACAGGATTTGGCTCAGAATATGGCTGATGATATAAGGTCGCACGAGGCCGAAGGCAAGGAAATTGTCGCCAGGGCCAGAGCTGAGGCCGCGAGGACTGTGGCCGCTGCCAGGACCGTGGCGGAGCAGTCGGTCAAGGAGGCGCGTCAGAAATCGCACAGGTACTTTCGGGATCAGGTAAAGTCCGCCGAGGCCGAAGCCGAGGCCGAGGCGGTGACAGCCGTCGAGACCGGGCGGAAGGAGACGGAGGAGTTCTACAATGGCAACAAATCAAAAACAGCCGAAGCGGCAGACTGGCTGTTAAAAGAGGTGATGTCTACTTATGGCGATAGCTGAGATGCAGCGCGCGCGCATGGCGGTTCATAAATCAGTTTCAGACGAACTGCTTGGTAAGATCCAGGGGCTGGGCTGTTGTCAGTTCATCCCACAGAGTCACGACGCCGAGAACGAACGCGATGCGGCGGCGTTGCGGGTCCGGTTGAGGCATGTCGAGGATCTCCTGGGAGAGGTCAGATTCGCTGCCCGCTTCCTGGAGCCATACGCGACGGAAAAAGCCGGCGGCATGGCTATGGCGCTTGGCGACGCGCCGGAATATTCTCTGAAAAAACTCTCCGATTTGGCATCGGAGACAAAATTTCTCGCCTCGGCAGCGAGGATAAGGGAATTCGAGAAAAAGCTCTCGGACGCGAGGTCCGGGGTGTCGCGAATCGCGGGCCTCAAGGCTTCACTGGAACCTCTGGCGGGCCTGCCGTACTCGCTGGACTTTTTCAGCAGCGGCACCGACAGGGTGGCTGGCTCTCTATACTCTGTCCAGGCGGCCCAAGCGGGAGAGTTCGAGTCCTCCGCAAGGGTCGTCATAGGGGATATGGGCGAGGTTTATACAAAACCCGCCGGGGAGAAGGAAACATCGCGGATAGTCTCCGTCATATACCCGAGGGATAGAGCGGATGCGATATCACAGACCGCCGCGAAATTTCAGGCATCCAGGGTGGACGTACCTCAACAGCTGTCCGGTATTGCCGATGACGAGATGAAAAAGCTCGACGCGGAACTGGCGGTATTCGTCAAGGCCGAGTCCTCGGTAACTAAGGAGATAGACGCGGCGGCAAACGAAATATTCAGGGCGTGTCAGTACTGCAGCGACTACTGGGGCATCGAAAAGGCAAGGCTCGACGCCCTGATCGAAGGCGAGCAGACGGAGCAGATACTGTTGGTGGAGTTCTGGATACCCAAGTCCTGCGTCGCGTCGTTCAAAAAGATTACGGAACGCTACAAGGATCTCGTCGAGGTCATACTGAGCGAGCCGAAAGAGGGAGACCGTCCGCCGACGCTTCTCATGAACAAGGGCTTGTCTCAACCGATAGAACCACTGATCGGAATGTACGGCGCTCCGGGATACGGGGGATTCGACCCATCCGCGATAGTCGCGCCGTTCTTCTACGCTTTCTTCGGCATCTGCTTCGGCGACGCCGGCTACGGTCTTCTCATCGCCGGGCTTCTGATAGCAATCATGATGAAGAAGAGAGTGACCGGAACATTGCGCAAGTTTCTGTTGATTCTCATAATAGGCAACATCTGCGCTCTCGTCTTCGGAGCCCTGACGTTCTCGTGGTTCGGCGACAGCATCGCGGCGTTCTCGTTCCTGAGCTTCCTGATGCCTCTCAAGGGGCTTCAGATACTCGACCCGATGAACGACCCGATGACGATGCTCGCCGTGTCCCTGGCGTTCGGCTTCGTTCAGATAATGATTGGGCTGGGCATCGCCATGAAGGAGAATCTGCGGAGGGGCGACAAGTTGGCGGCTTTTGCGGACCAGGGCGGCTGGATATTGTTCCTGTGCGGGCTTGTCCTCTGTGGGCTCTCATCGTCAGGCGCAATTCCGGTACCGACGCGTTTGAGCGCCGCCATAGCGATCATCGGCGCTGTGATTCTTCTCCTGACTCAGGGCAGAGCCAAGCCGAGCCTGTTCGGCAAGATCTTCTCCGGCGTGATGAGTCTCTACAGCGTGACGAGCTACCTCGGCGACCTCCTGAGCTACAGCAGGCTTCTCGCGCTCGGGCTGGGGTCTGCGGCGGTCGGGATGGTCATCAACATGCTGGCCAACCTGGTCGCTCAGGGAATGCCTGGAGTCGGAGTTATCATCGGGATCGTGATCTTCGTGCTGGGACATGTCTTCAGTATCGCTGTCAATATACTTGGCGCCTTCGTCCACTCGCTGAGGCTGCAATATGTAGAGTTTTTTGGGAAGTTCTACGAGTCGTCCGGGGACGAATTCGCGCCGCTGTCCATTTCGACCCAGTACGTGAAGGTCTCCGGAGGGATCAACGTATAGTGATTGTGCCTGTAAAAAACCAGTTTATCAATCTTAAAAAAGCGCTAAGGAGGCGTGATGTAACATGGAAAGCATTATAGCATCGACACTGGCGAATCAACTTGGAGCGGCTCTGGTGGTGCTTGGGGCCGCTTTGGCCGTGGGTTTCGCGGGGTCTGGCTCCGCGTGGGGAATAGGCATTGCCAACGAGGCTGCGGCCGGGATAATGACAGAGGACCCGAAAAAGTTCGGTTATGCGCTGGCGCTGTTAGCCCTTCCTGGAACTCAGGGCATTTACGGTCTGCTGGTGGCGTTCATTGCCATGAACAAGGCGGGACTCGTTGGGGCCGCGGAGGTCACGATCACGATCTGGCAGGGGCTTGGCATAGGCTGTGCCTGTCTGCCGATAGCGATTGCCGGGTATTTCTCGGCGATATGGCAGGGCAAGTCGTCGGCGGCATCCATTCTTTTGATATCAAAGCGACCAGAACAGTTTGGCAAAGCCATCATACTCCCGGCAATGTGCGAGACCTATGCGGTGTTCGCCCTGTTGATGAGCATTTTGATGTTGAACGGCATTAAGATTCAATAGCCAGACAGGGGGGGATACCATGTCGTTGGCGCAGATAACCCAGAAGATAGAGAGCGACGCTCGCGCGGAGGCTAAAAAGATACTTGAACGCTCAGCGGAGCAGGAGGCGGAGGTCAAACGCCAAACGGAGGCCGAGGTCAAAAAGCTGGAGGACTCGGCAAAAACGCGCTTCGACAAGGAGCGCCCGGAGATATTCAAACGCCGCGAGATAGTCGCGAGGCTTGACGTGGGCAAACTGCACCTCGGTTCGCAGAGACGACTGATACAGGACGTCTTCAATGGCGGACTCGAGCGGCTGAAATCCCTGGGGAAAGATCAGTATACCGCTTTTTTCGGGCGGCTGCTCAAAGAGGCTGTGAACACCGGCGACGAGGTTATTGAACTGTCGAAGGATGAGAAGTTCATAAACAAGGAGTGGCTGGACAAGTTCAACGCCGATAACAAGGCGCGTATCACGATTTCGGACGAGCGTCAGGATTTTTCCGGCGGTTTCGTGCTGAACAATGGACGAATCAGCATAAACTGCTCTTGGGAGATGCTGATTCGGGCGGCTCAGGAGAAGATGGAGACCGAGGTAGTGCGTCGGCTCTTCCCGAATTGAGGGGGGCGGTCTGATGTCCGGCGAGGCTTACGGATATGCGGTGGCCCGCATTCGCGCCATGGAACCCTTGCTTTTCGACGCGTCGGCGTATCAGAGGATACTCGACGCGGACGGTCTGGATGGGGCGCTGAAGGTAATAGGTGAGACGAGCTACGCGAGGGGAATGTCCGGAGACGACGCCACCGAGCGTTACGACTCCGCTCTCGAGGCCGAGCTTCTGGCGACTTACAGGGAGTTCCAGTTGTTCGTCCCCGATGGGGCGCTCATCGATATATTCAGGGTTCCCTATGACTTTCACAACGTCAAGGTTATTCTGAAGAGTATTTTCAACTCCCGTTCTGGAGGGAAGAAGCGCTGGGATCTCCTTACTCAGCTCGGCTCAATCCCGACGGACGACCTGATAGTCAAGATAGAGTCCGAGGAGTATGTCCTGCTGCCGTACGGTCTGTCGCAGACCATCCCGGCATGTGTCTCGGTCTGGGATCAGACGAGGGACATGGTCGAGGTGGAACGTCTGCTCGACAGGGGGCTCTTTGCGGCCATCCTGAACCTCGCGAAGTCGGTCGATGAGCCTGGCGTCCTCAAATGGGCCAAGGCAAGGGTGGACTCTGAGAACATACGCAACCTCCTGAGGCTGAAGCGATTCGGCTTCGACGCGGCCGCGACGACGCCATTTCTACATGACGGAGGCAGCCTGGATCCGATGACGCTGGTCTCCCTGCTGCCTGAACCTTACGACAGCTGGAGCCGTATGCTCTCATACTCCGGCATCGGGGCGGTTTTGTCCGGCGTGCAGGACGACGGCAACTTCGACAACCTGATAGTTGCCCTTGAAAAAGCTCTCGACGACTTCTGCCAGTCGGAGCTGGAAAATGCCAGATATAACTCGAACTCATCGGAGAATGTCCTTGCGTACCTTTGGGGCAAGGAGATGGAGGTAAAGAACATCAGGACAATTCTCGTCTCCAAGGGCACAGATTCAAACAGGGACGAGGTCAGGAGGTTGATGCGGCATGGCTATTAAGAGGAGGGAGGCGCCGATGGCGGCCCTGGGGAGTTATGACAGCGTCCTCCCGTTTCAGGCCATAGGCATCGAGACAGTTATCGTGAACGCTGAAAACAGAGACGCGGTTCCTCAGATAATTGCAAAGTACGCGCATGACAAGTACGCGGTACTCTTCATGGAGGAGTCGCTCTACTCCGACTTTCAGGAGGAGGCGGACGGAATTAACGAGAACGAGGACCTGTCCGTCATACCAATACCCAACCAGTCCGGGTCCCTTGGCATAGGGGTCGCGTCCATTCGCAAGAGCACCGAGCGCGCGGTCGGCATGGATATATTCAGCGTCAAGTAGGGTACAGGACCTGCGGTTTTAGATTTTTCTTTTATATTTGGAGGCGATGTGAGTGGCCAAGGATAGGAAGATACAGGGAACCATCGCGAAGATATCGGGTCCCCTCGTTGTTGCTAAAGGGATGCTGGGGGCCAGCATGTACGATGTCGTTCGCGTTGGTGAGGCGGGCCTCGTGGGAGAGATAATAGAGCTTCGCGACGATACCGCCTCTGTGCAGGTGTATGAGGAGACCTCGGGCCTTAAACCTGGTGAGATCGTGGTCGACACGAACGAGTCCCTCAGCGTGGAGCTGGGGCCAGGCCTCATCGAGCAGTTCTACGACGGCATTCAGAGGCCGTTGCAAAGCATAGAGGCAGTGGCGAACAGCCCGTACATCACTAGAGGCATTTCGGTTGCCGCCATCAGCCGCACAAAGAAGTGGGACTTCGTTCCGTCGCTGAAGAATGGCGCGGAGGTGACAGGCGGCGACATCCTTGGAACCGTGAAGGAGACCGTGCTAGTCGAGCACCGCATAATGACGCCGCCAAGACTGAAGGGCAAGGTAAAGGAAATAAAGGGCGGCTCGTTCACTGTTGAAGAGACGATCGCCGTTATTGTGGATGAGCGTGGGAACGAGCACAATATCGCTATGCTCACCCGCTGGCCGGTCCGCTCTCCGCGTCCGGTGACAAAGCGCCTCCCCCCGGAGGTTCCGCTTTCGACGGGTCAGCGAGTCGTGGACACGTTCTTCCCGATTGCGAGGGGCGGCACGGCCTGTGTGCCCGGCCCGTTCGGATCCGGCAAGACGGTAATTCAGCACCAGCTCGCAAAATGGGCAGACGCCGAGATAGTCGTCTACATAGGCTGCGGCGAGCGCGGCAACGAGATGACTGACGTTCTGCTGGAGTTCCCGGAGCTGGAGGACCCGCGCTCCGGACAGCCCCTCATGAAGAGGACGCTGCTCATAGCCAACACGTCGAACATGCCGGTCGCCGCCCGTGAGGCGTCCATCTACACCGGCATAACCATAGCCGAGTACTTCCGCGACATGGGTTACTCTGTGGCGCTTATGGCCGATTCTACCAGCCGTTGGGCGGAGGCACTGCGCGAGATGTCGGGACGCCTCGAGGAAATGCCCGGCGAGGAAGGCTACCCAGCTTATCTTGGCACCCGTATGGCGTCTTTCTACGAGAGAGCCGGACGCGCGATATGTCTTGGGAAGGATGGCCGCGAGGGCGCCGTATCTGTCATAGGGGCAGTCTCGCCTCCGGGCGGCGACCTCTCGGAGCCTGTCACACAGAACACTCTGCGCGTCGCCAAGGTCTTCTGGGGGCTGGATGCGCAGCTGGCGTACCAGCGTCACTTCCCGGCAATCAACTGGCTGTCGAGCTACTCGCTGTACGCCGAGACGCTGGGCGAGTACTGGGATAACGAGTACGACGGCGAGTGGAGTGAGATGAGAACCCAGGCAATGTCACTGCTCGAGGAAGAGGACCAGTTAAAGGAAATCGTTCGTCTCGTCGGAATTGACGCCCTCTCAAAGGAGGAGCGCATGACGATGGAGACGTCAAAGTCCCTCCGCGAGGATTTTTTGCACCAGAACTCATTTCACGAGATAGACACCTACGCGTCAATGGACAAGCAGGTGAAGATGATGAGGAACATATTGACGTTCCACAGGCTTGGTATGCAGGCCCTCTCTCGCGGCGCGCTTCTCCGCGACCTCATCAACGCCCCGGTACGGGAGGAAATAGCCCGTATGCGCTACGTCGAGGAGACGAACCTGCAAAAGCTCGACGAGCTGGAGGACGGCATAAAGAAAGAACTTAGCAAGCTGACAGCCACTGGAGGTGAAGAAGATGTTGCCTAAGGAATACAGTACCATCTCGAACCTCTCCGGGCCTCTGATGGTAGTTCAAAAGACGGCCGATGTCCGTTACGACGAGCTGGCGGAGATAACCCTCTCGAACGGCGAGCGCAGGCGCGGAAAGGTTCTGGAGATAACTGAGGACCATGCGCTTGTCCAGGTTTACGAGGGCAGTACAGGCATAGACGCCGACACGACGAAGGTCCGCTTTTTGGGCGATGTCCTCATGATGCCTGTCGCCAAGAGTATGCTTGGCCGAATCTTCAACGGCCGGGGCGCCCCAATCGACGGCGGCGCCGATATAATCCCGGAGACCTTCCTGGACGTCAACGGCAACCCGATGAACCCCTACTCGCGTGACTACCCATCCGAGTTCATCCAGACCGGCATATCGACGATAGACGGCATGAACCCGCTCGTCCGAGGCCAGAAACTCCCGATATTCTCCGGCAGCGGTATGCCGCACAACAGGATAGCGGCCCAGATAGCGAGGCAAGCAACCGTCATCAGCGGACACGCCGCGTTTGCGGTCGTATTCGCCGCAATGGGCATCACTTTTGAGGAGGCCTCCTTTTTTATGGAGGACTTCCGCAAGACCGGCGCGCTCGAGCGCACCGTAATGTTCGTGAACTTGGCGGATGACCCCGCTATCGAGCGTATAGCGACGCCGAGGCTTGCCCTCACCTGCGCCGAGTACCTGGCGTTCGAGCACGATATGCACGTTCTGGTTATCCTGACTGACCTCACGAACTACTGCGAGGCTCTTCGCGAAATTTCAGCCGCCCGCAAGGAGGTCCCTGGACGCCGCGGATACCCCGGCTACCTTTACACCGACCTCGCTACGATGTACGAGCGCGCTGGACGCCTTCGCGGCAAGGCTGGGTCGATCACGCAGTTCCCCATACTGACCATGCCCGAGGACGACAAGACGCACCCAATCCCCGACCTCACAGGGTATATCACCGAGGGCCAGATAATCCTGGGTCGCAGCTTGCATCGCAAGGGAATCTATCCCCCGGTGGACGTCATGCCCTCCCTGTCGCGGCTGAAGGACAAGGGGATAGGCAAGGACAAGACCCGCGAGGATCACGCCGACCTCATGAACCAGCTGTTTGCCGCTTATTCGCAGGGCAAGGAAGCCAAGGAACTGGCTGTCATACTCGGCGACGGCGCTCTGAGCGACGAGGACAAGGCATTCGCGAAGTTCGCGGATTTGTTCGAGGACACGTATGTCCGGCAGGGTGAGTACGAGAACAGAACGGTAGAGGAGACGCTGCAGCTGGGCTGGGACCTTCTTACGATAATCCCGGTCAAGGAGCTGAAGCGCATAAGGGACGCTTATATAGAGAAATATCTGCAGCCGTTGCTCGCCGAAAAGGCAAAAGAGACTGCGGCATCTTAGGGGGGAGTCCCCATGGCGAAGGCACTGAACGTAAATCCCAACAGGATGGAGCTCTCGCGCCTCAAAAAGCGCGTTGTGGTCGCAAAGCGCGGCCACAAGCTCCTTAAAGACAAGCAGGATGCCCTGATAAAGGAATTTCTGCAGAAGGCCCGGGAGGTAAAAGCCCTCCGCGAGGACGTGGAACGCGAGCTGCTGCTCTGCTATCAGAGCTTCCAGATGGCGCGCGCCCAGACATTGCCCTCGATGATAGAGCAGTCGCTAATGTCCGCTGGCGGCGCGATGAACGTGCAGGTGAGCTATCAGAACGTGATGAGCGTCAACATCCCGAGGTTCCTGATGCCAGAGCGAGCCATACAGTTGAGCTATGGCCTGGCCTCATCCCCCGGCAGCCTGGACGTGGCTCTGGAAAGATTTTCGAAGGTGATGAAGCGCCTGATCGATCTGGCGGCAGAGGAGAAAGGCTTAAAACTCATGGCTCTGGAGATCGAGCGAACAAGAAGGCGAGTCAACGCCCTGGAGCACGTAATGATCCCGAGCTTCACCGAGGCGATACGCAGCATCTCGATGAAGCTGGAGGAAAACGACCGCTCGACACTGAGCCGACTTATGGTTGTAAAGGAGATAGTCCGCTCACACTAAAACCTTAATCCGCAGTTAAAAAAACAGCGCACCTTTCTGGACTGTTCGAAGAACAGGGTTTAAGCTATGTCTGTGACAACAAAAGCTTTCACCAGAAAGGTGCGGATTTATTATGGCATATAACGGCTCATTTGAGACGGAAACGACAGGAAGAAATGGCGGAATTTTTTTGAACGCGGGACTTTTTCCAATAAAAACCCTATATGAGAGTATGGGCCTTGTGGATGTGGTGAACGCCA
>JAITNX010000042.1 GCA_031290235.1 Synergistaceae bacterium | reverse complement strand
CCCCTCGGTTTATCCCATTCAAATTGATTCGGGAAGACGAGTCCGTCCCATCTGACGGAGAGTATACCTTCACCTGTCATCCTTGCGGCGCTTCTCCTCAGCAGGCCGAGAGCCCCGCTCGCCCTGTCCGCGTCGCGCTCCATGAGGCGCCTGTAAAGCAGGACGCCATCCGACGCGTCGCCGACGGTCAACACCTCTAACGGAACGCGCTTCTCGCGGGTTCCGCTCATTTGTTCAGCCCACTCTATTATGTCGCCCACCGCCCGCCTCTCATCCTCAAAAGCCGGAGCGAGTCCGGAATCAGCGGCGCCCCGGCCCGATGGGATAAAATGATAGAAGCATATCCTCGATATTGGCAGTAGTCCAGCCAAATCCAAGATCTCACCCAGACGAGGGAGAACGGGAGCGGCGAGAGTTACCCGCAGCCCAACCCTGCACCCGCGAGCTGCCAGGCGTTCTATGCCCCTCACGGAATCATCGAAGGCCCCTGGCTTGCCTCTGAACGCGTCGTGAACGTCGCGCGGCCCGTCCAGGCTGACCCCGGCGTACGACACTCCGACATCGCTAAGCGTCTTTGCGCGGCTGTCGTCGATGAGAGTGCCGTTCGTCGAGACCGATATGTTTATCCCATGGCGGCGCAGCTTTTCCGCATACGAAAAAAAATTCCCGTGCATGAGAGGTTCCCCTCCCGACAGGAGCAATGCGGGGGGCCTCCATGATGCCAGCAAGTCCATGAACCGCGAAGCCTCGTTCATGTCCATCGGATCGCCCGCCACGCCCATTATTCCGGACGCGTAACAATGCCTGCAGCGCAGGTTGCATTCGCCCGTCAGGTGCCACACGATAACAGGTTTACGCTGACGCGAATCTACAGGCCCATACCGCAGTGCGTCGCCCGGGAAGGCCGCCCCCTCTGGACGAAGCAGCCTCGATATATTTACCATGCTCTTCCAACTGGCGAATCCACAGCACTCAGGGCCTCTTTGCCTTCGTCAGCGCCATCCTGCAAAGGTCCGCTGAAGCGGGAGAGAAACAGACGAGGCAGACTTCGTCGATGGCCCTCCAATGTTCCTCTGATGCCAGGAACTCCAGAACCGTGATAACCGTCACCTCGGCAGTCTCATCCTGCCGATATCGCCGGATATGACTGCGATCTTGTCACTCATGCCCCATAGCCCCCATTTTATATAGTGAATGTTTGATCGCAACTTGGTATCGGCCGCAGGGTCCTGTTTTATTTTATGCTTAGCGGGAGTTTGGCGGTCAGGATCAGGGCGTCCTCGCCATCGACGTAGTAGTTCTTCTCCCTGTGCAAATAGACAAAACCTATCTTCGAGTAAAAGTCCCTGGCCGCGTAGTTCGAGGAGCGAACCTCCAGACGCATCCGCTTGCAGCCCCAATCCTCCGAGATCCCCTCGAAACCCAGGACCAGCTGAGATGCTATGCCCTGCCTCCTATAGCCGGAGAGTACGGCCAAGTTCTGAAGGTGGGACTCGATGTCGCTGCGGCTCAAGACGCCATATCCAGCTATCACGCCATTCAACACTGCCTTGAGGTAGATACTCGCTCCCAGTTCCTCCAGGTCATTTTGCAGTATATAACGCTTCCACGGCGAGTCGAAGCATGCGCACTCCACCGCGTACAGCTCGTCGATGTCGTCCGGAGCGCAGAATTCTATATTGGCTATCTGCATACCGGATTGAATCAGAGGATCTTTATAGTGTCCTCTCGGCCTGGACCGACTCCGATGAGGCCAATCCTGACTGAGGTCGTCTCCTCTATAAGAGCGACGTATTCCCTGGCTGCCTGAGGTAGATCCGACACGCGGCGGCAGCCGGTTATATCCTCGCTCCACGGCTTGAGGCTTTTATAGACAGGACGCGCCCGCTCCAGGACGGCGGCAGACCCAGGGAAGGAAACTCTCTCGACCCCATCGACGTCGTAGGCAAGGCATATCTTGAGCTCATCCAGGCCTGAGAGTACGTCGAGCTTGGTCAGGGCTATAGAGTCGAGTCCGTTCACCTTGACCGCGTAGTTCAGTGCGACAAGATCCAGCCAGCCGCAGCGACGGGGACGCCCTGTAGTCGCCCCATACTCCGCCCCGTTCTTTCGAAGCTGCTCGCCCACCGCGTCCAGTTTTTCCGTGGGGAATGGCCCCGCGCCCACGCGGGTGCAGTATGCCTTTACGACGCCAATGACCTTGTCTATCCTGGTTGGCGGTACCGCCGCGCCAGTGCAGCAGCCGCCCGCGACACAACTCGAACTCGTTACGTAGGGATACGTTCCGTGGTCGATATCGAGCAGCGTAGCCTGAGCTCCTTCGAACAAGATCCTCTTGCCGTCCGCCAACGCCGAATCTATCTCCAAAGTGGAATCTCCCAGGAATAGCGCCACAAAGCGCCCCCAGCCGAGCGCTTTTTCATAGAGTTCGTCAAAGCCGAACGGAGGTTCGCCGTAAATTTTCTCCAGAATGGGGTTCTTCTCCTCCAGATTCAGCCTCAGTTTCTTAGCCAGGATGTCCGGCGACACCATGTCCTCGGCGCGTATGCCTATCCTGCTGTACTTATCCACATAGCAGGGGCCGATGCCCTTTCCGGTAGTGCCCAAGGCCGCGCCGGAGGAACTCTTTCCCCTGACGGCTTCGGCGCAGGCATCCAGTTTTTTGTGGTATGGCATCACTATATGGGCTCCGCCGCTCAAGACGAGCTTCGTGCCTATCGTTTCCGGCGACGGATCCAGCCCGAGCAGCTCAGTCTCCAGCTGTTCGGGATCCACGACCATCCCGTTGCCCATTATGCAGACGCGGTCTGGGTAAAGCATCCCCGACGGCAGCAGATGAAAGACATACTTGCGGCCGCCAGCGACGACTGTGTGCCCGGCGTTCGCGCCGCCCTGATATCTCACTATGACATCGGCCTCGCTCGCAAGGACGTCCACAACCCTGCCCTTGCCCTCGTCGCCCCACTGAGTTCCTATTAAAACTTGCACCTGACTATTCAATTTATCTATCTCCCTTCCGGAACTCTAAGAAAGGGCTGGTTTATCGCTAGGAGCCTAAAGGGTAAGGATTAAAACCCTGATTGACACTGCATCCCCAAACGACAAAATCTCGTTTTTGCGAGTTAATCAGCGCTTCCCTAATTCTTTCATCAATTGCGGCAAAGTCACAAGGCTCACTTTCAAGGCGCTCTTGTCACGGCGAGAGAACTCCTCGAGAAATTCTATCGTCCCAGGCCTCGGGTGGCAGATGGCAATCGCCCAGCCGTTTCGCTCCGCGATGGACATGGCCCTGTCCATCGCTGCCGACACCTTGGGCGGTTCGGCAACATTATCCAAGAACTGCGAGTTCTTGGCGGTTGGAACACCAAGCGAGCGGGCCGTATCATAGGCGACGGTCTTAGGCGACGTGTGGCTGTCAAGAAATATAAGGCCTGTTCCCTTAATCGTATCCATCACGACATTCATCGTCCTCTGATCGGACGTCGCCTTTGACCCCCTGTGGTTGCTGACTCCAATCAGGCCAGGGAGGGCAGCTATCTGTTTAGACAGCACACCCCTTATCACCGATTCCTCCATCCCCACTCCTATGAGATAGTCGCTCTTCAGCCCATTATGCCCTGCCAGGCCGTCCTTGTCGCCGAGGGCCTGCATTGGAATGTGCGCCAAGTATGGCACACCGACGCGCGTCAGCATATCGGCCACATCAATGCTGTATCTCAACCCTGGGATTATCGTCCAGGTCAGGGGCAGATCCAGTGAATTTATCTGAACAGCCTGTGAGAGACTGTAACCGACGTCATCCAGCACGATTGCCAAAAGAGGCTTTCCATAGGCGGAAACATCGGCGGAACCTTCTGCCGGGGACTCATCCTCGCTAATGGATGGCATCCATGCCGCAATTACCCAGTCGGAGCTTAGAAATTCGTCACCCGACGCCGGAGAGGTTGCCCCGGCAACGATTTCAACATCGGCTAAATCCGGCGATCGTGCAGCATCGCTCGCAACAATGTCGTTTCCTCCATTGTCCCCAGAAAGAGCGGCGTCGGATTCAGGATCGTAGCCGGCCTCGTCCAGGGCGAATTCTTCATCCCATATTTCCCCGGCAATCTCAGCCGCCATATCGCCCGAAGAAGCGGACGGATTGGCGGGAGAATCGGCCTTGCGCGCTATGCGCGCGGTTACCAGCCCTCCGATGACGGCGCCCAGTATAAAAATCGCGAGCCATATAAAGAGAGGCGCCTGCTTTCTCTTCAGGCTGTATCTAGCGTATTTGATTATGATCACCCCGCGGGAATTATTTTATGGCGCGAGCAATTCCTTATTTTTTCTTCGGGGCGAGGAGCACGTTCTTCATGACGCCAACGGCTTTTTGAAGCTGTTTATCCTCGGACCTCTCGGTTGCTGGACCGCCTTCGACCTGATAGTCGGGGACGAGTCCCTTGTGATCTATTACCTTACCAGACGGGGTGGTGTACCGGGCGATTGTCACATAAATGCCGGCGCTGTCGGGCAGATTGAAGAGGGATTGCACTGAACCCTTCCCGTAGCTCTTCATGCCGACGAGTTTACCCCGCTCCCTATCCTGGATGGCGCCGGCCACTATCTCGGAGGCGCTTGCGCTGCCCTCGTTGATGAGCACCACCACCGGGAGATCCGTAGCCTCGCCTTCGGACGCGAAGAGCGCGTCGTCGAAGCGGTTGACCCGTCCTTTGATACTGACCACCAGGCCGCCGTCCAGAAACTGGGAGGCGACGTCTATGGCTGAGTTTAGGAGCCCGCCAGGGTTATTGCGCACATCGAGCAATATGCCCTTCGAATTCTTCGACTTAACTTCGTTCATTACGTCGGCGAGTTCCGCCGAGGTCTTGTGATGGAAGTTGTTGAGCCTGATGTAAGCCAAGTCGTCGATCATCTCGAGACGGACCGTTTTTATGTTTATAATCTCCCGGACCAGCTCGAACGAAAGCAGCTCGCTCTCCCCAGACCTCCTCATCCAGACAGTCACAGCTTCGCCAGGCGCTCCGCGCAGCATCTTTACGACGTCATTCTGGTCCATGCCGACCACTACCTTGTCGTCGACCTTGACTATCTCGTCCATCGGCTTGACGCCCGCCCTATCCGCCGGGGTATCCTCTATGGGGCTCACGACGAGGAGCTTGCCGTCCCGCGCGCCTATGTACATACCCAGACCGCCATACTCGCCCTCCATCTCCATGCTCTCCTCCCGGAGCTGTTCGGGCTCGACATACCTGGTGTAAGGATCATCCACCGCCGCGACCAGCCCCTTCATGGAACCGAAGAACAGCTTCGCTTCGTCAGTGGACTGGTCTCCGTCCACAAAGTACATCTCTATTATCGAGCGAGCCTGCCTCATAATCATGAGGTTCTGCTGCGAAAAAGGCAGCAGGTGAGTCCATTCGCTGGCGCCGTCGGCGGAACCCGCCACTATCAGCGCCCCTATGATGAACCCTCCCAGAACGGCGCCAAGCAGCGCATCCCTGAATCTCCTCAACATTGACAATCCCCGGCTTTCCATGTGTTTTTAGGGCCAGCAGCCCTTATTGTAGATACTTCATCGGATCGGTCGTGTTGCCGTTCACCCGGACCTCAAAGTGGAGATGATTTCCAGTCGCGATCCCGGTCGAGCCGACTCTGCCTATTATGTCCCCCATTTTCACCTTGGCGCTCTCGGCCGCGTCTATGCCTGACAGATGCCCGTAGACCGTAGTCAGATCGCCGCCGTGATCCAGTATTACCACCTGCCCATAGCCTCTGAGCCAGCCGGTGTACAGAACTTCCCCATCTGCCGCCGCTCGGACCGGATCACCTTTGTTGCCGTCTATGTCTATCCCGGTATGAGTCGCTTTTGTCTTGAACACAGGGTGTATCCTGGTGCCATACGGGCTTGTAATATTCCCGCGGAGCGGCCACGCTATCCTGCCGCCTTTGTAATAGAGCGGGGTAGCGGCAGCCTTGTTTGCCTGCTGCATCTTTTTTTTCGCGGACAGGAGTTCGTTGACCTTGCCCTTCAGCTCCCCGGACGCTCTGAGCAGCTCGTCCTGCTCCGCCTGGAAGAGCGCTTTGTCCTTCCTGACCTTTTCAAGGAGCTTGTTGCGCTCCTGAGAAGTCTTTTGTATCGTATTCTTCTGGCTCTCCAGCTCCTTGTTCCTATCCTCCAGCTCGGCCTTCTGCTTCACCAGCTCTGCCCTGGCTTTGTCGAGGGTGCCTTTTTGCAGCTGCAGCTCCGAAATGAGCGATTTATCCTGCTCAGCGATTCGCGCCAGGAGATACGACGTGGCCAGTGCCTCCTGAGCGCCGTTTGCCGACATGAAGAGGTTGAACTCGGACGCGCCCCCATACTTGTAGACCGCTACCATGCGGCCGCCGAGCAAACTCTTTGCCTTGTTCAATCTCTCTTCCGTCTCGTTTATCATTGTCGTCGTGTCAAACAGCTTTGCCGCGACTTGGTTGCGCTTCAGTTCCGTAATTTTCAGCCTCTGCTCTGACTCCGACAGCCTGTTGCTGAGAGTCGCTATCTCCTTTATGACCACATTTTCCTGTTTCTTGATCTTGTTGATTTGTTCCTCGCCAGTTTTTATCTGGGCCTGCATCTTCTCGAGCTGCTTCTCCTGCGCGTCGAGCATCTTCTCCAGGTCTCCGGGGCTCTGCGGCACAGCCAGCGGCTCGGACGCGTTTTTCTTTGACGCGGCAGGCTTGGGCTCTGACGCCTTTACAGGGGTTTTCGCGGGTACCTTTGCTGGAGTTTTCGCCGACGCCTTTGCCGGGGCCGCCTTCTTCGCTGGCGCTTTCTTTGCCGGCTCCTTCTTGGCCGGTGCTTTCTTGGCCGGCGCCGTCTTGGCCGGCTTTTGAGGGACAGTCTTCGCGGCGGCGTACGACGGAAGCGCCGCGGGACCTCCAGCAAACATGGCCAGCAAAGCTACGCAGCCAATTCTCAACAGTACATCTCTCAGCGATCTAACATTCGATTGAATCACATTTTCGACTCCCTTCCCTAATACGCCAATACTCAATCCTTAAACACAATCAATATAGAATTTTATCACATCTCGCCGGCGCATTACAGCGGTTTCATCGCTCTTTTTGTAAATGTCTCGACAGCCACAAGGCTTGCGATGAGACTTACTGTAGCGCCGGCCCCCACAAGTATCAGGCCCAGTTCTATGACCATTGTCCTGTTCTCGATAAACGGCACGAAGGTCAAGAGGTCCTTCAAACGCTCGATTATACTCCTATAGCTCAGCGCCAGAAGGGTACTCGCCCCTAAAGAGCCCAGTCCGCCCAAAATGACGCCCTGAAGCACGAAGGGCATCGCCACAAACGTCGGCGTAGCGCCAACCATCAACATTATGCCGATCTCCTCCTCCTTCGAGTAAACGGCTATCCTTATAGTGTTGAACAGCACTACCGCGCTGGCTGTGATCGCAACCACCAGGATGGCGAGCGAGAACTGCCCGGCGAAACGGGAAAACTGAGAGAGTTTCTCCGCCAGCTTTCCGGCGTAGACCACGTCCGATATCTCCGTTATCGACAATAGGCTGGTCGCCACTGCCTCTGCGCTGCTCGCCTTGTCTATCTTTATTTCGAGGCTCTCCGGAAGCGGGTTTTCACCAAGCAGCTCCAGGACTCCGGACCAATCCCCCATTCGCGCACTGAGGCGTTCCAGTGCCTTCTCCTTAGTAATCACGTTCACGTCGGCTATGTGAGGGACAAGCCGCACTCTCTGGGCGACCTGGTCCGGATTCGCCCTCGGTGAGAGATATGCCTGAACGGAGAGTTCGTCCTCCAGGGCACTCACTATATGCCTCGCATTGAGAACCAGAAGCACGCTAGCGCCTATGAGATAGAATACGGCCATTGAAGTCAGGATCGTCAGAGCCGACAGTCCCCAGTGTCTCAGTATCAACCTGGAACCGTCCCTGATGGCGTACTTAAAGCTCCCCATCTAGGTTGTACCTTCCCCTCTTCTCGTCCCTCACCACTCTCCCGCCCTTTATGCCAATAACGCGCTGCCTGTAGGCATCGACGAGATACTGATTATGCGTAGCCATTATGACTGTAGTGCCCAGGGCGTTTATGGATATGATGAGCTGCATTATCTCCTCGGCGGTGTGCAAATCGAGGTTGCCAGTCGGTTCATCAGCCAAAAGGACAGATGGCGCGTTAACTATGGCTCGGGCCACGGCGACGCGCTGCTGCTCTCCTCCCGAGAGCTGAGGAGGATAGAGGAATCGCCGCCGCCATAGATTTACCTGGTCCAAAATCTCTCCAGTCCGCTCCTTGACCTCTCTGGGTGGAGCGCCCAACACCTCCAGCACGAACGCGACGTTCTCGAACACGTTCAGATGCGGGAGCAGCAAGAAGTCCTGAAAAATTATTCCTATATCGCGCCTGAATATCGATAGGTCCACCCTGCTTATCTTTCTCAGAGAGAATGACCCTACCGTTATCTGGCCCCTGGTGGGGGCGACCTCCCTCGTTATGCATCTCAACAGGGTAGTCTTGCCCGATCCTGTCGGCCCTACAAGGTACACGAACTCCCCCTTGGGTATTTCGAGATATACATCCTCGAGCGCCGTGATATCGGGGTAAAAGATCTTGCTCACTCCTGAAAACCTGATATCCATTTTTACCTCCTGCGCATGGCCAACACCTGCACTACGTTGTGCACTATCTCGCGGTGAGTGAGACCATAGTACTCCTGCAGCTCCTCGGGAGTGCCGCTCTGTCCGAAATCATCCTCTATCGCTACGCTCCTGACAGGAACCGTGTAGCTGCGGCAGAGGTTCTCAGCGACAACGCCGTACAAACCCGCAATATTCGTGTGTTTTTCGGCAACCACGCAACACCCGGTTCTTCGCACCGAAGCGAGCAGCATCTGCTCCGGGAAGGGCTTGATGCAATAGCAGTCGATGACCTCCGCGGCGATTCCCTGCTGAGCCAGAATTCGTGTCGCCGTAAGCGCCTCGCCGACCATCACTCCGTTGACGCAGATCGTCACTCCATCTCCCTCGGTCAGGAGGCGAGCGCCGCCGATGTGAAAGTCACTGTCGTCTCCATCATATATATCCGGAACCTCCTCGTAGCTGAGGCGAATATAGGCCGGCCCGTCGTGCTTCGACAGCTCGTGCGCCAGAACATAGGCGCATCTCCTGTCCGATGGGGCGACCACAACCATATTCGGCAGCAGCCTCATGAGCGCAAAATCCTCATTCATCTGACGGACCGAACCGTCACGATTCAGCACGTCTCCGCCTTGGACTGATGATAACACTACTTTTAGATTAGGAATAGCCAAAGCGGCACGTATCTGCTCATAACCTCTGGCGATATATAGCGGGGACATTGGGGACGAGACGAACACCCTCCTGCCTCCCAAGGCCAATCCCGAGGCAGTCAGGATTAGATCCTGCTCCGCCGCGACAGTGTCGATCCGCCTGGTCGAAACAATCCCATATTGATCATCCGCGGCACCGGGTTCCAGGAACACCAAATCCTCCCTGTCCGGCTCGAGGTCGGCCAGGGCCTTCCTGTAACCATCATAAGTGCAACCCTTTGCGCAGCTCATCGATGATCAGCCCTGACGTTCGATTGCTGCTCGAGCAGTGAGAGGGCGTTGTCAATCTCGTCGCCCGACATTGGCCGCCCCGAATCTTCCAGCCTGGCCCGCAGCGACATCAACCCACCATCCACTCCCGTAACAGCAAGGATGGCCTTTGGCCTTGGATCCTCGTAGTCGAATCCGGAAAAAACCGCGTCGATGGAATCAAAGTCCCTGCCATCCGCATCGCACACCAACCAGCCAAACGCATCGAGGCCGCTGGCTATGCCGTCTCCGGATGTGCTGCCATCCCTCACGTCTATTATAGCCGCAAGATGTCCAAGCCCATTGATCGCGGCAGACCTAACCGACTCCCACATGACTCCCTTTCGCAGTTCATCCTGGCCCAGGACGCAGTACACCCTCGAAGCGAGGCCGTCCAGCCTCAGCGCGATACACAACCCAGAGGCTATCCCAAGTCCCCCGCCGCATGCGCCGTTCGGTGCGTCAACTCCCGGCGTCCTGATGTCCGGAAAACCCTGAAGCGTTGCGCCGAGCCTGCGGTAGCTCCAAAGCTCCTCCCTGTCGAAATACCCCTTTCGGGCCAGGCATGCGTAGAGGGCCGCGGCGGCAGACGCGTGGCTCATTACAAGCCGGTCGCGGTCACCCCTGTTCCGCTCGTCCGGATAGACTTTCATCTGCTCCCAGTACATGTACACCAGCAGATTGGCTACGGCCAATGATGAGGCCAGCCCTGCCGCGCGCGCCAATCCGACCATACGCACTATATCCTTTCGAACCTCGAGAGATAGAGCCTCCAGTTCGCCGCGTCTTTTACCGTTCACGAGTACTGCCCCCCAGGACAAGGCTGAGTCCTTTTTTGAAATGCTCTGCTACGAGAGGGCCGAACTCGACCCCTTTTTTTTTATCCTGAAACCGAGCGTTTGTCAATAACGTCATTATAACAAAGTCACTAAGGTTTTTTTCGCATATATCACTATTTAAGAGCGTCAGCCCCCACTCGTCAGCGAAGGCGGCCACCTTGGGATCGTAAGGCCACATCGACGTCATGATTCCAGCCTTCACCGACAGTATTGCGAAGTGCAGCCTCATCCCGATCGAAACCGAGGCGCACTTTGCCACGTCCGCAAAATCTCCGGCGCTGGCCACAAGACATATCTCACCAAGCGGAACCGACTTTTCGTCGCGGATTGCCTCGAGGGCGCGTACGTCCTCCTCCGAGAAGGCTATGCCGACGAGGGAAAATCCCACGCTTGAACATGCCAAGGCGGCCCTTGCAAGAACAGCCGCTCCTTCGCCGGTCTCCGGGCGGGCATTGATCAGCGCCCTTCTTCCATCGGATTTGCCGGTCTCCGGAAATCGCATCCCCATGACAATATCCGGCATTATATCAGGGAACAGGCCGAATCCCCGCGCGATATCAAAAGACGGCTTATCCCTGACCGCCAGATACCGACAACAGGAGAGGGCGTTTTTGGCGAAGAAGCTCGATACCGCGCACCTGAGCGGGCCTATCGACTGTCCAAGAGCCCATACTGGACAGGACAAGGCTGCCGCGATACGAACGACCCCCCAATAGTACATCGCCGACTTGGCGCTGCTGGAATCCTGAAACAAGCCGCCCCCCGCCAGCAACAACGACCTCGACGACCGAATAGCCGAAGCGACGGCCGCAAGACGCCACCTATCGAACGCGCTGACACCGATTCGCGCCTCCGAACCGGCCGGGGCGTTCGATAAAATTGCCACCCTCTCCGCCGGCACCCCGCATTCGCCAAGAAACCCGGCCGACGCGGAAGCAAGAAGCTCGTCGCCAAGGTTGCCGAACCCGAAGTACCCCAGCATCAGGACATCGTACGCCCTGCCGGCGGCGGACGGCATCAGCCGAACAGCTCCCTGCCGCCTCTCCGCCAGATGGGGCCCGCAACTCGGACGATGATTACCAGGGCGACGAAGCCCACTGCAATGCCAAGCCACCATCCATTCACCACCCTGACTATCGTCAGCGGAAGCAGCGTGTGGAAGTGGCAAAAAGTGTTGATGGCAGACGCGAACGCGAGGCTGGCCCCAACCCTGAATATCTCCCTGTAGTGCTCGGCCCATCCCCTCCTGACAAGCGCATGGTATATTATGAGGCAGGGATACCCGGCCAGAAACTCCTTCGTGCGCGGCCTGACCCAGAGCGCGCGTTCAAGCGCGTCTCGAAAGTGAACCTCCCACCCTGGAACGAACGAAACATTATCGCTTCTCAAGGTCAATAAAAACGCCCCGGCGAGAAGGACTCCCACCAGGACAAGCTCGCCCCATAGCGGCGGGCGGACAATGATTTCGGTAAACGACTCCGGATGCACCCGTTTTTTCAGATCATTTGCCAATATCAGAAGCGGAGGCAGAAGAAGCGTAAGTTTGACGCCGGAGAACGGAACGAGCCGGAGCATTGCCGATGTCGAACCGTAGCCAGCCGCTATACAGAGGCCCCCAGCCATCACTATCAACAAACCCGCGATGAGTCCGGCGAATGGCCTCTTGTAGTTGTCGAGCGACCTTATGGTCGCCTCGACAGCCACCATTGCTGTGACGAAACCTCCAAGAGCCCGCGAGACGGATGATATTTTCCACAGCATGAACCCAAGCAAGACCGTAGCAAGGAGCATCGCGGCGCACTCGACTCTGTTGACCTGAGGCCTTCCAAATTCGAAGTATCTACGGACGAATGAAAGAGTGCAGACCAGAAACACGAGGGTGAACCCCATTGACGCCAGAGCCGACGCGTGGAACCTCGGCATCGCCCTGGGCCACCCGAACGAGTAGCCGCGCTGACTCAGTGAATCGTGGATTTTTCCCATGTCCTCCAGTAAAGCCGGCAGCCTTCCAGTGTTGTAAATTTCATAAGGCCTCGTCAGGAGGACTCGAATGGACCTCTCATGAACAGCCCGGACCATCCTCTCCACGACCTGGTCCCTGCTCAGCCTGCGGCCTATCAGTTCATCCCTCGCTATGCTGTGAAGTGGTATTATGCGAGGATTCATGAGCGAAAGCAACTCTGACAAGCCTATCTGGCGCACGAACTCAGCCTGGGCCACCGGGATGTTCGAATCTCTGAGAGTATGCGCTACCGGCGCAAGATCCGGATATCCCGCCACGACTGTTCCCGACGGGAGAATGCACGAGACTGAATGATACATTCTTTTGAGCCAGGCAATCGCCGCCGCTGTCCTTGCACCATCCGCCCCCATGGTTGGCGCCGGCCGGAATATCGACGCGGTTCCGGACGCCCCAGCAAACTCCAGGGCTTCGAAGTCAGGCAGCAGTCCATAATCGACGAGTTCGTCCATCGAATATGGCAGGACGATCAGTATCTGCTCCCTTCTTGGGTTCTGTCCCATGACCTTATGTCTCCGCGCAGACGGGATTTTTTCAACAAGGTATTCCGCGATCTCACGCATGAAGCGCTCGGATAAATCCACAAGAATGGAGGCCCGGTCGAGAGGATAGTCAAGGCCGGCCCGGGTCGGCGGAGGGACTGAGAAGAAAGTGCCATACTCGAGCGGCATGACGCCGGACGCAAGGTCACGCCCAGTGAACTCGGCGACCGTGATGCCCCTCGCGCCTCTCTCGACCATCTGAGCGTAGACCGACTCAGGAGTCTCTCCTGCCTGACGGGATAAAGAGACTAAATCTCTGTATTCGACGACCATGGCGACTACCCTGTGACTCCACTCTATGCCGAGCCGCCTCGAGAGATCGTAACCCGACAGCATAACCGCAAGGATCAACGCCGCCCAGAAAAACCGCTCCGCGGAGCAGATCGGCTGTTTCAGCCATTCCAGCCGGGAAGAAGCGCCACGAGGCGCGTCGTCGTCATTTCGCCTGTGGTCGGACCTCGTTCCCAGCTCATCTTGCATATCATCATCCAATTCCCTGGGCATCGCTTTACTCATCTTTCATTCTCCATCTCCTCCAGCATACGGCTCAACCTGAAGACGGGCAAACCCACGACATTGTAGTAACAGCCATCTATCCGCTCGACCAGCAAAGCGCCCTTGCCTTGAATGGCATACGCGCCGGCCTTGTCGTCGCCGTCTCCGGAGTCGGCAAAACCGTTTATCTCACCGTCGCTGAGCCTGCCGAATGTTACGCTCGTGGTCTCTGCGCAGGACGCCAGGATCTCGCCAGACGAGGCGACCGCCACGCCAGTGTGGACCAGGTGAGAACGGCCCGAGAGTATTCCGAGCATCCTTCTGGCGTCTTCCCTGTCCATCGGTTTGCCAAACGCCACGCCGTCAACGTCCACCACCGTGTCGGCGCCTATCGTCCACTCGCTGCCGGTCCTGAGCGACACCGACGCGGCCTTCGTCCTTGCCAGCCTCAAAGCCATATCGCATGGGGTCTCTCCGGCATTCCCGCTCTCGTCAATATCCGCGGCCATAACGATGAATGACCACCCCAGGGATTTCATTATCTCCCTTCTGCGGAGGCTGGCGGACGCCAGCACAAGACGTCTCCGCACCGGCTATCGCCTCACCAGAAACAAGCCGGCGACGCCGCCCAGGAACGTCCCGAGGTTCATTCGGAACCCAAAATCAAAACCGAACCACAGCGCCAGCAGATCCACTTTGCCAAGGCCTGCGCCGAAGCTGACCACATCGCGAAAGATGGACGCCGTCGCGGCAAAACCCTGGAGGAATATGCCGATGAACGTGCCGAGTATGACGCAGGCAGCGAACAACAACCACCTCGCGGAATAGCTCCTCGCTGCCGGAAACGCCATGCTCTTACCCCCCCATTATGGAGAATATCACGGATACAGTACCTAGCAGCATACAGTAAACTGATAAAATCCACCATTTTTCGCTCATGACAAGCCTGCGGAGCAGGATCAGGGAGATCATTCCAGCCAAAAAAGCAGCCACTGCCCCGGTCACCCAGCCGTCCGGCAAAGCCGCCGCAAACGCCCCATATCCGCCGAGATCCCGCCCCTCGTAGAGAGCGGCCCCGATTATTGCCGGCACGGACAGGAGAAACGAGAACCTGAACGCCTCGCCGCGCGACAGCCCTGTCACCATCCCGGCCCATATAGTAGCGCCGGAGCGCGATATTCCTGGCATAACCGCAATTCCCTGCATTAAACCGACGAATGCGCCATTGCTCAATTTCAAATTCCCCTCCCTCACGTTTATGAACCTTACGGAGGCAAGCAGAATCGCCGTAATCCAGAAGTCGCCGCCGAGCCACATCAAATTCACGGAAGCAGCCTCGGAATAGGGCTTGAGCAGCACGCCAAGCGGAGCGGTTATGGCCGACCCGGCTATTACAGCCCACCCAAAGCGCCAGCCAACCCAGCTCCGCGCGTTTTTGTTGAAGAAACCGTAAATCCACTCCGCCAGGAGATAGAATATATCAGTTGCAAAATATATGACGACCGCGAGAAGCGTGGCGATATGAAGGATGAGATCGTATGCGAGGACAGGACCTTCCGAACCGATAATCGCTCTAGTCAGCCCGAGATGCCCTGAACTGCTAACGGGCAGGAACTCCGTCAGTCCCTGAACGAGGCCGAGGATCAGAGAATTGGAGTCCATATTACTTCGCCACTTGCTTTCCGAGCCTCTTTATATCCTTGACTATGTAGGAGATATTGCGGGCGTGATCTCCCACCCTCTCCAGGTTGCTCAATATGTCTATGAAAACTATCCCGGCGTCAGGAGGACATTTTCCGCTGTTCAGCCTTTCGATATGCCTCGCGCGGAGTATCCGCTCCATCTGATCGACCTTGGGCTCGAGGTCGAAAACCTCCTCGGCCATCGCTATATCCTCGTTCTCAAGGGCAGAGATGCACTTTTCGACCGATTCTATCACCAGATCGAACATCTCCCTGCATTCCATAAGGGCCTTCTCCGAGAACTTCTGTTTCCTGTCCAGCATGAACTGGGCCATCTCGACGATGTTCTCCGCGTGATCCCCCATCCTCTCTATGTCTCCGACGCCGCTGATGCATGAGTTAAGAAGCACGGAGAGGTCGGCCGAGTGGACCTTCTGCCCAAGTTCAGTGGCATAGCGGACTATCTCATGAGTCAGGTCGTCGATGGTTTTCTCTGTCATGAGGATGTCAGGCATGAGGCGCGTCTCTCCATCTACTATCATTTTGTAGCAGTCCCTGATCATCCCCGCGGCAATCCTGCCGAGGCGCACCATTTCCTTGCGCACCGCATCAACTCCCGCGGCGGGGGAGACGGTAATGAGGTTGGGGTCGAGGTATCTCGCCCCCTGTTCGGCCAGCGGCGGCCCTCCCGCGTCGTTTGGGACTATTCTGCTGATAAGAGCCGTGTATGGCCGAATAAAAGGCAGGAAGATGCAGGTGTTGATTATGTTGAAAAGGCTGTGGGCGTTGGCCACCTGGCGCGCTATATCATTGGAGGTTTGGGCCACCAGCCAGGAGTATGGGGTCAGCGCGAACATCATAATCACGGCTCCCAGGACGTTGAACAACACATGCGCGGCGGCGGCCTGCTTTGCTGCCCTGTTGCCCCCAATTGAGGCGAGGACCGCCGTGATTGTCGTGCCAATGTTATCCCCCAGAATAATGGCAATCGCGGCTGGAACCTCCAGCAGGCCTTGAGAGGCCATTACCATCGTCAGACCGACAGTGGCGGAACTCGCCTGCACCGCCATCGTCACACCGGCCCCCACCAGCAGGCCGGCAATAGGGTTGTTGTTCACTATTATAAAGAGATCCTCCCTGCTCTGCAGGAAGCTCATGGCCTCCTGCATCATTCCCATGCCAACGAAGAGCATGGCAAACCCCACAAGCCCGTAGCCGAGCTGCTTATTTCTGAGGTCCCCTCCCTTTATCGTCAGCACCGCGCCTGCCACGGCGGCCAGTATGGAGTACTTCGCTATGCTGAAGGATATCAGCTGAGCCGTTATCGTCGTTCCTATATTTGCCCCCATTATGACGCTGAAGGCCTGAGCCAGCGTCATAAGGCCCACGTGAACAAAGCTCACGACCATGACCGTCGTGGCGCTGCTGCTCTGTATCATGATCGTCACTATGGCCCCGGCCGCAACTCCCTTTATCGGCGAGCTGGTCAGGGACGCGATAAGTCGCCTCATCCTGTCCCCTGCCAGGTCTTGGAAAGCGTCTCCCATTATCTTTATCCCGAATATGAGGAAGGAGACGCCGCCCAGCAGCGTCAATACATTCTGAATGGACAAGATATATTCTCCCCCTGCGTCAGCGGTGAGACAAGACCATGAGACGCGTTGATGTCGTTCTGTGTCATTGCATCGCCATCCTCTATTTGTAACGCTTCATGCGACATGACCCGCCATCACGCCTGCTGAAGCTTCTTAGACCCCCTGGGCCTGCCTCGCTTCCTCTTTTGAACAGGACGCGCCGTCGGGCCCGCGCCAACCGCGCCGATGAGCGTGACAAGCGGCAATATCGATGGATAAGCCCTGAAATTCCGGCTCAGGACGTCTCTTATCCCCTTCCTTATCTCAGTCTGCAACGAGGTTTTTTCCACAGCGCCTGACCTGACCGACTCGAGCGCCCTCTCTATGGAGAGCTCCACGTCAGGCCTCATATTTTCCTCATCGAGGCCATATATGCACCCTCTGCTGTCTATCTGTATTGGGGCTGCCAGCCGATATTCCCCGTCCAGCACGAGCGAGACGGTTATGAGGCCGCTCTCCGAGAGTTCCTTCCTCTCGCGCAGCAGACTGCCCTCGAATTCGCCCAACATCATCCCATCCACCAGGATGGCGCCGGAGTGCACCTTGTCCCCAAGCCTCACTTTGCCGTCCGGGTCGAACGTCAACACGTCCCCATTCTGCAGGATGAATACGTTCTTGGTTTGTATGCCCATCTCCTTGGCAAGCTGGCCGTGGCGCACCAAATGTCTGTACTCGCCGTGGACCGGCATGAAGTACCTCGGTTTCACGACAGAGATCAGCATCTTCTGTTCCTCTCTGGATGCGTGGCCGGAGACGTGGATGGCGCTGCTGCGTTCGTATATGACCTCACACCCGCAGGCAAAGAGCCTGTTCACAGTGTTGCTGACTAGTTTCTCGTTGCCGGGGATCGGGGAAGCCGAGATAACGACCAGATCCTTGGCCCCGAGCCGTATCTGCCTATGGGCCCCTTTGCTCATCAGGACGAGTCCGGAGAACGGCTCGCCCTGACTGCCGGTCGTCAGCACCACCATGCGATTGGGCAACATGGAATCCGCTTCGGGAGACGTAACCAGGAGGCCTTCCGGTACATCGATATAGCCAAGTTTCTGGGCTAGTTCTATGTATGACAACATGCTGCGCCCAACGAGCATCACCTTTCTGTTAAAGCGTGCCGCCGTGTTGAGGACCTGCTGTGCCCTGTAAAGATTGCTGGCAAACGACGCTATGACAATCCTGCGATCCTTGTGCAGCCTGAATATTTCCTCGAAGGTGCGCCCAACGGTGGACTCCGACGGAGTAAATCCCTCCCGCTCGCTGTTCGTGGAGTCGGACAGGAGGAGCAGTACGCCCTCGCGTCCAAGCTCCGCCAGCGCCGACAGATCCGTCGCGTTGTCGCCTATCGGGGTCATGTCCATCTTGAAGTCTCCGCTGTGCAGTACAATCCCCATAGGAGTCCTGACATAAATGGCGAGGCTATCCGGTATCGAGTGACACACGCGGATAAAACCGACCTCGAAGCAGCCGGCCTTTATATTCTGCCCGGCCCACACATGATTATAGGATGGCTTATACGCGACGTGCGCGTCCAGCATTTTGCTCTCGATCAAAGCGATCGTCAGGGCCGTGCCGTAGATCGGAACGTCGAGCGTAGGTAAAACCAGCGGCACCGCCCCAATGTGATCCTCATGCCCGTGGGTCAAAAAAACCCCGCGGATTCTGTCTTTGTTTTCAGCAAGATAAGCCGTATCCGGCACCACAAAGTCGATGCCCAGCATCTCTTCCTCCGGAAATTTCAGTCCGCAGTCTATAACTATGATATCATCGCCGAACTCGATGGCAGTTATATTCTTTCCAATCTCACCCAGTCCCCCGAGCGGGATTATTCGCAAACCGGATTTTTTACCGCCTTTGCTGCCTTCGCCTTCCGCGTTCCTTCCGACCCCGCCGGCGCGAGCCGGCCTTCCGGTTCGCCTTCGTCTCGTTGTCGTCATCTAGGCGACCACCCCCCTTTGCTGTAAAACGCCAGAAATTTTTAATATTTTACCACAAAGCGCGGCTATTTGCCCGCGCTTCAATCTATTCAATGGAAGAGCAAACCACAACAGTGCGGGCAAGCCCCGCGACAAAATATTTTTTCACCAGAGTCTCTTCTGTGTCTTTGCCCTATCTCTTGTAGCCTATGACGTTGCGCAGAAGGTTTTTCCTCCACGACGCGCCAGACTCGTCCTCTACTCCCAGCGGCGTTCCGCCGTCGATAACGCCTATTATGCCCCGCCCGTTCTCACTCTCCGCCACAAGGATCTCCAGCGGGTTCGCTGTAGCCGCGTATACGGCACAGACCTCCTGGACAGCCTTTATGCGGTTCATTATGTTAATGGGATACCCATTCTTTATGACGATTACGAACGAGTGTCCCGCCGCTATCTTGAGGGCGTTGCGAACGGCGCATTCCACAAGCGCCTGGTCGTTTCCGTCCCTGCGGACAAGTCTCTCTATCGATGCCTCGCAAAAAGCTATACCAAAGGAAAGGGAGGTCGAGGACGTCACCAAGGCCTCGAACAGATCCTCTACAGTTTTTATGAAGTGGCTCTGCCCTACGATTATGTTGCAGTCCTCCGGTATCTCCATCTTCTCCGCGCTCAATTTCAACTCCGACATACGCCGCACCTCCAAAAAAACCCGGCCTACAGGCCGGGGTCAGTCAATTCTTAAACGTGGCTGCCGGTAATCCGGTCTCTAGCCGCCGCTCGCGCTTCTCCTCTTAATTTCCTGCACCACGTCCTCCGTGATGTCTATCCCACCGAAAAGGAGCGCCGCCTTGTCCACGACAACTGTGACGTTCTTGGCCGCGGCGACGGTGCGTATTGCCAGTTCTATATCCTTGAAGATCGGCTGCATCAATTTACGCTCCTCTTCCGCTACCTCCATCCGCATCTTCTGAAAAATCTCGGCCTTTTTGTTGTTGTCGCTCTCCTTGGCAATCGCGGCCCTGGCCTCCTGATCCTTTGCTTCCGCTATGTCCTTGAGCTGCTTCATAACTTGTTCATACTGGGGGTGTTGAAAGACCAAACTCTGGGGGTCTACGCCGCCGACTTTCTCCTCCGCCGCCATTACATTCCCCACTGTGAGGACCACAAGGAACAGCGAGGTGAAAAAAATCCCCATAAACTTCCTCATCTCACGCATACCGCAAAAACCTCCTCAGTCCTAAAGGTCCGTACAGCACAAACCGCTCCGCACGAAATCCCTTTGCAATTGTAATTGTACTAGCGTTCGCTCTTAGTGTCCAAGTATAAATACTTATTGACTTATTCCTATTTGGCAGATATTTTTTTAGTATATCCAAACTGTACATTGTTAATATAAAGATCTCCTGGAAATAGACATTTATTTTTTCACTCATCGATGGTTATTCACGCTGGACTGAAATTTTTAAAAAGTTACGCCAGCGCCTCCTCGAGCTTCTCCACCACGATTGTTACGTGCTCGTTACTCATATCTGGAAATATCGGCAATGATATCTCCCCCGCGGAGTACGCCTCGGCGTTGGGGAATTGGCCCTCCATGAATCCAAACGACTCTCTGTAGAACGTGTGGAGGTGGAGCGGCACATAGTGAACCTGCGCGCCTATTCCAGATTCCCTCAGTTTCAGGAAGACATCTCTCCTCTTTTCGGCATTCACCCATATCGGGAAGAGGTGATACGCGTGTCCTGGGCTGTCCGGCGGCAACTCAGCCCCCTTCACTCCCGACAGCATTTCCCTGTACATGGCGGCAATCTCCCTGCGCCTCGCCAAAAAATAATCGATCCTCTTCAACTGGCTCCAACCCAGCGCCGACGCCAAGTCGGTCAAGCGATAGTTATATCCAAGCTCTACCATGTCGTTGTCCCATGGCCCGTTATACGGCCTCTTGAAATCCTCCGGCGACTTCACTATGCCATGCGTGCGGAAGCGCCTGAGTTTTTGGGCAAACTCATCGGAGTCGGTGACGACCATTCCACCCTCAGCCGTAGTTATATGTTTCACTGGATGAAAGCTGAATATCGTCATATCAGCCTCCTGCCCCACCCTGCGTCTTCCTCTCTCCGCCCCAAGGGCGTGCGACGCGTCCTCCACTATAACCGCTCCACTGCGCGCGGCCAGCCCCCGAAAACTGGATATGTCCACCGGATATCCCGCAAAGCTGACGGGAACGATCACACGAACAGGATCATCAGCCCGGTCAATCA
>JAITNX010000039.1 GCA_031290235.1 Synergistaceae bacterium | reverse complement strand
GCTTTTATTTGACTCAAAATTGGAATGCGCGACACGATGTCGCGCCGCGCAATGCGCAGCATTGCGGCTTTTCCAAGTCAAGCGCGCAGGATGCGCGTTTGACTTGGAATTAGAATTAGAAGATTCATGGCGGCCCGGCTCTCAGGCGCCTGGATATTCGAAGGGTTTGACCTCCATGGCGTAGTATCGTTCGATAATGCCGTTCAAGATCCCGTTGAGTTCGTCTTCCTCCGGAAGGGCCGCGACCGCCTTCCTCAGGCTGTGTTTTTTGTAGAACAGGTTATCCAAACGGATCCCATCCACTCCGAAGAGTTCGCGGTACATGACGCCCGCTGACGGCATCGAAAAATCCGCCTCCACGTCCTTGTGTCCAAATAGAACCCACAGCTCTTTAAAACCGGCCCACGCTATGGCAGACGCGCACATTGGACATGGATCCTCTATCGAGAGGAATATCAAATCCTTTGCCTGGGGCCTCACCGGAAGTTTGAAGAACCTGTTCAGGGCGTCTATCTCCCCGTGAAAGAGGGGGTTTTCAACGCGGTTATCAGAGCCTGCCATGACTGACGTCAGAGTGTCAGACCTCAATATGGCACTCCCGAATACGTGATTTCCCCTCTGCACCTCCGACTCTGTCAGGGGCAATATCTCATCCCTTATGACCTCCAGGAGCTTCTGGAGTTTTTCACTATTGTGCATGACAGATCGTCCCCCCGAAACTGGCGGCAGGCGCGCGTTCCGCGTGCGGCCACACCGGAGACAATCTCGCCCCCGGCGTTCGTTCTCATTTGTTTATGATATCGGCGTTGAAGCCCTCTCCATCCTCCTTGGCGTCGGCGCCAAGCGATATTATATCGTAATCGTTCCTCTCTCCGGGGCATCTGTAGATAAAGTCGTTGCCCCAGCCGTCCTTTGGCAATTCGCTCGTGTTGAGATAACCCCTCTTGTAGTTCTTAGGCTCAGGCGGTATGTTCGGCTTTTCGATAAGCGCCTTCAACCCCTGCGCCGTCGTGGGAAAGAAACCGTTGTCCAGATGAAAGAGTTCCAACGACTGCCCCAGATTGGCTATCTGAGTCCCTGTCGTCTTGACCTTTGCCTCATTCAGCTGATCCAGTATGCGCGGACCAACTATTCCCGCCAGAAGCCCTATTATAACCACGACAACCATTATCTCGACCAGTGTAAAACCGCCGTGTCTCCTGCTCATGATTATTCCTCCGCCTCCTCGCTATTGTCTCACCGTACATTATTATATGACAATAATATACCCCGGCTCGCCAGAGAGGCCATTGTACATTCACGCAAAAAAACTTGTCCGCCGTCAGTTGCGGCGCGAATTAGGATATTGTATCACCAGATAGGCCGCATTGTACATTCCCGGGTAAATCGGATAAAATGATGGATGATGCTGGGATTTTACGCGCGGCGAGCGCCTGCTTCTGAATACGGGGAGGATGAGTCATACGGAAAACGGCGAGAGCCTTAACAGGATAAGGAACTTCAGCATAATAGCGCACGTCGATCACGGAAAGTCGACGCTGGCTGACAGGCTTCTTGAGAACACCCATACTGTGGAGAGCCGCAACATGAAGGCTCAGCTCCTGGACATGCTGGAGCTGGAGCGCGAGCGCGGCATAACGATCAAGCTCGTGCCTGTCCGCATGAACTACAAAGCCAAGGACGGCCGGGACTATATCCTGAACCTCATCGACACGCCCGGGCACGTTGACTTCAACTACGAGGTCTCCCGCTCCCTGGCGGCCTGCGAGGGGGCCATACTCGTCGTGGACGCGGCCCAGGGAGTCGAGGCTCAGACTGTGGCGAACGCCTATCTCGCCGTGGAACAGAACCTGGACCTGGTGCCCGTGTTCAACAAGATCGACCTTCCTTCGGCCCAGCCGGAGAGGGTGGCGAAGGAAATAGACGAGGTCATAGGGATAGACGCGACTGACGCGGTCTTTGCGAGCGCAAAGGACGGCACTGGAATAGACGAGATACTCGAGCGAATCGTCCGGGATATCCGCCCGCCCAAGGGAGACGGGGAGGCGCCGCTCAGGGCGCTGGTATTCGATTCTGTCTACGACAACTACAAGGGCGTCATAAGCTATGTGCGAGTCGTGGACGGCGAACTCAAGACCGGCAAATCCATAGCCTTCATGGCGACCGGAGAGACGTTCGATATCGAGGAGGTCGGAGTCTTCACGCCGATGATGCATACGACAGACCGCCTGGGTCCAGGCGAGGTCGGCTACATCGCGGCCGGGATAAAATCCCTTACAGACGCCGGGGTAGGCGACACCATCACGGATGCCAGCAGGCCGGCGCCGGTCCCACTGCCTGGCTACAAGAGGGTAAAGCCAGTGGTCTTCTGCGGGTTCTACCCCATAGAGAGGGAGGAGATAAACTTCCTGCGCGAAGCCCTGGAAAAGCTCCAGATCAACGACTCCGCCATCACGTTCGAGCCGGAGTCCTCCGCCGCGCTCGGCTTCGGCTTCCGCTGCGGCTTTCTCGGCCTGCTGCACATGGAGATAGCCAAAGAACGGCTGTATCGCGAGTTCGGCGTCGAACTCGTGGCGACAGCTCCAAACGTCATATACCAGCTGAAACTCACGGATGGCTCGACAATCGAGGCGCATCGCCCGTCCGACTTTCCATCGGACGTGGTCAGACAGGAGCAGGTGTTGGAGCCATTCATCCGGGTCACGGCATTTTTGCCCGACGGCTACGTCGGCCCGTGCATTCAGCTCTGCCAGGAGAAGCGCGGGACGTATGTCAGCATGGACTACATAACGCCTGAAAGGGTCAGGCTAGTCTATGATCTGCCGCTCGCCGAGTTCATAATGGACTTCCACGACAGACTGAAGTCATGCACGCGCGGATACGCGTCACTCGACTACGAACACATCGGCTACAAGCCCTCCGACCTCGTGAAGGTGGACATTCTCATTCAGGATGAGCCGGTCGACGCGTTCAGCTTCATCTGCCACAGGGACTCGGCTTTTCACAGGGGACACGCCGTCGCGTCAAAACTGAAGGAACTCATCCCAAGGCAGCTCTTCGAGGTCCCAATACAGGCCGCAATCGGCAAAAAGGTAATAGTCCGGGTCAACGTCAAGGCCCTTCGCAAGGACGTCCTCGCCAAGTGCTACGGCGGCGACATCACCAGAAAACGCAAGCTATTGGAGAAGCAGAAGGAGGGCAAGAAGCGCATGAAACAGATAGGGCGCGTCTCCATACCGCAGGAGGCGTTCATGGCCTTCATGGACGTCTCCGGGGATGAGGACAAGTAGCGTATACATTCACGTTCCGTTCTGCGAGTCGAAGTGTCCCTATTGCGCCTTCAAAAGCGCGGTGAAGCGAAACGGGGACGAGGAGCTTTACATCCGCGCCACGGCGGGGGAGGCGGCGCTCCGTTCGCCGGAGGCCGGAGTTTTAAAGACGCTCTACATAGGCGGCGGGACGCCGTCGGCCCTCTCCGTGGAATCATGGAAAACCTTGACCGAAGCGATAGACAGATCGTTTATTTTAGCGGACGACGCAGAAATAACGCTCGAGGCAAACCCAGGATCCATCACCGAAGAACATATAGCTCTGTGGAGCGCATGGCGAGTGAACAGGGTCAGCGTTGGAGCGCAGAGCTTCCTGGACGGGGACCTGAAATTCCTGGGGAGGATTCACGGGGCTGACCAGGCGAATGACGCCGTCAGATCATGTATTGACGCCGGGTTCTCGGTCTCCCTCGACCTCATGTTCGGACTGCCGCGAGGAACGCTGCGGGACTGGGCCTCGTCGCTCGGCGCGGCGCTCGCGCTAAGACCTCATCACATATCGGTATACCAGCTCTCGATAGAGCCTGGAACTCCCTTTGCGAAAAAAAATTTCGACCTCCCTGACGGCTACGCTCAATACAGATACGCGCAGTGGAGACTCCCGAGAGCCGGCTACGGACAATACGAGGTGGCGAGCTTCGCGCTCCATGGAAACGAGAGCCGGCACAACCTGAACTACTGGGCTGACGAGGAGTACATTGGAATAGGCCCGTCCGCCTGGAGCTGCCGCGGCGGGACGAGACGGATGAACGCGCCAGGCCTCGACGAGTACGTCAAGATGATAGAGGACAAAGGAAGCGCGGCAGTATATGAGGAACGCCTCGACGACGAGCGGGCAGCGCGCCAGGCCGCGGTGCTGGCGCTGAGAACCAGCGGCGGGATCGACTGGGGAAGTTTTACGGCCCGGCATGGGGAGGATTCCGCGAAGGAAATAAAAAAAGAGCTGGAAAAATTCCCATCGTCCCTGATCGAGCGCAGCGAGACGCGAGCGCGCCTGACCCCCAAAGGATTGCGGGTCGGCAACGCGATATGGAGCGAGCTGATATAGAAGGTTCGGTGTCTCAAAAATTTCTCCTCAGTTGGTGATGTCTTTTTGCGGATCGAGTGTGAAATTCATATCAAAGAAATTGACGCTGTACTCCAAAGTGGTATTCGCTCCGCCAGCGTTCCTGATTCCGGATATCGATACTTGATATTCGCCGATATAATGTTCGATCCCCTCCGGGCGAAAAATAATTGTGGGCCGTGTTTGCTCATCGCCGACCTGTAACCGCAAATCGACGTTAAAATAGCGGCCCTCTTTTGAATACGCGTTATTCTCCTTTGAGAACTCCCAAATTTTGCCGTCGCTCACGCAGGTCAACTTCACACGCACGTCATCGAGCTTAGGCGCTAAGTAAAAAGACCTGTTAAGCTGAGCGCTCCACGGCGTTTGAGGCATCAT